>NZ_JBAUJB010000325.1:0-18190 GCF_049683355.1 Mycobacterium sp.
GTTGGTTCTCATTGTCCATGGGTAATTTTCACGACATGCAGGCCTACATCGATGGGACCACGTTCCGCTACACCGCTCGGTGCGACTGCGGGTGGGACGGCAAAACCCGCTGGTCACGCGCATCAGCGATGATCGATGTCGGAACACACGCTGTCGACACCGGCCACTACCCGGTGTCCATGCCGGTGACGACCGCCGAACCCGTCCTCGTCCTCAAGGCGTCGTAAGGCTCTTGTCCCGCCGTCGCTGCGCTGAGGTGGACGAGAGCTACGCCGCGTATGAGGTTCATCCCATTGAAGAGCCCGACGTGTGGGGCGATTTGGCCAGCCGGCTCCCCGGCGTTGACACTGCACTGACGGCGACGCGCACTCGCACTTTCCCGCCCTGAGCGCAGTCTCAACGCAAAGGCAGGACCTACTCCCCCAGCAGTCGCTGGCGCAGCGCTTCGTCCTTCTCGAGCACCATTTTCTCCAGCCCGGCCTGAAATGCCGCCATCCGTTCCCGCAGCGCGGCATCCGACGAGCCCAGGATCCGCACCGCCAGCAGCCCGGCGTTGCGAGCCCCGCCGATAGACACCGTGGCCACCGGCACCCCGGCCGGCATCTGCACGATCGACAGCAGCGAGTCCATCCCGTCCAACCGGGCCAGCGGCACCGGCACCCCGATGACCGGCAATGGCGTGGCCGAGGCGACCATCCCCGGCAGGTGCGCCGCCCCGCCGGCTCCGGCGATGATCACCGACAGGCCGCGCTCAGCCGCACCCTGCGCGTAGGACAACATCCGCCCGGGCGTGCGGTGCGCCGAGACGACGCCGACCTCGAACGGCACGTCGAACTCGGCGAGCGCCTCGGCGGCGTCGGACATCACCGGCCAGTCGCTGTCGCTGCCCATGATCAGGCCTACCCGAGCGCTCATGCGTGAGGATCCCATCCGTCGGTCCACTGTGCGTGCGACAACCAGTGTGCGGCCCGCTCGGCGCGCTCTCGCAGCACCTCGGCATCCGCGCCGGCGACGTTGACGTGCCCGATCTTGCGTCCCGGCCGCTCCTGCTTGCCGTAGAGGTGCACCTTGGCGTCGGGCATCCGGGCGAACAGGTGGTGCACACGCTCGTCCATCGACATGGCCGGCGCCTCGGCGGCACCGAGGACGTTGCCCATCACCGTGAACGGCGCCGTCGGCGATGTGTCGCCCAGCGGGTAGTCCAGCACCGCGCGCAGATGCTGCTCGAATTGCGAGGTGCGGGCGCCGTCCAGGGTCCAGTGCCCGGAGTTGTGCGGGCGCATCGCGAGTTCGTTGACCATCAACTCACCAGAGACGGTCTCGAACAGTTCCACCGCCAGCACGCCGACCACGCCCAGCTCGCTGGCCAGTCGCAGCGCCAGCTCCGACGCGGCGGACCCGAGTTTCTCGGACAGTCCGGGCGCGGGCGCCAGCACCGTCACGCAGATCCCGTCGCGCTGCACCGTCTCCACCACCGGCCACGCCGCGCCCTGCCCGAACGGTGAGTGCGCGACCAGCGCCGCGAGCTCACGACGCATCGCCACCCGTTCCTCGACCATGACTGCGACGCCGTCGTCGAGGTAGCGCGCCACCACGTCGCGGGCCTCGTCCACCGAAGACGCCATCACCACCCCGCGGCCGTCGTAGCCGCCGCGCACGGTCTTGATCACCACCGGACCGCCGACCTCACGCGCGAAGGCCTCGACATCGTCCACCGACGCCACGGCGGCGTAGCGCGGCACCGGGGCGCCGAGCGCCTCCAGGCGACGACGCATCACCAGCTTGTCCTGGGCGTGGATCAACGCCGACGGGGGCGGAGCGACGTTCACGCCCTCGGCGATCAGCCTCTCCAGGTGCTCGGTCGGCACGTGCTCATGGTCGAACGTCAGGACCGTCACACCTTGGGCTGCGCGGCGCAGCGCGTCCAGGTCGGCGTGCGACCCGAGAACGACGTCGGGGCTGACCTGGGCGGCGGCTTCATCGCTGCTGGTGGCCAGCACGCGCAGCGTCTGGCCCAGCGCAATTGCTGCCTGGTGGGTCATCCGGGCGAGTTGTCCGCCGCCGATCATGGCGACGACGGGCGGTGAGGCTGATATTCGCGACACGACGCCTATCGTGTCATGCCGGTGACGGCGGGATTGACCTGCGGCAAAGCCCACGATGAGGTAGTTCCAAGGACGATTACGTAGACTTTGAACCTGTGTCTTTTGCCGATGCGACGATCAAGCGCCTTCCGGGGCCGCTGCGTCCATATGCTGAGCAGCACCACGAGCTGATCAAATTCGCCATCGTGGGCGCCACCACTTTTGTCATCGACCTGACGATCTTCTTCACGCTCAAGCTGACGATCCTCGAGCCCAAGCCGGTGACAGCCAAGATCATCGCCGGCATCGTCGCGGTCATCGCGTCCTACATCCTCAATCGGGAATGGAGCTTCCGCGACCGCGGCGGCCGCGAGCGTCACCACGAAGCGCTGCTGTTCTTCGGCGTCAGCGGGGTGGGCGTGCTGCTGAGCATGGCCCCGCTGTGGGTGTCCAGCTACGTGCTGATGCTGCGGGTGCCGATGGTGACGCTGGCCGTCGAGAACATCGCCGACTTCATCTCGGCCTACATCGTGGGCAACCTGCTGCAGATGGCGTTCCGGTTCTGGGCGTTCCGCCGGTTCGTGTTCCCCGACGAGTTCGCGCGCAACCCGGACAAGGCTCTGGAGTCCACGCTGACCGGCGGCGGCTTCGCCGAGGCGCTCGAGGACGAGTACGAACTGCGCCACCCGATGCCTGAGAACGGCCCCGAGGCCGACAACGTGACCCCGATGCGGCAGTCACGCAGACGCTCGCGGCGTCAGCTGGGCGATTCCTCGGACCCCAGGGTGTCGAAGACTTCCTAAGGGGCTCAGATCACGACCAAATGTTCCGGGTCGGCGCGGCGGACAGCGCCCACGGAGATCGACTGGTCGAGGGTCACGAACCGTCCGCCGTTCGCGGTCGCGAGGGCTAGCAGATATGCATCGGTGACCTGGCGATGGCCGTGCAGCCGCGTGTGATCGATGAGCTCGTCGTCGAGGAGACTGACCGAGCACGGCCAGTACTCGTGATGCTCGGTCGCTGCGGCGCGCGCTAACGTGCTGATCGCTTGCGCAGGTGGCACGGGGCTTGGGTATCGGGGCTGGCTGACGATGCGAACGAAGCCGTTCTGAGTGATGGCGCACGACGCCCAGCCGGTGTGGATCTCGGCAGCAATCCATTGCTGGACGCGCTGATGGTCGACGTGGTCACTGTCCAGCAACGCGATGAGGACGTTCACGTCCAGCAGGGAGCGGCTCACACCGCGTCTTCGTCGCGCAGTCGGTCGACGAGCGCGTTGGACACGGCAGGCCCGCGATGCTCGAAGGGAACAAAGCCGTGCACGCTTTCGACGGATGTCCGCGGCCCCGCATTCTGTTGCTGAGTCAACGCCTGCCGCGCCAGGCTTGACAGCACATCGCCGACGGTGCGCTTCTCGCGGCGGGCACGCTCCTTCACCGCAAGCAGCACATCTTCGTCGATGGACAGCGTGGTGCGCATGCACCTGATGTTACTGCATCAAACGGCTACCTCAGCTGGGCGATTCCTCGGACCCCAGGGTGTCGAAGACCTCGTGATACAGCAGTGAGTGCACGCGTTCCACTCGTGGGATGTCGTGAAACTCGAGGGGTCCCTGCGCCGCGGATTCGATGATCAGCGTGCCGGTGCGAAAGATGCGGTCGATGGGGCCGTGGCGGAACTCCACGCTGTTGATCCGGGCCAGCGGGATGTCGATGCCCTGACGGGTGACCAGGCCGTGACGGAACATCACCCGGCGGTCAGTGAGAACGAAGTGAGTGGTCCACCAGTTCAGGAACGGCCACACGGTCAGCCAGCCAATGAGTAGCAGCCAGATCGCCGCGATGACGAGGAACACCGTGTTCTTGGCGTTGGACTCCCAGTTCAGCGTGTTGACGTAGCCGGCGATGAACGCCGCAGCGGCGGTGGCGACGATCAGCAGCAGCGCCGGCAGGGTCAGCCGGCCCCAGTGCGGATGGCGGTGCAGGACCACGTGTTCGTCTTTGGCCAGCACATTCTCCGGATATCCCACGGCAGCACTCTATCCAGAACCGCGGAATAGCGTTCCGGGTTGTGATTTGCCGCCCGAGCACAACCCTGGCTTCACACTCGCGTCCGAACCCGCCGGGCAAACCGCGCCGACGACGTATCTTCTATCCGATGGAGGCTCAATGTCGCTGCGGCCACGACCGTTCGGCTCACGCGCATTACCGAGCCGGCACGGACTGTTCGTCCTGTGAGTGCCCGCGATTCATGCCAGGAGGCAGCGGCCTGCGGGCAACGCTCGATCGGTTGGTCACGCGACTGTTCGGCCGCTGACACCGGCGCCCGGCGTCACTTCCCGAGCAGACCGCTTTCCTGATACCGCTTCTCGGTGTTGACCTGCCACGGGTCCACGTCGGCGCCGAAGTAGCGCTCGACGCTCTGCATGGCGCTGAGCATCGCGTGGTCCTGGTTGTCGTAGTGGTGCATGCCGTTGCGTCCTATCGGGTGCAGCGACGGGTAGTGCGTGCGCAGGTGATCCCGAACCCGGGCCACACTTCGTTCCCGCGCACGGTCGTAGACGGGGTAGGCGTGTTGGAAGCGGACGATCCGGACGTGCTCGATCGCCGAAGGGTTGATCCCGAGCTTGCGGAGATCGTCTTCGACCAGCGCGGTCATGCGAGCGTCGCCGGCGCTCCACAATTCCCCGTCCGGTTCGATGAAGTATTCGAGTCCCAGATAGGCGCCGTCCCAGTCCGGCGGCGAGAGTTCGCGCGACCACCGGCCGTAGTTCTGGATCCGGCCGACCTGAAGCTCCTTGTCGGGGGTGTACACCCAGTTGAACGGGATGTCGATGGCGTCGCGAAGTGCGACGGCGACGGTGATCAGTCCCCGATGCCGCAGGCCTCCGGCGAGCGCCCGAATGTGTTTGGGCGGTAGCGGATCGAGTGCCTCGACCAGCAACCGCAGCGGCATGCTCGAGAACAACGCGTCGCCGGACGCGGTCTCGCCGTTACCCAGCGTGACGGTCCATCGGCCGCCGTCGAACCGCGCACTGGCGACGGGCGAGTTCAGGCAGGGTACGACGCCCGCGTCGGCCAGTTGCGCGGCGGCGGCTTCCCAGAGTTGGCCGGGGCCGCGCCGCGGATACCGGAAGACGTCGTTCTGGGCGAAGTCCGATTCCTTCTTCGTGCGCCAACCGATCGGTCGGATCCGTTGGTTCGCCCAGTCACTGGCGATGTCACCGGGATCGGTCAGCCACGTCTTGCGAACATAACCGTCGAAGAACATGGTGTACCAGTAGCGGCCGAACTCGTCAGTGCCCCAGTCACGGAAGCTGGCGGCTCCGGACACCGGATGCCCGCGCCGCAGCCGGGACCACAGCAGGCTGCCGAGGCCCCGCATTCCGCTGGCGTAACCCAACTGGGTCAACAGGTCTCGGCCGACGAGCGGGTAACGCACATAGTGGCCCCGCACCAGCATCGCGGAGCGTCGCTGAACCGAGATCCATTGGTCAGGCGGAAGCAGGGACATCCACAGGTCGAGGACTTCCTCACTTCGGGTGAAGAACCGGTGACCTCCGGGGTCGACGCGCCAGCCACCGTCGTTCGTCGTCCGGGCCAGTCCACCGATGTGTCCGGACGCTTCGTAGATGCGGGGGACGGCGCCCTTGTCGAGGAGTTTCAGCGCGGCGGTCAGCCCGGCGGGGCCGGCGCCGATGATCAGCGGATTCCTGTTCGACGCCATGACGCCGTTACCGGCCGTGCAACTGGGGGGATCGTCGGAAGTCGGCGACGAGGGCGTCGATGTGGCTTGCCTCGAGTTCGTTGAGCGGCGTGGTCAGGAAGATCAGTTGGGCATACTGGCTTTGCAGCGGTAGGAACCCGCTCAGCAGTGGCTCCGGCGTGGTGCGGATGACCATGTCGACGTCTCCGATGCCGAAGGCGGCGTTGATGTCACAGCCGTCGCGCAGGGCCCGCCGATGTGCGGCACGCAGTTCGTCACCCGCGTCGTACGCCGCGAGCATGTTGATCCGGAATTCGGTTCCGGTCATGGCCCTTTCCGCGGCACGTGCAGCGGAAAGGTAGTTGGCAGGCAGCAGATCCAGGTCACCGTGCAAGCGCACACCACAGACAGCGGGGTCAAAATGAGCGGGGATCAGGGTGTCGAAGAAGTGCACCGACGCGGCATAGACCCCGGACAGTTCAGCATCGCCCCGCATCAGGTTGGCGCGGCTCAGGTTGTACACCGTCACAGTCCGGACACCGTTTCGCTGCAGGGCCAAGAGAATCTCGACGACCTTCTCGGCACCACGCAGATAAGACTGGGCAAAGGTCTCGTCGTGCGAGCTCGCCCAACGCCGCAGCCCGTCGGGGATCAAACCGACATGGGCCGGCCCCGGCGCGTCGAGGGCACCGCCGACGGTGGTCAATCTTCCACGCTTCGAAGCACTGCCAACACGGTGAGCACAAGAACCTTGAAATCGAGGTTCAGCGACCAGTTCTCGATGTAGTAGTTGTCGAACTCCGCCCGGTCGGCGATAGAGGTCTGCCCCCGCAACCCGTGAACCTGGGCCCAGCCGGTGATGCCTGCCTTGACCCGGTGCCGCTCGCCGTAACGCCGAATCTGCATTTCGAAGAGTTCGACGAACTCCGGTCGTTCGGGACGTGGGCCGACCAGGCTCATGTCCCCCTTCAGCACGTTGACCAACTGCGGCAGCTCGTCCAGCGAGGTCTTGCGCATGATCTTGCCGATCCTGGTGCGCCGGTCCTCCCCTTCGACACCGCCGGGGGCGGCACCGTCTTTGAGCTGGAAGTTCGCCTTGTCCGGGTCCAGGGGCCGCATGCTGCGGAACTTCAGGCAGCCGAACACTATTCCGTCGCGGCCGATGCGTTCCTGTCTGAAGAAGACCGGCCCCGGGGAGCTCAGCTTCACCAGCAGCGCCAGGGTGAGGAACAGCGGCGAGATCAGCAGCAGCCCCAACGCCGCAGCCGTGCGGTCGAAGGCGTGCTTGACGGTGAACTGCCACCCCTTGGCATCGATCCGGCACAGCACGATCAGCGGTACGCCGCCGAGGTGTTCGACCCGGGCGCCGCCACCGACGGCGTCCATCAGCCTGGGAACCACCCGCACCCGCATGCCGAGGTTCTGCGCCACCTGCGCGGTTCGCGCGAGCTCTTCATCGGACACCGAGGACGGTGCGACGATCAGCTCCGAGGCATTGGTTGCGCGGGCGGCGATTTCGATGTTCTCGGTGGTGCCGAAGTACGGCACGTCGATCGGATCCCCGTCGAGCGGCCTCCTGTCGTCGAGCAGCCCAGCGGGATGCAGGCCGTAGTCGGGTACCTGCCGCATCCGGGCGATGATTTGGTGGGCGATCGGCCCGGACCCGATGATCAGCGCCGGCGCCCCGAAGTGGTGCTTGCGTCGCAGGTAGCGCTGCGCGAGCGAACGTATGAGCCGTACCAATGGGATCAGGATGGCCGCGCACACCCAGACTCGCACCATCACGTCGCTGGGCCGCACGTAGTCACTGACCACCGAGCCGACCGGGAAGGAAGGCACCAACAGCAGCATCACCATCAACGTCGCCAACGTGGCTACCGCCACCGACGTCATCACCGGTTCGAAGTCGTCGAGGAAGCTGTGGTCGAGTTTGCGCCGGTACATCGACCTGGTGACCAGGATGAGGATGACGATGGGGACGAACAGCCACGAATACAGCGCGATGTTGCCGTCGCCGACGGGTCCCGGGGTGAGCCACTGAGCTATCAGCACCGCCCAGAACGCCGCCCAGACATCCAGGCCGACGGAGAGGGCCACATAGCCCGACTCGTTCCGCAGCCGAGCCATCAAGCCTCCTTCAGGCTCGGATTGGTGATGAAGTGGCGGCACCGACTTCAACCGCCGCGCCGTGGGTCCAGGACGCGGCGCGGGTGACTCCGCCTCGATGTCTAATTGCATGCGTTGATCCCCCGGACGAAACTCAGAGGTCAACTGTAGGCGTTGCTCGAGGGCCAGTCCTGTCGAATGGCCAGGGCACCCGCAGGATTTGCTGAACTGCAATCAGCAGAGCAGCGCAGAAAATTTGCCCGAAACGACTTCGTCAGCGGTTGTTGCTGGCCGCAGGGCCGAAGATCCGGTCGGCGGCCAGTGCTGCCAGATCGGTCAGCACCTGGACGTGCCCGGTGCCCCACAACCGCGGTTTGGTGTCGAAAACACACAGTGTGCCGATAGCATTTCCGTGCTGATCGACCAACGGGATTCCGAGGTAGGCGACGACGGTGCCGTCGCGGACTGCGGGGTGGTTCTTGAAGATCGGGTCGGCGCGAGCGTCTTCGAGGATCAGCGGTGCGCCATTTGCCACGGCATACTGACAAACAGACTTCTCGAGTGGCGTTTGCCTTTCCTCGGGCGAACCGATGTCCAGCCCAGCCGCGCTCTTGAAGAATTGCCGGTCGGAGTCCACCAGCGACACTAGGGCGTGTGGAGCGTCCAGCGCGTCGGCGGCGGCCCGGGTGATCCGGTCGTAGACCTCCTCCGGCGGGGAATCGAGTAACCCGGTGGCATACAGGGCGCGCAACCGGTCCGGATCGGCTACGGCCACAGTTACGTTCGGCATCGCTGTTTCGGCAAACACTCCCGCCTCCGACAGATGGCCCAGCAACTCCTCGACTGCACGGCTGTCGACGCGCCGCCGGTCGCCCACCATCCGGGACGCCACGGCACGGACAACATAGGTGTCGACGTCCTCACCGGCTTCCAGAGCGCACACTTCGAGCACGCGATTGAGCCAATCGTCGAACCTGGGCAAGGCGGTCACGCGGTTAACGGTAACGGAAATTTCGGCTGACTATGTACTTCCGGCCTATGGCCGAGCATCAATAGTCATCCGCACCATGATCATTCGACCGGAGCCGGTAAGCCTGAGGTAGGTCAAGACGATCGTCGACGCTTTCCCAGCAGGTAGGCAGCGGCGCCGATGCCGACCGCGGCGAGCATGCCCGCGCCGATCCACATGATCGACACCCCGCTACCGCCCTGCCCCTGGGCTTCGGTTTGCGCATCCGATGCCGGGGGCCCATATACGCTGACCGGTGTTCGGTCGGGCACCATCTGCGGTTCGCTACCTTCGATCGCCACGACGACGTTCCCACGAAGCTTCGCCAACCCCCGCGGGTCGCTGTTGAGCCATCGCAGGAGTTCGTCGAGTTGCGCCGGGGCGCCGTTGGAGGTGGCGATCAGCAGTGAGCGTTGTCCGTCGAAAACGGTCTGCAGGGAGCCGAATTTCATCCCGGGATCCAGCGTCAGCGTCGTCTGCTCGTCGTCAGCCCCGAACCCGACGAGCGTCAGAACTCGGTCCTGGCTGCTGACCGGAAGTGGCACCGACTCGTCGTCCCAGCCGTCGGGGCTGATCACGATGGCCGGTTCGTCGCTGTCGAGGGCCTGCTGGATGGGTGTCACCTCGGTCAGCAGCGGCACCACGCTCAGGCGCTGAAGCCCGACGACGATCTGCATCGCGCGTTCGATGTCGGCGAAGTTCTGCGGAGTGAGACCGACCTGCATGCGGGGCATCAACGCCTGCGGCAGCGAGCCGAAGCCGGCCGGGACCGGCGGCACAGCGGGTGACGACTCGACCACTGAACTGCCGTCGATGGTGAGGGTGATCGGCCGGAACTCGCCGCAACGGCCTGTGTTACCGCTCGTGTCCATCCCCACGACGAGGTTGGTGTAGCGCGTCACCAACCTGTCGGGGATGTCGACCCAGTGGTCGATGGCGCTGTCGGGACCGGTGCCCCATGAATCGATGACTTCCCCGTTCACCGAGGCGGTCAGTCGGGCTCCGACGTCGGCGGGGACCGGTGTGTGTGATCCCGTCACGTGCACCCGGAACCCTTCGGTGGAGTGGCCGAATCGAGTCTGGTCCAACGGCAGGCCCACCTGGGGCGCCACCCCGACGTTCGACAAGTTGACTGCACCCAGCTGCGCCAGCGTCGTCGAGTCGCCAACGGCGGGCCCGGCGGGGCGCATGTCACCCGCGACGACGCTGGTGCTGACGGCGAGGTTGAGGGATACATCGGTGAGCAGCCGGGTCTGGTTGGTCAGATCGTCTGGCCCGCCGGAGATCAGTAGTTGGGGAACGTCGCCGAGTTGCAGCGAGACGCCTTCCTGCTCACCGTCTTTGACGACGATGCGACGCTCGAACTGCTCTGCCGGACCGGCGATGGTGGTCTCGTCGGCGGCGAGCGGAAGCAGAAGCACCCGCGGGTCCTGGCCGCGGTAGCGTGCTTGCAGGGCCGCGGCCAGCTGCACTGCGGCATCCGACTCGGCCTGCGTCGGCTCCCCCGGGATGCCGATCGTCAAGGTGCGCAGGATCGGAGGCAGGAAGTCGGCAACGGTGGTGGGTGCCGATTCCGCGCCGGTGTAGGTCAGCGAACCGTTGATCAGGCCGACCGGGTTCTCCTGGTCCAGGCAGAACCGATCGGCTGCCAGGGCGCTGAGTTTCAACGTCACCGTGACCGAGTCATCGATGACCTCGACGGTGTCCAACGGCAGGATGACCGGGTCGAGATCCGCCGGGGGAAGCGCGATCGTGCTGATCAGCCGATCGTCCTGCAGCACCGTGAGATTTCCGGAGGCCACTGCGAAGGGCAGATCCAGGGTGGCGTTCAACGTGGCCGGCCTCAGCCCCTTGGGCACCGGGAAGGACAGCGATGCCGAACTCGTGTCACCGTAGAACCAGACAGTGGTGTCCGAACCGAGTTCGGCCAGAGACAGTGTCAGGAGCGCTGGGGGGGCCTCGATGTCGGCCGGTTGCGAGTGCGCCGGCGGTGCCAGCCCGACGACCAGAACGACAGCGGCGAGGAACGCGACAAGGGGAGGAAGCCGCCGGGTTCTGGCTTCGTGAGTCGTAGGCAGCTCAGCCTCCTCGGCTTGATCGACGTCGTGAGACGCGCTAGCCAACTTACAAGACCACTGGCGTCTCCTGCGGGGTTTCGCCTCGTCGCCGCCCCGGGTTATGCGGCTACACGGTCACCGTCGTGGGTGCCAGCACCCTCAGTCCAGACCACGGGATACCGTTCATGTCGTAGTAGTCCCAGGCGAATCCGGCGTCGGTCCATACCGAGCCCGGCGAGCTGGAGGTGGCGTCGTCGACCAGTTCGAAGGCGAAGGCCATTCGAGCGCCGCCCTGGTCCACGACGTAGGCGCCGTGGGTCTGCAAGGTCTTGGCGATCACCTTTTCGCCCGCGGTCATCCCGGCCATCGCATCGATGTCCAGGCTCGGGTCCAGCTGGATCCGGTAGCCCTCGGGGATCGGTGTGGCGACGCCCGCCCAGTTCTGGCCATCGGATTTGATTGCCGGATAAACGAAGTCGGGGCCGGCGAGGTCGGTGGAGAAGGCCAGCGCATGGCCCAGGCCGGTGTTGGCGGCCACCGCGGCGCTGAATTCCTCGGCGGTGACCACTCCGGCGTAGCGGGCGATGGCCGCGGCGGTGGCCGATCCTGTCTGGTCGATGCCGTTGCCGTTGAGGTCGGTCATTCCGCCCCATGAGCCCGACCAGGTGTCCGTGGCGCTGTCGTAGGCCGCCTGCCAGATGCCGTAGGCCTTCCCGGTCGTCGGATCGAGTATCGCGAGGTGGCCGTCGGAACCGGGCGGCACCTCGGTCCCGACCGGGATCGGCACCGTGGTGGAACCGAACGGGTCGTTGCCCCAAGGCTGGGTGAGCGTGACGTCGTATCGGGGTGTGCCGGAGGTGATTTCAGATGCCGAGACCATCGCCACCGAGTACTCGTAGAGGTTGGCGACCCGCTGGGCGTCCGTTGCGGCGAGGTAACTCACCCAGGTCGCGCTGTTGGCGTCGAGCACCGGGTTGGCCCCGATGGGGTTCCACAACCAGTCGGCGCCGGCGAAATAGCCGGGGCCGCTCGTGCCCCCGGGCGGTGGCGGTGGCGGTGTGATGGCTGCCGCGACCGCGGTCACGTTGTCCAGCCGCAGGTTGCGGTCGCCGTATTTGCGCGAGTACAGGTCGTTGGTGAAGGCGACGGTGACGGTGTAGGTGCCTGCCGGCGCGCTGTAGTCGATGGTGTAGTCAGTCCACGTGGTGGCCGTCACCGCGACCGTGGAGACGACGTTTCCGTTGACGGACACCTTCATCGTCGGGGCGCCCCGGTACTGGTCTCCTCTGGCGCGGATCACCAGGCTGCTGAACTCGGCCAGTGTCGCCGTCGTCTTCAGCGACGCGTTCTTGTTCAACACCACCGCGGATCCGCCGGAGGCGAGCGAGTCGGTGTAGGTGGCTCCGTTGCGGGATCGCGAGATCACCATGGACTCGGCTTCGATCACCTCGTCCTCGGCGGGTTCGATCAACTCGGTGGTGCCGGTGGTCGTCGCGGCGGCGGGCGCGACCTCACTGGGCCGACGCGCCGAGGCCGACGCCGCCGTGAGCAGCATCGTGCTGTGCACGGGAGCAGCGGGTGCCTGCGGAGAGTCCGGCGCCGGCGATGTCGTCGACGGGGTTTCGATATCGACCGTGGTGGACGACTGCCGGGGATTCCCCGCGGTGCTGGAATTCCCGGCCGGGGTGTCGTCGTCGGCGTCGCGACCCGACTTCTCGGCGTTCCTCTTCGACTCACGGGTGTTCCGCGACGACCGACGCTCGTCCCGGTCGCCGGCGCCGCGCTTGTTCGATGAGGCCCCGTTGTTCGATGAGGCACCGTCACGGTTGGGCCGCGGTTCCTGCGCACGCTCGGTCGTGGATTCTGGCGAACCGACGTCCGTGTTGTCGGCGGATGCGGTTCCCGCGGTGGCCACGACCGCGACGCCCACTCCCAGCATCACCGCCAACGCCCCGACACGGCCGATGAGCGTGTGATCGACCCGCCATCCGGCCATCGAGGGCGGCCGGGCGACTCGGCGGTGGGCCGCTGGGACAGCAGGAACTCGACGTAGCGGCGCAGTTTCAGCAAAGTTGCACTCAGCAAAAGCACCGTTGCCATCGGGAGCCGGCTCGGACGATACTTGCCAGCACAACGTCGTGGGCCCATCGTTCACTGACATTTGTTCTCCCCCAGCCTGGTTCGGAGATGATTAGGAGACGATACTCCACAGATGCCGTGTCGCGAGCAAAGATCGCCAACGGCAATGAGCAAATCAGCTCATCGAGGGCAGATTCTGCGACATGAGCGAGGTCAGAGCCGCGATCGACGCGCTCAGATCGAACTCGGCGGTCACCAACTCCCGGCCGGCCGCAGCGAACACGACCGCGGCACTCCCCCGCCGGATCATCGCTGCCAGCACCGCGTTGAGGCTGTCCGCGTCGTCGGAGGTCGCCAGAAGTCCGGTGACCCCGTCGACGACGATCTCGGGTATCCCGGACAGTTCGGTCGACACCGTCGGCACCCCACAGGCCAGGGCTTCCATCAGCGCCACCGGCAGGCCTTCCATCTGTCCGTCGTCCGCCACGACGCTCGGCAGCACGAACAGGTCCGCCACGGCGAGCGCCGCCCGAACGTCCTGTTCGCTACGACTTCCCAGGAAGCGGACCCGGTCGCGCAGACCCAGTCGCTCGACAAGAGCCTCGAGATCGCCGCGCAGCACACCGTCACCGATGAGGTCGAGCGTGATCCGGTCGACCTCGTGCCCGCCTTTCGCCAGCGCTGCCAGCAGCACGGCATGGCCCTTGTACTGCTGCAGCGACGCGACGGTGAGCGCCCGGACGGGGCCCTGGGACGGAATGCCGCGGGGGCGGAAGTCGTAGGCCGCGGTGTCGATGCCGGCATGGACGACGCGGATGGGAGTGCCCGCCGGGTTGCGCCCCTCGAGCAGTGCCCGGTTGTACTGCGAGATCGTCACCACGTAGCGGGCGTCGGCGATCTTGCGGTCCAGCATCGACGTGTCGACGTAGATGTCGTGCGCGTGGGCGGTGAAGCTGTAGGAACAGTCGATGAGTCGGCGGCACACCCAGGCCGCCAGCGCGGGATAGGTTGCGTAGTGCGCATGGATGTGGCAGGGACGGCGGTCCCGCGCCAGATCCCGGGCATGCGCGCAGGCCAGCAGCACCGTCGTCAGCGCCCGCGCCAGCAGCGGCGGACGCCTGAGGTAGCCGGCGGTCACCCCGGCCAGCACCGCCAGCACGGTCACCGGCCGGGTCAGCACTGCCCAGCCGAAGCCGACGAGGGCGTCCCGCGCGGCGGGTCTGGCCAGGTGCTCGGTCCATCGCCGGGCGATCTCGTGCATGGGCTGGTCCGGCGACGGGAACAGCGACCTGATCTCGAGGTCGTAGCTGTCCAGTCGGTCGAGCGCCTCGAGCTCCCGGACGATGAACGTCTCGGAGGTGACCGGGAAGCGGGACACCAGGTAGCCGACGTGCGGTCGGCTCACCGGCGGGTGCCCATCGCCTGCAGATAGGTCGTCCGCAGCCGCGCTAACCAGGCGGCCGCCGAGAACTCCTGTCGCGCACGCTCGCAGGCCCGCGCAGCCAGCTCCCGCCGCAGATCGGCGTCGTCGAGAAGCCGGCACACCGAATCGGCAAGGCCCTCGGTCGATCCGGGTTCGAACAGCAGCCCGGCTTCGCCGTCGGGCACGATGTCGGGAATGCCCCCGATCCGTGACGCCGCGATGGGGCACGCGGTGGCGGACGCCTCGATGAGCACGGTCGGGAGGTTCTCGCCGTACGTCGACGGCAGCAGCACGACGTCGGCCGCCCGGTAGACCTCAGGCATGTCGGTGCGCACACCGACGAAGACGACGGAGTCGCCCAGCCCGAGTTCGGCGACGAGTCGGCGCAGCTCGTCTTCGAGGTCGCCGCCGCCGGTCAGGGCGAGCACGGCGTCGGGGTGCCGCTCGAGGACCAGCGGCCAGGCGCGTATCGCGATCGGGATGCCTTTGAAGTCGCGGAACGCCGCAGGCAGCACGACGACCGGACCGGACGCCCCGGCGGCGAGGTCGCGCCGCACCTGCGGATCGGCAGGTCCCGGCGAGAAGTTCGAGATGTCGATGCCGTTGTGCATGACCTCCCAGTTGTCCGGCATCTTCGTGGGGCGGTACGTCTCGGCGAAGGAGCGCCGCGACGCCTCGGAGACGAACAGCGCCCGCCGGGAGCGGGTCGCGGCCTCCACGGCCAGGCGCTCGCGCTTGGCGGCCCGTCCGGTCAACGGGTGCGCCACGTGGTGGAAGGTGCACACCACCGGTCGGCGGGCCACTGCCGCGGCGGGAACCGCGAGCGTCATCGCCATCTCGAGGTGGGCGTGCACGATGTCGTAGCGTCCGGAACGAATCGTGTTGACCAGTCGCGGCAGCGCCACCGGGTCGAGCAGTCGGCGGATGCCCAGCGACCGGGTGCTGATTCCCGCCTCGGCGAGGATCGCCATGGTCTTCTCGGAGTTCCAGTCGGCCGGTGAGACACTGACCACGTCCATGGTGACGTCAGTGTCGCGCGACGCACTGATCATCGGGGCCAGCAGGGTTTCTGCGCCTCCCATGCGAAAGGCGTCGATGAGCACCAGTGCGTTGATTCCTGTTGTCACGTCAGCACTCTCAGTTTGTCCCACGGTACGTTTTCCATCGCGTCGTAATCCCAGCGGAATCCGGCGTCGGAATAGGTCTGACCCAATTCGCCTGCCGCAGCGTCCCGGTCGAGTTCGAAGCTGACGCTGAGCGGTGCCTCGGCCACGTCCATCAAATAGCCACCGTAGCGCTGCATCGCAGTCGCGACGGCCAACTCACCAGGACGCAGCCCCAGGGAGTTCAGGTCCACCGCCGGGTCGAGTTGCAGGCGGGCACCCTCCGGGATGCAGTCCGGTCTCGTCGAGGTGCCGTCGCTTTTGAGGGCGGGCGGGCGGAACGTCGGGCAGGCGTTGTTCGACTGCAGCGCCAGCGCATGGTTGATCTCGCCGTCGGCGATCTCGGCGATCCGGACCACGCCACCGAGCCGGGAGGCACCTGACCCGGTCGAGGCGCCACCCCAACCGGATCCGCGCACGCTGTTGACTGCTGCGAACGCGGTCGTCCAGGTGTCACCGACCTTTTCGGCGCGCCAGAATTCGTAGATCACGCCGGTGGATTCGTCGACGCTGACCAGGACCCCGTCGGAGCCGGTGTTGGGTGCCGCGGCGTCGGGGATGGCGACGGGCCAGCCGGCGAACGGACAGATTCCGTAGTCGGTGCGGGTGCACGACACGGTATAGGTCGGGGTGTCGCTGTCCGCGCGCACGATCGGAATGCCGAATTCGATCAAGTTTGCGTTCAGCGCCGGTTCCGGCTGCACGGCCGCGATCATCGCCGCGCTCTGTGGGTCGACGCGCACATCGGCGGCGATCAGCTGGCGCCACGGGCTGGTGTCGGCGAACGGGCTGGCCGACGGCGCATCCTGTTCCGGCGAGGTGCAGGCGACTGCGCCGGACAACCCGACCAGGGTCAACGCCACAGCCAGTGCCGAGGTCCGGCGCCGCCCGGTCACCGTAGATCCTCCAGTGCGGCGGACACTCGGGCGGCCGCGACCGCCCAGGCGTCGGTGACGCCGGCTTCGCCTGCGGTGCCGAGTCGCGCTGCCCGCGCAGGATCCTTCAGTAGTTCGACGATCGCGGCGGCCAGCGCCACGGCGTCACCAGGACCGACGAGCAGTCCTGTCACATCGTGCTGGACGACGTCGGCGAGGTCGCCGATGTCGGTGGCGACGACGGGTCTACCGAAGGTGAAGGCCAGGTGTGCCACACCGCTCTGGGTGGCGCGGATGTAGGGGGTTGCCACCACCCTGGCCGAATCGAACAGCGCGGCGACATCGTCGACCGCCACATAGCCGGGGCGGGCGTCGACGTTGCCGATCTGGCGGGCCCGGTCGAGAACCGTCGCCACGTCGATGTCGGCGCCGGCCGCTCCCGCCAGCACCAGTCGCGCGTCGGGCAGTTCGGCGCGCACCAGCGCAAAAGCGTCCAGCAGCACCTCGATCCCCTTGTACTTCGACCACACCCCGAAGAACAACACCACAGGTTCGGTGTCGGTCACCGCCCGCACCTGCCTGCCGCCACGCAGACCCGGCTCTGCGCCGTGCGGGATGACGTACACCGGGCATCGCGGGTGCCAGTAGGAGACGGCCAGGTCACGGGTGCGCGGGCCGAGGACGAACGCCACGTCCAACCGTTGCCAGGCGGCGCGGAACGCTCGGGTGAGCACCGTGCCGGACTTCGGTGTGCTGGTGTCCTTGGCGTCGGAGCGGGGCAGCGGCTCGTGGGCGATCAGCCCGAGGGTGCTCGAGCGCAACAGCGACGACAGCACAACGACGAACAGTGGTTCGAAGAAGAACCGCCATTGCGACCACAGCACCGCTCGCGGGCGGGTCGCGAGCAGCCGAAAACTCAGCACCTTCCAGGCAAAGATCAGCTGTGCCGCACGCAATCCGCGCCGCACGAGCCGAAAGATCCGGGAACGCACCTCAGCGTCACCGGGATGCCAGGTCGGAAGCACCGGCCGCACGGTGAAACCCGGTTGGGACGACGTCATTTCGGGTCGGGGTCCGGTCCAGAGCTCAACCCGCTCGCCGCGCGCGGCCAGGGCGCTGCCCAGCTCGAAGGCGAACTGGAACAGACCCCCCGACGGGGAGAGTTCGACGAGCACGATGGGCTTGGTCACGGTACCGATGTCGCCTCCTGGGGAGTCGCTTGATCGAGGGCGGGTTCGGCACGCCGCCGCGCTGCGCGCAGCAATCCGAGGCCGGTCACCAACGTCGCGCCGGCGCCGATGGAGATCGCCGAGATCGTCGCTATCGGCGAGCGCTGCTGAACGTCGAAAACGCGCATGCTGCCGACGGTCTGCAGGGAGTACTGCTGGTAGCCGATCGTGCTGCGCAGGGTTGCTTCGGCGTCGGCGACAGCGAGTTGGATGTCGTCGCGAGCGCGGTCGACGGTGGCTGCGGTGGTGGTGAAGACCAGCACCCCGCGCACCGGGTCGGCGATGATGTCGACCGGGGAGCGGGGCTCATCGAGCAGCGTGGCGAATGTGGGCAGCAGTTCGACCCGCGAACGGATGTCGAGGGCGTAGGCGTACCAGCCGTCGACCGCACCCGCCGGCGTCAGCGTCAGCGGTTGGCGGACGCTGACAGCTGCAGAGCTGGTCGCCGACGCCAGCACCC
>NZ_JBAUJB010000326.1:0-3982 GCF_049683355.1 Mycobacterium sp.
CATCAAGGCGGCCGCGCCCACCTACGCGCCGCCGGGTCGGCACCTGGTCGCGGCGTCGGCGCTGCTGGGGATGGACGGATCCGCGCCCGACGAGTCGGTGATGCGCCGCCACGCCGCCGGCATCCTCGGCACCGATGGCGCGCGCTGGAGCCTGCTGGTCCGCCACGTCGTCCCGAACGCGTTGCCTGCCCAGCAGCCGCCGCTGGTGGTGCGCCGTCCGGTACGCCTCGGCGACGGCCGATGGGTGTGCGGGGATCACCGCGACACCGCTTCCATCCAGGGCGCGCTGGTCAGCGGCAGGCGCACCGCCGAAGCGCTGCTGAAGAGTCCGGTGTGAGCGTTGACGTGGCGGTGGAGTTGTCCGACCTGCTCGAACGGCTGCACGTCGTCGCGCTGCCGATGCGGGTGCGGTTCCGCGGTATCACCACCCGGGAGGTGGCGTTGATCGACGGTCCCGCCGGGTGGGGGGAGTTCGGCGCCTTTGTCGAGTACGAGCCGGCAGAGGCGGCGCACTGGCTGGCCGCGGGCCTCGAGGCGGCCTACGGCACCCGGCCCGACGTGCGTCGGGATCGCATCTCGATCAACGCCACCGTGCCCGCCGTCGCTGCCGCCGAGGTCGCCGGGGTCCTGGAGCGCTTTCCCGGTGCGCGGACGGCAAAGGTGAAGGTCGCCGAACCCGGGCAGTCGCTGGTCGACGACGTGGCGCGGGTCAATGCCGTGCGTGCGCTGGTGCCGACGGTGCGGGTCGACGCCAACGGCGGCTGGGATGTCGACGACGCCGTCGCCGCGGCGCACGCGCTCACCGTCGACGGCCCGCTGGAGTATCTCGAACAGCCCTGCCGGACCGTCCCCGAACTCGCCGAGGTCCGGCGCCGCGTCGACGTGCCCGTCGCCGCCGACGAGAGCATCCGCAAGGCCGACGATCCGCTGCACGTGGTCCGCTGCGGAGCCGCCGACATCGCGGTGCTCAAGGTGGCGCCGCTGGGTGGAGTGCGCGCCATGCTGGCCATCGCCGGTCAGATCGACATCCCGATCGTCGTCTCCAGCGCCCTGGACTCCGCGGTGGGCATCGGCGCCGGGCTCGTCGCCGCCGGCTGCCTGCCCGACCTGCCCTATGCGTGCGGCCTGGGCACCGGGGGGTTGTTCGTCGAGGACGTCGCCGAGCCGGTGCCACCGGTCGACGGTCACCTGCCCGTGACGACGGTGACGCCCGACCCGGCGCGCCTGCAAGCGCTCGCGGCACCACCCGAGCGCAGGCAGTGGTGGATCGAGCGGGTCCGCGCCTGCCACCCGCTGTTGTCCTGATCTGTGGGATGCATGGCCTGGACGCCGTCGGCTGACTGGCCAACACTGGGACCATGCCGCGCACGGTGCTCATCCTCGGGTTCGAAGGTGTGCAGGGCCTCGACATGGTGGGCCCGTTCGAGGTGTTCACCGGGGCGTCGCTGTATGCCGACACGCACGGCGGCGAGGGATACGCCGTGCGCATCGTGTCCGCCGGTGGCGCACCGGTCAGCACGGGCACCGGGCTGACGCTGGTCGCCGAGCCGCTGCCGGACCCCGGCGAGGCCGTGGACACGGTGGTGCTTCCGGGTGGCTGGGGCACCGAGACCGCCCGCCACGACGCCGAGTTGCTCGACTGGATATCGACGGTGGCCGTGCACGCCCGGCGCGTAGTCAGCGTCTGCACCGGGGCGGTGCTGGCGGCTGCGGCCGGGCTGCTCGACGGCTGTGTGGCCACCACCCACTGGGCGTTCGCTCCCCAGATGGCCGCTGAATTCCCGTTGGTCACCGTGGATTCCGATCCGATCTTCGTCCGCAGCTCCGAGAAGGTGTGGACCGCGGCGGGGGTCACCGCGGGGATCGACCTGGCGCTGTCGCTGGTCGAGGACGACCACGGCACCGAGGCCGCACAGACCGTCGCCCGCCATCTGGTGATGTACCTGCGCCGCCCCGGCGGACAGACCCAGTTCGCCGCACCGGTGTGGATGCCCCGTGCCCGAAGAACGCCGATCCGCGACGTCCAGGAATCCATCGAGGCCGAACCTGGAGCGGCGCACAGCATCTCCGAGATGGCCCGCCGTGCGGCGATGAGCCCGCGGCACTTCACCCGGGTGTTCACCGAGGAGGTCGGCGAAGCGCCCGGCGCCTACGTCGAACGGATCCGCACCGAAGCCGCCCGCCGCCAGCTCGAAGAAAGCGAGGACACGGTGACGGTCATCGCCGCGCGGTGCGGCTTCGGATCGGCGGAGACGTTGCGCCGCAACTTTGTTCGCCGCCTCGGCGTCTCGCCGGACCAGTACCGCAAGACATTCGCCTGACACGACAAGGAGATAGACCATGCAGATCGCGATCATGCTGTACCCGGGATTCACCGCGCTGGACTTCATCGGCCCCTACGAGAGCCTGCGTTACCTGCCCGGCGCCGAAGTACGGTTCGTGTGGCACCAGCCGGGGCCGATCGCCGCTGACTCGGCGGTGCTGCTCGTCGGGGCCACACATTCCTTCGACGAAACCCCCTCGCCGGACGCGGTGCTGATCCCGGGCGGATTCAGCACCGTCGAGCACGCCCGCGACCCGAAGGTGCTCGACTGGGTGCGCACCGCCCATCGCACCTCGACGTGGACGGTGTCGGTATGCTCGGGCTCGCTGATCCTGGCCGCCGCGGGACTGCTCGACGGCAAGCGGGCCACCTCGCATTGGGCGGCGTTGCCGGTGCTGCGCACGTTCGGCGCGCAGCCGGTCAACAACGAACGCCATCGTGTCCGCCGACGACAAGACCGTCACCTGCGCCGGGGTGTCGGCCGGCATCGACCTCGGACTGTGGCTGGCGGGTCGCATCGCAGGCGAGGGCAAGGCCAAGGCCAAGGCCATCCAGCTGTCCATGGAGTACGACCCGCAACCACCGTTCGACTCCGGCCACATGTCGAAGGCCTCGGCGAGTACCAAGGCGCTGGCCACCGCGATGATGTCCAAGCAGCTGGCCAAACCCGCAGCGCTGGCGGCGAGCACCGGCCTGCTGTGGGACGCCGCTCTTCAGCGAATTCGGCGTGCAAAGCGGCCCGCGCCCCGTTGAGGCTGCGTCCACGGTGGAGTTTTCCGGCGATTCACCACCCGTGATGCAGTCTCAACGACAATCGAAGTACCGTCTTCGGGGTGAATTTGGCTTATGACGACCGCGGCTCGGGGGAGCCGGTGCTGTTCATCGCAGGGCGTGGCGGTGCGGGTCGCACCTGGCACCTGCACCAGGTGCCGGTCTTCACCCGAGCCGGCTACCGCTGTGTGACCTTCGACAACCGCGGGATCGGCGCCACCGAGAACGCCGAAGGGTTCACCACCGAGACGATGGTCGGCGATGTCGCCGATCTGATCGAGAAGCTCGACCTCGGCCCGGCCCGGATCGTCGGGGTGTCCATGGGCTCCTACATCGCCCAGGAGCTGATGGTGGCCCGACCCGAGCTGGTGAGATCGGCGGTGCTGATGGCCACCCGTGGCCGTCACGACCGCTCGCGCGATTTCTTCTGGAAGGGTGAGCTGGCGCTGGCCGAGTCCGGCGTCGCGCTACCCGTCGAGTTCGAAGCGAAAGTCCGCCTGCTGGAGAGCTTTTCACCGAAGACGCTGAACGACGACAGCGCGGTGCGTGACTGGATCGACATGTTCACGATGTGGCCACAGAAGCCGACACCCGGCATGCGGACTCACCTGAGGATCGCCCCGCAGGACAGCCGGTTGGCCGCTTACCAGAACGTGACCACCCCGGCGCTGGTCATCGGTTTCGCCGACGACGTGGTGTTGCCGTCCCACCTGGGCCGCGAGGTCGCCAACGCGCTGCCCAACGGGCGTTTCATGGAGATACCCGGCACCGGGCACCTCGGGTTCATCGAGAAGCCCGAGGTCGTCAACACCGCGATCCTGAATTTCTTCGCCGATAGTCTGTAGGGATGAACCCCTCGACGGCGCAGTCCCGGGTGGTCGTCGACGA
>NZ_JBAUJB010000327.1:0-18378 GCF_049683355.1 Mycobacterium sp.
GGCGACGGATGGTGCTCTCAGCGGGCCGCCGTCCGGTCTCCCGCTCAACCCGGCGCGCCATGTCCCGGGCACCGCGGCGGGTGGCCTCAGCGCGGCGCTGGCCCTCACTACGACCGGCCCAACGCTGACCGGTCAGCTCACGCAGCTTGCGGTCCACCAGGTCCCGGAAAGCCGCGGCGAATCCGCGCACCGGCACCGGCTGCGCTGCCCCCGAGCTTGGGGCGGCCGTGCGCGGCGCTGATTGGGCGCCTGGGGTGCCGGGGCTGCTCGGTGCAGGCGATCCACCCAGGCGGATCTTTCTCACTCGGCAGCGCCCTCAACGGGGGTCTCCCTGCTTGACCACTTGACCCGGTACTTGCCGTTGGCAGTGGATTCCTCGGCCAGGATCTCCGGGTCGACGTCGGGGTCCAGGCGGTAGATCCAAGCGTCAAGTTCCGAGGAGATCGGGTACAGCCCGTGGGTGTCGGCGATGCGCCGGGCGTAGCGCAGAGCCCGCCAGCGGGTGTCGGCACGGATGGCGGCATACCAGGCCGGCTGTTGATGGACCCGCTGCTGCGGGGACCACTTGTCCGAACCCATCCGGCCCAGATACGTGGTGTAGATCGCCTTGATGAAGTCCTGATAGTCCTCGCGTTCAGCCTCGCGGGCCTCGATCAGCTTGGCGCGCAGCACATCTGCCCACGTGCGCAGCATCCGTCCCTGCTGGGGCCACACCCATGCCGCATCGACGTCCAGTTCGGCCACGCTCAACCCGGCCCCACCCAGTTCCACCGGGGCGGTCAGATGCTGCACCGCCCGGGTGGTCACCCACACCGTGACCCCGGTGTCCCACTTCATCACCGGATGCGGCAACGGCAACCTCTTGGTCAGCCCGTCGAGATCCCCGCCCGCCGGCAGCGCGATCCGCCACAACCCGAACGGCGGCTTCTGCTCCTCGAACACCGTGGTCGAAATGCGTTGCAGTTCCTTGGGTTCGCCGTATCCGAGTTCAACCTGAACCGCGGAGGCCAGATACGCCGCGCGTTGGTCGACCTCGACGTCGACCTGATCGCCGATCGCGCGGTGGGGTCGGTGATCCCAGGTCTGCGGCACGATCGGCTCGAGTTGCCCGCCGGACTCGACGGCCACCTGCACCGGCAGCGGGCAGGCCTCGACGGTCTTCTGTCCCTGGCGGCCGCGGCGGCGGACCGCGTCGAGCACCTGGGAGCCGACCGTGGCCCACCGTGACGCCGGGGCCACGCCCTCGGCGATCCCGGACAGCCACACCATCCGCTGCGCCAACAACCGCACCGCTGCGGTTTCGTCTTCGGGCAGCTCGGTGGCGCTGTTCTCCCAGCCGGCCACTCCCATGTCTCCGGGGCGCTGCGCCGGCGGATCGGTGTAGAGCAGCGGGATCAGCACCACATGGGCGTTGCGGGCCTGTCCCTCATCGGTATCGCCGAACTTGCAGGTGAACCACCCCGATTGACTCCAGGACACCTCGCAGCCGAAGAGGCGGGCGACCGTCGCGGCGGCGTCGATCGGCGTCTCACTGTCGGTGGGGAACCCGATCGTCTCCAGCGCCTCATAGGTCAACCACAGCTGCGGCAGATCCTTGGGCTTGCGGGGCCAGCGCCAGCCCAGCAACGCACCCAATGCGCTGCCATCGGGCATCGGGCCGGCCAGCACCGTCCCCGAGGGTGCGACCACCCCACGACTGGTGATCAGCACGATGCGCCCATCAGCGGTGATCGGCTCCTCCCACACCCGCGTCTTCGGTGCCCACCACTGCGGCCCGGCCCCGGCATCGTCTGCGCCATCGCCCGCGGAGGCCTCCCCCGCGGTGGTCTCGGCGACATCCCCGGCTGCGGGGGTATCGAGGTGGGCCTGTTCCCACCCGGTGACGCTCTGCTCCAGCCACCCCCGCGTCACACCGGTCTCCCGGTCGGGATCTCCGATCACCACATCCGGCTCGGGAAACCCGGTCGGCAAGGTGGTGCGCGCAATCCGGGTCAACACCTGCTGGCGCGACAACGCCACCACCGGCGCCAGCCGACCGCGGTCAGCGGCCATCCAGGCCACGATGTCGTCGAACTCGCCGCCATCGTCGCCAGTGACGAGATAGCCCCGCCCGCCGGTGTAGATCCAGTGCTCACTCATCGATCGGTCCCCCGCCCCGGTGGCGGTGGCGGAAGGTGTGCCGACAGGGCATCGGGCAGCCGACCCAGCCGCCAGCGCCGGCGCAGCGACTCCACCGCACTGGCCGTCCGCCCGACCCGCAGCGCGGCTTGGGGCACCGTCAGCGACACGTCCAGGGCCACCCGCGCATCCGGGATCGACCACGGTTGGCGCCGCGCCGAACTCTCCGCGGCGGTGCGCAGCGCCCGGTTGCGGATATAGCGCGCCTGCCGCGTCTCCACTGAACCCCCCGACATCACCCCACCGTATCAGGTATCACAGTCGGAATACCTGAGGGGCACGCCCGCGACGTTCAGTCCGCTTTTGTTGCGGCAGCGATGATTTGAACGATCGCGTTGATCGACACCGGGGCCAAACCCCAGGCGTCCAGGCCGACATGAATGCTGCGCGGCGCGCTGAGGCGTTGGGTGCTGTGGGTGTGCCCGTGCAGCAGCCAGGCCCCACGATCGGGTAGCCGCCACTGATCGAACCGGGCGCCGCGATCGTCGTCGTCCTGCTCGGCGCCGAGATAGGGGAAGTGCGACAACAGCAGCGGGTGGCCGGCCAGTGTGCGGCGCGCCGACTGCTGCACCGAGGCGAACACCTCCAGATAGCCGGGCAGCACTTTGTGGGCGTTCTCGTGCATCGGATGCGCGCTGTCGTGGTTGCCCGCGATCAGGTGCTTGACCCCCGGCCGATCGGCGATCCAGGCCAACGCGCGCTGTTGGCTGCCACGACCGCCCCCGGAGATGTCACCGAGCAGCCACACCACGTCGGCAGCTGCTACACGGGCGTCCCAGCGGCGGGCCAGCTCGGCGTCATGCTCGGCCGGGTCCTCGAATCCCCGCAGTCCGGCGACCAGGCGGTGCCCGATGTGCAGATCAGCGGTGTAGAACACTCCGGTGCGCACGTATCGCCGTCACCATCAGGCGGCCACCACAATCGCCGCGGCGATCACCAGGCCCGCCAGCACGATCGCCACCGCGACGATGAGTGCGGCCTTGATCTGAGCCGCGGCGTGCACCTGGGCGGCGCGCTCGGCGTCCAGCCCCCACGCGATGCTCTGCATGCTCGGCGCTGCCGCCGTCCACGGCATCGGATCCTCCACCGCATCAGAATAGCCCGGCCCGAACTTCACCCACTGGCGGTAACTCGGCAACTCCGCCGCGACCTCCCCATGCTGTTCACGCTCCGTTTCACGCCGCGGCGTCAGGGCACCGTGTCGGGTCACGGAATGCCCGTGCACCGCCCCGATGACAACCCGGCCCGACGCTGCAATACCTCCGCGCACTCTGCGCGTATGTTCGAGGTGTGGAGCTGTGGAGCGTCGATGACGCTGCCCGCTACTGGAGCGTCACGCCGGCACGTGCCCGCGGCATCCTGTCCAGTCGCCACATCGGACGCATCTCCGGCTATCCGGCCAGCGACATCCGGGCCGTCCACCGGCACCAGGGCGCCCGCACGGACCGCATGCCACCGTCATCAGCACTGTTTCTCAGCGATGCCGCAGCCGGGATCGCGCGCCACCCCGACGACGCCACCCGCGTGCGTGTGTTCTTCGAATTCATGCGCGGGGCAGACGAAGCCGGACTCGCCGCGCTCCCCTTGATCACCGTCGAGCCGCCCTTCACCGGCGATCCTCGATACGACGCGCTCCTGGCCGCGGCCGCCGAGCACCTCAGCGGCCGCCACGGCCTGCCCGCGCCACTGTGGACAGCCACCGCCGAACGATTCCTCACCCACGCCTGGTGGCTCTCAGATCTCCCCTCGGCGCGGTCCTTCGCCCTGGTCTGGACACCGGCAGCGTTCCGGCGCCGCGGCATCTACCTGGACCGCCACGACCTCACCCACGACGCAACACCCTTCACGCCGAAACCCCTCGCCAAGAGCACCGACCCGCCCCCGGGGTTCGCCGCGCTCGCCGACAAGCTCCACCATCGCAACGTCGTCGGCCAGATCCACGTCATCGGCGGCCACGCCATGCTGCTGGCCTACAAACCCGGCCGCACAGCCACCCGGGACCTCGCCGCCCAGTTCGCCCCCCATGGTCCGGTGACCGCAGCGATCCGCGAGATCGCCCACGACCACCAGTGGCCCACGACATGGCTCACCGATCAGGCCGTCAGCTACGCCTCCCGCACTCCCGGCGAAGGCGCACACGTCTTCGACCACCCGCACCTGCACATCGCCGCCACCCCCGCCGACCATCTACTGGCAGTGAAAACCCTTGCCGCCCGCACCTCCCGCGACGCACACGACCTACGAATACTGTTCCAGCACTTGAACATCACTCGGCCACCCCAGGTGTGGCCGATCATCGAGCGATTCTTCCCCGGCACCCCCATCCCGGAGCGGTCCCGTGCGCTGGTCGACGTCCTCCTCGGCTGATTCGGAACCTCGCATCGTCCAGTACTACGGCAGTCACAGGTCTGGGGCGCAGTCGGTCAGGCCGAGGCGTTCGGGCTCGAAGTCAATGTCCTGACCGCTGTCGGCGGCCAGCAGTACCGACATAGGGACGGCGTCCATCTCCTCCTGTAGCTCGTCGAGTGTCTTGCTCACAGGCGTTGAACGCTCGGCCTTGTCGCGGGCGACCGCCTCCATGAGGCTGCGTGCGTTCTCGGGCGATCGGAACAGATAGACCGTCGCTTGCCAGGAGTCATAGTCGGCGGCCGACATGAGGACGGCATCGCCTCCTCTGGAGGTGATGCGCACCGGTTCATGGTCGGTGTTGACCTGTTCGAGCAGCGAGAATAGGCGTTGCCGGGCCTCGCTGGCGCTGATGGACATTCCGCTCCCCCAAGTCCGCTGTCTGCCATGTGAGCGTACGGAAAAGTCGCACAAGTGACGCCGGGCGTGCGTCCACGATTACGACGGAGCCGTGATGGTCATGCACGATCCCGACACGCCGACTGCTCACTTCACCACCGGGCGCAGCTATCTGCGAGTACAGTGAATGAGGTGCCGTTAGTGCGCCCAAAATCCGGTTAGCGCGCCGCCACGCCCACCAGTGAGATGCTCTCCCTTTCGCCTGCCCGGCAGGTAAACTTGCCGCACATATGCAGTAGCACGACTGTGCCCATCTCCGGTCGCTACCGCGAAACCCTTCCCCCTCGCGCCCTGCTGACGAGGGCCGTCGAGAAACTGCACACACAGTCAATTCCGTAAGTTATCCAGCTATCCAAATCTCTTGCTGGACTGATCTTTTCATGGTTCTCCCATGAAAAGGCGCGCTTAGTTTTGCGCGTCGAAGCCGGGTCTTCCCGGCTTTTTTTGTGCCCGGCCATCGGTCGGGCACTTTCTGTTGGTACACCTCGCAAGGAGGTCAATGTGGTCGTCTCGGACGCGTGGAATCTGGTCTGGATTCTGCTTGTACTGGTGATGGTCAACCGGGCGGTGTTCTGCCAGCGCGATGAGCCGATGGAACGCATCATCGCCTTTCTCAAAGGGCTGGCCGAGATAGTCGGCGCTGCCGCGGTCGCGCTTCGCGAGTGGCGGCGTTAGCCCTGCTCTGATGAGCACCCTTCCCGCCGGGAGAACCCTGCAGATGCCGCCGTAACCGCCTGCGCGCCGGACGCCCACCGTCAGCGGCCCGCACGCGCACACCACGCTGGCTTTCGCCTCGCAGTCGTCGAATCTCGATCTCGACGCGCGAGGCTTTTTCATGCCCAAACACGGCCCGACCGACCTCATCTGGGGGCCACGCGAAGCCAAGCCATTGCCGCGACTTTGCGCGCCAGGGTCGGACCTACTGGATCACTCGGCGAACCCACGTACCGATCTGGGCATCGAGGCAGCGACCCGACCCCAGCTCGCCCGAGACCAGTCGCCGCCAGTGCTGTACCGGATGTGGCTGGGCGCTTTGGACCCGCCAGCCGGACTGCGAGGCCTGATCAAAAAGTACGTCATCAGCCCGAATTTCCTCGATGAGCACCCACTGGGTGCTGACCTGATTTCTCATGCTGCGAACGCTAGTTCGGTGCGGGCTGCTCTGCTGCGCAGCTCTTCTCCCGTAACTGGACAGGTGGCCCGCGGCTCAAGTAGGCGCGCCGGGCAGTTAACCGGTCCTGAGAACTCAGCCCAGGGCGAGCGCGGCGCGCGGTGTTCACTTGTCGTTCGCTTGCATCTTGATTCGATATTCGTCAATATCGATGCATGTCGAATCAAGAGGCCGTGGCGGTCGACGCGTGTTGCGTCACGCCGCCCCTGCTGCGTGAGCCACTGACGGAGCCTGCGGCCGCCGAGATGGCCAAGAAGTTGAAGGCGCTGGCCGACCCGGTGCGGCTGCGGCTGTTCAGCGCGATCGCCAGCCATTCCGGCGGGGAAGCGTGCGTCTGCGACATCTCCGGCGGGATCGATGTCTCCCAGCCCACGGTGTCGCATCACCTCAAGGTGCTGCGTGCCGCTGGTTTGCTGACCTCTGAGCGTCGGGCGTCGTGGGTGTACTACGCCGTCGTCCCCGAGGCGTTGCGCGAGATAGCGGCGCTGCTGGATCTCAACACCGCAGCGCTGGCAGGGGTGACGGCATGACCGACACGGTGGCGAATCCTTCAGCGCCGGTGGTGGGCAAGCTGTCCACCCTGGACCGGTTCCTGCCGGTGTGGATCGGTGTCGCGATGCTCGCGGGGTTGCTGCTGGGCCGCTGGATCCCCGGACTCGATAACGCGCTGGACGGCGTGCAGATCGACGGCATTTCACTGCCGATCGCCCTCGGCTTGCTGATCATGATGTATCCGGTGTTGGCGAAGGTGCGCTATGACCGCCTCGACACCGTGACCGGCGACCGCAAACTGCTGCTCAGCTCGCTGTTCTTGAACTGGGTGTTCGGGCCGGCGTTGATGTTCGCCCTGGCCTGGCTGATGCTGCCCGACCTGCCCGAGTACCGGACCGGGCTGATCATCGTGGGCCTGGCCCGCTGCATCGCCATGGTCATCATCTGGAACGACCTGGCCTGCGGCGACCGCGAGGCCGCCGCCGTGCTGGTCGCGCTGAACTCGATCTTCCAGGTCATCATGTTCGCCGTCCTGGGCTGGTTCTACCTGTCCGTCCTGCCCGGCTGGCTCGGCCTGGAGCAGACCACCATCGACACCTCGCCGTGGCAGATCGCCAAATCGGTGCTCATCTTCCTGGGCATCCCACTACTGGCGGGCTATCTGTCGCGCCGACTCGGCGAGAAGGCCAAGGGCCGCGACTGGTACGAATCGAAGTTCCTGCCCCGGATCGGCCCGTGGGCGCTCTACGGGCTGCTGTTCACCATCGTCATCCTCTTTGCGCTACAAGGCGAACAGATCACCAGCCACCCCTTCGACGTCGCCAGGATCGCGCTGCCGCTGCTGGTGTACTTCGCGATCATGTGGGGCGGGGGCTACCTCCTGGGCGCCGCGATCGGTCTGGGCTACCCGCGGACCACCACGCTCGCGTTCACCGCGGCGGGCAACAACTTCGAACTCGCCATCGCCGTCGCGATCGCCACCTACGGCGCCACCTCCGGGCAAGCCCTGGCCGGGGTGGTCGGCCCACTGATCGAGGTCCCGGTTCTGGTGGGGCTGGTGTACGTCTCGCTGGCGCTGCGCCGCCGCTTCCGAGACCAATCCGCCGTTCCCGCTGCAGTTCACCCGTCCACGACACAGGAGTCGTAACACCATGTCTGATAGCCCCGCCGCCCTGCGCCCGCACCGCGACCTGTCCGTCGACCAACAACTCGCGCTCAAGACCGCGGCCACCCGGTTGGAACGCGACTTCGGCGACAGCTTCGGCGTGGAGACCATCGAACGGTTCCTGCACACCTCGTATGACCAGTTCGCCGGCCGCGCCAGCGTCCCGAATTTCCTGCCGCTGCTGGCGGAACGGTTCGCCCGCCAACGCCTGCACGCCCTGGCCCGGGTGGAGGGCAAGATCAGCGACGGCAAGCCCACGGTGCTGTTCCTGTGCACCCACAACGCCGGTCGTTCCCAGATGGCGCTGGGCTTCTTCACCCACTTCGCCGGTGACGACGCGGTGGCCTGGTCGGGTGGCTCCGAGCCCGGCGATGCGATCAACCCGTCCGCGGTGGCGGTGATGGCCGAGATGGGCATCGACATCACCGGCGAGTTCCCCAAGCCCTGGACCGACGAGATTGTTCAGGCCGCCGACGTAGTGATCACCATGGGCTGCGGGGACGCCTGCCCGATCTTCCCCAGCAAGCGCTACGAGAACTGGGACCTGCCCGACCCGGAAGGCCAGGACGTCGATGCGGTCCGACCGATCCGCGACGACCTGGAAGAACGCGTCCGCCGACTGCTCGCCGAACTCAACGTCACCGCACGCCAGAACTAGGAGATTCAGGACCCGATGACCACCTCGTCGACACCGTCGGTGTTGTTTGTCTGCGTCAAGAACGGCGGTAAGTCCCAGATGGCGGCCGGGCTCATGCGCCAGCTCGCCGGTGACACCGTGGACGTGTACTCGGCCGGGACCAAGCCCGGTGCCGCGGTCAACGATCTGTCCGCCCAGGCGCTGCTGGAGGTGGGCGTCGACATCACCGGCGAGCAGCCCACGTCGGTGGACTACGAGCTGGCCCGCGACGTCGACCTGGTGGTCACCCTCGGCCGGGAAGCTCAGCTCGATCCGCTGCCGGACACCCGAATTGAGAACTGGGACACCGACGAACCGTCCGACCGCGGCATCGACGGCCTCGACCGCATGCGCCTGGTCCGCGACGACATCACCGCCCGCGTGCAACGCCTGCACACCACGCTCACCGACGCCTGACACCTACCCCGGCTTTCACGCTGCAACGCGGCAGCGCCTTTAACCACTCGATTCTCGCGAGGAGACTTGTCATGCCCGCACGCCATATCGTCGCCATCGGCGGCAGCGACGCCGGAATCAGCGCCGCGCTGCGCATCCGTGAACTCGACCCCAGCACCGAGGTCACGGTCGTCGTCGCCGACGCCTACCCCAACTTCTCCATCTGCGGCATCCCGTACTACGTCTCCGGGGAAGTCACCCATTGGACCAATCTGGCCCACCGCACCGCCGATGACCTGGCCGCCACCGGCATGCGGGTGCTCACTGACACCCGCGCCACCAGAATCAATGTCGACGAGCACACCCTCGACGTCCTCGACGCGACCGGGGCGCCCGCCGAACTGTCCTATGACGCCCTGGTCGTGGGCACCGGCGCCGTCAGCGCCCGCCCACCGATTGACGGTCTCACCGGCTCCGACGCCCTAGGCCCCGATGATGGTGTGCACCTGCTGCATTCGATGGGCGACACCTTCGCCGTCATGGATTCCCTGCAGCGGCGCGATCCCAAGACCGCGGTCATCATCGGCGCCGGCTACATCGGTTTGGAGATGGCCGAGGGACTGACCACCCGCGGTGTCGCCGTCACCCAGATCGAGGCGCTACCCGAAGTGCTGCCGACCGTCGACCCCGAGCTGGGCGCCCTGGTCCACGACGAACTGGAACGCCACGGCGTGCAGGTCCTCACCAACACCACCGTCTCCGCCGTCACCCGCACCGCCACCGGCGCCCTCACAGTGACCGCCAACCGCGGTGGTGAAACCCTGCAGCAGACAGTCGATTTCGTTCTCGTCGTGGTCGGTGTGCGACCGGATGTGGAGCTGGCCGCGGATGCCGGCGCCGAACTCGGGATCAAGGGTGCGATCGCGGTGGATGAGGCTATGCGCACGAATCTGCCGGATGTGTTCGCCGCCGGGGACTGCGTGCACACCCACCACCGCCTCCTCGGCGTGACGTGGCTGCCGCTGGGCACCACCGCCCACAAGCAGGGCCGCGTGGCCGGGGAGAACGCTCTCGGCGGCTCAGCACGGTTCGCGGGCAGCCTCGGCACCCAGGTCGTCAAGGTCTTCGACCTGGTGGCCGCCCGCACCGGGCTGCGTGATCACGAAGTGCTCGCCGCCGACCGCGGCTGGACACCGGTCACCACCGCGGCGACACCCGATGACCATAAGGCGTACTACCCGGGCGCCACCCCGATTCACATCCGGATCACCGGCGACGAACAGACCGGCCGGCTACTCGGGGCGCAGCTCGTCGGACACCGCAGTGCTGAGGTCTCCAAACGGGTCGACACCTACGCCGCCGCCCTGTTCCACCAGATGAGCGTCGAGGGCTTCTCCGAGCTGGATCTGTCCTACACCCCGCCGCTCGGATCACCCTGGGATGCCACCCAAATGGCCACCCAGACCTGGGCCCGCCACCTCCGGGCCAAGGCATTCAGCTGACCTCCCGGGTGCACCGGATCGGAGCGGCCGCCGAAGGCGGCTAGACCCGGACGACCGGCGCGGGGGTTGCGACTCGCGGCCTGGTGGCCACCGCCAGTAGTGCCCCCGCGGCGGCGATCGCGCCGAGGGCGACGAACATCGCGGCGTACCCGCCGAGCAGGCTGGCCAGCGCGGCGCCGACGAACGGGCCGATCGCGGTGGCGACCATGATTGGGGCATTCATATAGGCGCTGAGGTGGCCGTAGTGGGTTGCGCCCCAGCGTTCGGTGACCGCGGTGGCTTGCAGCAGCGTCATGATGCCGCGCATCACTCCCGCCCCGATCGCGACTGCCACCAGCGCCGCGTAGGAGCTGAACACCCCGAGCAGCGCGGTCGTGGCGGCGACACCGGCCATGATGATCACCGTCCGCGGCACGGCGCCGACGTGGCGTACCAGGGTTCGGTAGCCCAGGCGGCCGAGCACCTGGCCGGCGCCGCCCAAGCCGAGCGCGACCGCCGCGGCACCGGTGCTGATGCCGCGTTGGCTCATCAACGGCACCAGGTTGGCGATCACCGCATACGAGGCGAGCCCGGCCAGCGCAAACGCCGTTATCAGGGCGAGAAACGGAACGCTGCGCGCGGTGCGGCCCGGCGCCTCGACATGGTGATGCGCGGTGATCACCGGCGGCCACGGCCGCCGCAACCCGAAGAAGTGCGCGGGGATGGTGATGGCCGCCATCACCACGGCCAGGACCAGATAGGTGTGGCGCCAGCTCATTTGGGCTGACAGCGCGGCAGTCAAGGGGGCGAACACGGTGCTGGCGAACCCCGCTACCAAGGTGAGCACCGTCAGGGCGCGTACCGCGTCGGTGCCGAAGAACCGGGTCAGCGCGGCGAAGGCGGGTGTGTAGAACACCGCGCTCATCGCCACCCCGGCCAGCACCCACGCCGCAACGAACCAGCCGTAGTTCGGCGCCGCGACGACCGCCACCACCGAGAGCACGCCGAGGACGGAGCCGGCGGTCATGATCCAGCGCGGACCCACCCGGTCCAGCCACCGCCCGACCGGGATGCCCACCAGGGCCGAGGTCACCAGCCCGGCGGAGAATGCGGCGGTCACCGCGGGAGCCGACCAGCCGGTGTCGGCGCTGATCTGCTCCCAGAGCACGGTGAAGGCGTAGTAGAGCACGCCCCAGCTGATGATCTCAGTGACGCACAGGGTCAGCAGCACCCAGCGCAACCCGTGGGCTGCGCTGGGTGCCGCAGAAGAATCCGCCTGTGTCATCCGCCAACGGGGTTGAGCGACAACGACAACGGCTGCGGCGTCGATGGCGCGGGGCCGCAGCACCCGCCGCCGGCGTTCTCGTCCTCAGGGCTGTCGAACAACCCTGCCCCGTTGCACACCCCGGTGTCGGGCAGCGTCAGCTCGACCCGGCGGGCAGCCTCGTGGTCGCCGGCCAGTTCGGCGGAGATGCTGCGGACCTGCTCGTAGCCGGTCATCGCCAGGAACGTCGGTGCCCGCCCGTAGGACTTCATGCCCACGATGTACAGATTCGGCTCGGGATGGGCCAACTCGGCGGCACCGTGCGGCAACACGCTGCCACAGGAGTGCATGTTCGGATCGATCGAGCCGGCCAAATTGACCGGGGCCTGCAGGATCGGGTCCAACTCGATGCGCATCTCCGAGAGGAACGACAGGTCCGGCCGGAAACCGGTCAGAACCACCACGTGATCGGCCGGCGCCAATGCACGCCCGTCCTCGGCGGTCACCACTGCGCGGCCGTCGACCAGATCGATGCGCTCGGTGCGGAACCCGGTCGACAGTGACACCCGGCCCGCCTCGACCGCTTCCTTGGACCGCACACCCAACGCGCCGCGCTGGGGCAGTTCGTCGGCGGCGCCGCCGCCGAAGGTGTCCTCGGAGACCCCGCGGCGCAGTACCCAGGTCACCGTCGTCGACGGGTCCTTGCGGACCACCTCGCCCAGCTGGATCACCGCGGTCATCGCCGAATGCCCGCTGCCGACCACCGCCACATGCTTGCCCGCCAACCCCGAGGCCTGTGCCAGCGTCGGCGGAACGTAGGTCAGCACCCCGGAGGATGCCGCGGCGCGTTCCCCGATTGCGGGAACGCCGTCAGCGCCAGCAGGATTGGGCTGACCCCAGGTGCCCGAGGCATCAATGACGGCCTGGGACTGCACCCGACACTCCGTACCGTCAGCGTTGGTCACGTGCACCACGAACGGCGTCTCAGCCCGCCCCGGGCTGACCAGCCGGTCCCGACCCAGCCGCGACACCGCCTCCACCCGTGCGCCGTACTGCACCCGCTTACCCAAGGCGCCCGCCAACGGCGCCAGATAGCCGTCGATCCACTCCCGGCCGGTCGGGAATCCCGACTCTTGGGCGGACCAGCCCGTCGATTCCAGCAGCCGCGCGGCGGCGGGGTCGACGAGTTCGGGCCACGGGGAGAACGTGCGCACGTGTTCCCACTGCTCGACCGCCGACGCTGGGCCTCTGCCGGCCTCCAGCACCAGCGGGGTGAGTCCACGCTCCAGCAGGTGCGCGGCTGCCGCCAAACCCAGCGGTCCGGCCCCGATCACCACGACGGGCAGCTCTGACATGCTCAACTCCTCCTATCGACGTTCTTCGATGGGATCGATCGTGCTGGACCCATCGAAGTTTGTCAATGCGTATGTCATCATGGGTGGCATGGCTACCGCTACTGCGCCGTTGACCTCCAGCGATGTGGCTGCCTGCTGCTCACCGATGACCGGCGGCGTGCTGGATACGCCGGCCGCCGAACGCCTCGCCTCGGTGTTCAAGGCGCTCGCCGACCCGGCGCGGGTCAAGCTGGTGTCCCTCATTGCCGCTTCCGATGGTGGGGAAGCCTGCATCTGCGACCTCACCGAACCCCTCGGACTCAGCCAACCCACGGTCTCGCACCACATGAAGCTGCTCGTCGACAGCGGCCTCGTCAGCCGCGACCAGCGCGGCAAATGGGCCTACTACCGCGTGAATGCCGAAGCGCTAGACCGCATCGCCGCTGCGGTAGCGACGCATCCGGCCAACTAACCCAGGTCGCGCTGTGTCGTACTGGAACATCCCGGAGTGATCAAATCTCGTCCCTCCCCGGTGTGGAGGCACGTCGGGCGGTGCGCAGGCGTCCCAGTCCGGGCAGGAAGCGGCCGACCGTGGCGGTGTAGCGGTCGTAGGGTTCGCCGTGGATCCGGTGCAGGTGGGGCTCTTCGATCAGCCGTACTTGCGTCTGGATGCCGGTGAAGGCGATGACCCAGCCGATGAGTGCGACGAGGTTGGGGACCATGAGTGCCAGGCCCAGGACGGTGATGAGCACCGCGGTGAAGATGGGGTTGCGCACCCACCGGAACGGGCCTGTGGTGACCAGTACGGTGCGTTCACTGTCATCGACCCCGATGCGCCAGGACGCGCCCAACGCCATCTGCGCACCGAAGGCGGCCAGGATGCCTAGTGCCGCCAGGACCCCACCGAGCACCTGAATGGGTGGGTGGTGCAGCACGCTGACCGGCGGTAGTCCCAGCCAGTGCGCCAGTGGGCCGCCGACACCGGCCATGAGGTAGCCGATGTCGGTGGCGGTGAGTGCTGACCAGCCCAGCGAGCCGCGCGGTGACAGTGTGCGTCGGTTGCCGCTGTCGCCGGTGCGGCGGCGCTGGATGAGGGTGCGCAGCGCCCCGGCGAGCAGCATCATGACCACGAACAGGGCCAGCGCGGCCGCGGCCATCACCGCCCACCGCCCGCCGCGAGTGACTTGGCGGCGACGCCGAGCAGATAGTCGCCTTGGATGCGGGTCACCGATCCGAGAATGACCAGACCGTGCCGGCCTAATTCGTCGAGGAAGTCCTCGGCGGTGAACCGGTCGTCGGTGGGGTGGTCGAACAACCGCCGGTAGGTGGGGCGGTTGAGGGCGTGGGCGGTGACTTCTTCGAAGTAGAACCGCCCGCCGGGGGCCAGCACCCTGGCGGTTTCGGCGACCGCGGCGCGCCAGTCGGGGATGTGATGGATGATCCCGAAGTCGAACACCGCGTCGTAGCTGCCGTCGTCGGCGTGCAGCGCCGCCCGCAGATCGGTGGCGCTGCCGGTGGCCAGGTGTACCCGGTTGCCGTAGGGGGCGAGCCGGGTTCGTGCCCGCTCGATCATCGCCGGGTCCAGATCAACCGCGTCGATCCGCGCGGCGCCGAAGCGCTGCAGCACCAGCTGTGAGCCGTAGCCCGAGCCGCAGCCGATTTCGAGGGCTCTGCTGCCTGGGGGGAGCCGGCCGCCGAAGCGCAGCAGTACCGGTACCTCATAGAGGCGTTGCAGCCAGCGCCGAGGCGGCGAGTTGATCAGAGCTGTTTCTGCCCGATTCATCAACACTGTGGACTCCTTTCGGCTCAACAGGCCGGTCGCCACCCAGCGTCCGAATGATCGGCGATCGTGGGTGGCATCGCCCTTAAACGATCTATTACGAACGCTATCATCGTTTAGTGACGATGAATAGGTTTGGCGGTGATGCAGCTGCCGGACCGCGCTGGGGCGGGGCGGCGCTGCTGCGGCCGGGGGTGTTGGCCTTCACCGGGTCGATCGGTCCCACCGATGCCCACGCCCACCATGCCGTTCAGATCATCACCGCGACAACGGCGTTCACGGTGCTCGACGAGCACGACGCCCGACGCGTCGGGATGAAGGTGGTCGTGCCCGCCGACGCGCCACACCGGATCGAGGTCGGCGCGCAGGAGGGCACGGTGATCTTCCTGGAGCCGGAATCCGCGCCGGGCCGGGCCGCCCACTCCCGCGCCGTCCACTCCGGGTGGAGCGTCACCCCGGTGCTGAGTCCTACCCGGCGACGAGCGCTGGCGATAGTGGTCGACGAGCTGATTGCGCACCTGGCGCCCACCGCTGCGGACTACGGCACCGCGGCGCGCCATCCCGCCATCGAGGACGCGTTGCGGCTGCTGCCCGACCTGGTGGCGGCGGGACCGGTCAGCGGTACGGAACTTGCTGCCCAGCTGGGTCTTTCGGCGAGCCGGTTGACGCATCTGTTCACTGAGCAGGTCGGCATCCCGTTGCGCCGCTATGTGTTGTGGTCACGGTTGCGGGTCGCGATCACCCGGGTGCAGGCCGGTGATGACCTGACCGGCGCCGCACACGCTGCGGGATTCGCCGACAGCGCCCACCTCACCCGCACCACCCGCGAGATGTTCGGACTGCCGCCCTCGGTGCTCAGCCGGCACGTGTCCTGGGACCTGGACGGCGGATAGCCGAATCGTTCAAGCGCCGCCACAGGGTCAACCGCGACGATCAAGGGCATGAGCACGACTTCTCCCACGGCCTCGGCGGCAATCACCGCGGTCCAGGCGGTGGCCCGCTACGCCTACGTGCCGTTCATGCTGATCGGTCTGGGCGGCGCGGGGATCGCCGTGGCCGCCGCCGGCGCCCCGAAGTACTGGCTGCTCGCGATTCTGGCGGTCGCGATCGCCACGGCGTTCCTGGTGGAGCGGATCATCCCGTATGACCCGCAGTGGAACCACGACCGCGCCGATAGGACCCGCGACCGCATCCACGTCGCGGTCAACGAAACCCTCATCCTGGCCAGCGTCGCCGCCATCCCACTGCTGGCCGCGATCGTCCCCGCACCTCAACTGTGGCCCCACAGCTGGCCATTCCTCGCCCAGGTCCTCGCCGCGATCCTGGTCGCGGACTTCGGCATCACCGTCGTCCATCTGGCCAGCCACAAGATCGGCGTGCTGTGGCGGTTCCACGCGGTGCACCACAGCATCACCCGGTTCTACGGCCTCAACGGTCTGATGAAACACCCGCTGCACCAAACCGTGGAGATGGCCGCCGGTGTCGCACCGCTGATCCTGATCGGGCTGCCCGTCAACGTGGCCTCAGCCCTAGCCCTGGCGGTGGCGATCCAGCTGCTGCTGCAGCACTCCAACGCCGACTACCGCATCGGCGCGGCCAAGTACGTCCTGGCCCTCAACGAAGGCCACCGCTTCCACCACCTGAAATGGGCCGGCATCGGTGACGTCAACTTCGGGCTGTTCACCCTGGTGTGGGACCACCTCATGCGCACCTACTCCTACGACCCCAGAAGACGATTCGACTCCACCCAGCTCGGCATGGCCGCCAAACCCGACTACCCCAGCAGCTACCTGCACCAGATGATCTACCCCTTCACCCGCGGTGGGGGTTGCGCGCTGAAGTCTGCGACCACGACGGTGAACCCCACCACGGACTCGGCGCCCGACCCCACCTCGAACTATCGCCGATAACCGGCTATCATCGTCATATGACGATGAATAAGGCGGATGGCTGCCTCACCGGCACCACCTCGGGGAGTTCGAATCTGGATGCCGCAGTGGCGCTGTTTCACAGTCTCTCCGACTCGGCCCGGTTGGCGATCGTGCGCCGCCTGGCCGACGGCGAGGCCCGCGTGGTCGACCTGATCGGGGAGCTGGGTCTGGCCCAGTCCACCGTGTCGGCGCATGTGGCGTGCCTGCGGGACTGCGGCCTGGTCACCGGCCGCCCCGAAGGCCGGCAGGTGTTCTACTCGCTGACCCGCCCTGAGCTGCTCGACCTGCTCGCTTCGGCCGAGACCCTGTTGGCCGCCACCGGCAACGCCGTCGCACTGTGCCCCAACTACGGAACCCGCTCCGGCGCCGACGCGACGACTGATGCGCAGGGGGCGCGCCGATGAGCGATGCATGCGGCTGCGGCAACGACGAACCCCGCGGCGCCGACGAGGCGGAGCGTGAGCCCGAGCGGCTCTGGCAGATCACCGAACTGCAGTTCGCCCTCCTCTCGGGGGTGTTTCTGCTGGCGGCGGTGATCGCCGGGTTCCTCGACGCCGCTGAGCCGGTCGTCGTGGCGTTGCAAGCGGTGGCGCTGCTGGCCGGCGCCTACACCTTCGTGCCGTCCACCCTCACGCGGCTGGCGAAGGGCAAGATCGGGGTCGGCACGCTGATGACCATCGCCGCGGTGGGCGCGGTGATCCTCGGCGAGGTGGGTGAGGCCGCGATGCTGGCCTTCCTGTTCTCCATCAGCGAGGGACTGGAGGAGTACTCGCTGGCCCGCACCCGCCGCGGGCTGCGCGCGCTGTTGTCGCTGGTGCCCGACGAGGCCACCGTGCTGCGTGACGGTACCGAAAAGACTGTGGCGCCAGCGGATTTGCGGATCGGCGACCGGATGCTGGTCAAGCCCGGTGAGCGTGCCGCGACCGACGGCGTCATCCGCGAGGGCCGCACCGCGCTGGACGTCTCGGCCATCACCGGCGAGTCGGTTCCGGTGGAGGCCGGGCCCGGCGATGAGGTGTTCGCCGGGGCGATCAACGGCACCGGGGCCCTCGAGGTGGAGGTGACCACCACCGCCGAGGACAACTCACTGGCCCGCATCGTGCGCATCGTGGAGGCCGAGCAGTCGCGCAAGGGTGCGTCCCAGCGCTTGGCCGATCGCATCGCCAAACCTTTGGTGCCGGGGATCATGATCGTCGCGGGGCTGATCGCGGTGATCGGCAGCCTGCTCGGGGACTCGGCCACCTGGATCGAACGGGCCCTGGTGGTGCTGGTCGCAGCCTCCCCGTGCGCCCTGGCGATCTCCGTGCCGGTCACCGTGGTGGCCGCCATCGGCGCCGCCAGCAAGCTCGGTGCGCTGGTCAAGGGCGGCGCCGCACTAGAAGGGCTGGGCAAGATCCGCGGCGTCGCCCTGGACAAGACCGGCACCCTCACCGCGAACCGGCCCGCCGTCATCGACGTGGCCGCCACCAACGGTGCGACCCGCGAGCAGGTGCTCGATGTGGCGGCCGCCCTGGAAGCGCGCAGCGAGCACCCGCTGGCCGCGGCGATCCTCGCCGCAGCTGATGACGTCCTCCCTGCCACCGACGTCGAGGCCGTCACCGGTGCCGGGCTCACCGGCCACCGCGACGGGCACACGCTTCGTCTGGGCCGCCCCGGCTGGCTGGACCCCGGGCCGCTGGCCGGTGATGTCGCGCGGATGCAGCAG
>NZ_JBAUJB010000328.1:0-2698 GCF_049683355.1 Mycobacterium sp.
GCTCCGGCCCGTGGGAGCCGCCACCGCGCGCGTCTCCTGCAGCTTGGCCTGGGCGGTCGCCCGCTCCGCGGCGAGCAGGTCGAGCTCGACCTGCTGCGCCTTGAAGGTCTGCTGGGCGTCGGTCAGAGCGGATACCGCGGTCTGCTGGCTGGACTCGGCCGCCTTGACGGCGTCGTCGGCCTGCTGCTTGGCCTGCCTGGCGGCCGACTCCTTGTTGACCTGCTCGGTACGCGCCCGCTGCAGGTTGGCCATCACCTGCTTGGTGCTGATCGACAGGGTCTGACCGGCCGCGGCGGTGCTGAGGATGTCGACGGGGTCCGCGGCGTTCAGATACGAACCCGAGGGGCCGCTGACGTACATCGCGGCGGCGAACTTGTCGAAGCGTTGCTGGGCGGCCTCGATCGCGGTGTTGGCGTCCGCGACGCGCTGGGCGCTGGCCTCGACCTCCTGCTGGGCGGCCGCGGCGTCGTCGCGCGCCGTTTTCACATCCAGGATCGCCTTGTTCACGCTCTCCTGCTGGGTCTGGATCGCGGCACCGAGGTCCTGCAGTTGCTGGTTGACGTCGGCGACGGCGGTCACCAACGTCGCGAGGCTGTCCGGGTTGGCAGGCTGCGCCTGGGCCAGCCCGGGGGTCGTCAGGACCATGCCGGAGGCCAGGGCTACCGCGCACAACCGCGAAGCGGAGGCGCCGCCAGGGATGCGTCTCATTCGACTCAGGTCTCCTAAGGCTCCACGCGAGCGTGTCGGCACATTCTCGGGCGCCCAGACACAGAAGTCACATCAAGCACATCCGCAACATCAGGCACCGATTGCACCGTACGTCACATCTGACGCTAAAGAAACTTTAGTAACAAATTACAACAATGTAATTGCAATTGGCGTTATCAAACAGTGATGTTTGAATTTGCGTGAGCTTTGTCAACCCTTAATCAGAGCTGGTGGACGCTGCGCCCGATTCCGTCTGCCGTTTGCCACGAATCTGCAGTATTCGGGTGGCTACAACGGCCAGTACGACTGCCAGAACAAGGACAATCGTGAATGGCGTCCAGGGAAAGTGGGAGTCGGTCAACTCGCCGACAAAGTTCTTCGAAGATTGCACGGCATCACCGGTCTTCGCCACGTCCTGACCGGCTTCCAGCGTCACCCGGTCGAACTCCGGACTGTAGGTCCCGGCAAAGGACGGACTCAGCGCCAGCACGGTCGAGCCGGGGTTGGCCGTACCGACCTCGGTCGCGATGTCACGAAGCGGGGTGTCGATCGGCGGGTTGACGTCGATCACGACGATCTTGAGGTCGATGCCCTCACTGCGCGCGTCGGCGACGACCTGCCTCAACGCGGGCACGTCGGGCTCACCCCCGGGGGGCACGCTGACCCCGTCGTCGGCCACGTCGGCCTGCACCCGCTCCATGTCCACCTCCGGCGGGATGTACGCCGGCAGTTGCGGGACCCAGAGCGGAATCGAGTGCGGTCCGGTCACAGCAGCACCGTACGCGACCGACCGGCGGTGGCGACGGCGACACGACTCTGCCGAGTTTGGGTATGCCATCTGGGTGGCACCACGCGCGCGCGGGGACAAGACTGGAACCGGACGACCCGAATACCCATCTTGCCTTGTAGGACAAGCGTACTGTTAAGATTACCAACGCCGCTGACACAGCCCGTCGCGGCGATGATCCACAGCGGGAGTTGATGTGAGCAGCAAGAATTCATCCCTGAACTCGTTCGGCGCGCACGACACGCTCGAGGTCGGAGACAACAAATACGACATCTACCGCCTCGACGCGGTCCCGGGCACCGAGAAGCTCCCCTACAGCCTCAAGGTGCTCGCCGAGAACCTGTTGCGGACCGAGGACGGCGCCAACATCACCAAGGAACACATCGAGGCCATCGCGAACTGGGACCCGTCGGCCGACCCCAGCGTCGAGATCCAGTTCACCCCGGCGCGGGTGATCATGCAGGACTTCACCGGGGTGCCCTGCATCGTCGACCTGGCCACGATGCGCGAGGCCGTCGGCGATCTCGGCGGGGATCCACAGAAGGTCAATCCGCTGGCGCCTGCCGATCTGGTCATCGACCATTCGGTGATCGCCGACCTGTTCGGGACCGCCAACGCCTTCGAGCGCAACGTCGAGATCGAGTACGAGCGGAACGGCGAGCGTTACCAGTTCCTGCGGTGGGGTCAGGGCGCCTTCGACGACTTCAAGGTGGTGCCGCCCGGCACCGGCATCGTGCACCAGGTCAACATCGAGTACCTGGCCAGCGTCGTGATGTTGCGCGACGGTGTGGCGTACCCCGACACCTGCGTGGGCACCGACTCCCACACCACCATGGAGAACGGGCTCGGCGTGCTGGGCTGGGGCGTCGGTGGCATCGAGGCCGAGGCCGCGATGCTGGGACAGCCCGTGTCGATGTTGATCCCGCGCGTCGTGGGCTTCAAGCTCTCCGGCGAGCGCCGGGCCGGCGTCACCGCCACCGATGTGGTGCTCACCGTGACCGAGATGCTGCGCAAACACGGCGTGGTCGGCAAGTTCGTCGAGTTCTACGGCGAGGGTGTGTCCGAGGTGCCGCTGGCCAACCGCGCCACTCTCGGCAACATGAGCCCCGAATTCGGTTCCACCGCAGCAATTTTCCCGATCGATGACGTCACCATCGACTACCTGCGGATGACGGGCCGCAGTGAGGAGCAGCTCGCGCTGGT
>NZ_JBAUJB010000329.1:0-2211 GCF_049683355.1 Mycobacterium sp.
ACGACGAGAACACCAAGGCCAGGGCGGTGCGGTTGGTCCGCGAGCACCGCGATGATTACGACTCGGAGTGGGCGGCGATGAAGGCGATCGCGGGCCGGCTGGGGATGAACGCGGAGACGCTGCGCACGTGGGTTCGCCAGGCCGAGGTCGACGCCGGTGAGGCGGCAGGGATGTCCAGCGAGGAGAGCCGGGAGCTGCGGGAGCTACGCCGCAAGACCAGGGAGCTTGAGGCCACGATTAGTCTGCTCGAGCTCGGACACCTTGCGGCGCAGCTCCCTCCCGGTCTGTTGCGGTGCTCACCCCGTCGCGCTCGCCGGCGTCGACCTCGGCCTGGCGGACCCACTTGCGCAGCGTTTCCGGGCCCACGCCGAGAGGGCAGCCACCACTCGGACACAGCCGTACTCACTGTCGTACTCATCGCGATGCTCCACGACCAGACGCACAGCTCTACACTTGGTTGCTTCGTCGTACTTCCTTGGCATGATGCGGACAACCTCCCCTCGAAAGAAGGTGTGCATCAAACCCGGGGTGGTTCAGAATGACGAGGTCGCCGGGGCGCCCATACTTCGGTCAGTCGACGCCGAAATCGATGACCCCCCGTACGATACGGCCGTTCAGAAGATCGGCATACCCCTCGTTGATTTCGTCGAGGGAGTAGCGTTTTGTGATCATTTCGTCGAGCTGAAGCCGGCCAGCCTGGTACAGCCTCGCTAGTATCGGGATGTCGGCTCTCGGATTGCACGAACCGAATATGGTGCCGCAGAGGTTCTTGTTCATCAGCGTGAAGTCTTGAACACCCAAGTGTACGGAACGTGTGCGCAGGGACGACATACCCGTCACCACACAGGTCCCACCCTTCCGCGTCAACGACAGCGCCTCTTCAATATCGGGCTTGCCAATCAGCGACGGTGATAGTACGACGCTGTCGGCCATCACGCCGAAAGTTAGGTCGCGCACTACATCAAGAGCTTCCTGCGCGGACCCGCAAGCGTGAGTTGCGCCGAACCGCAGGGCCGATTTTTGCTTGAACTCAACAGGGTCGACTGCAACGATCCAGGCGGCGCCGTTGATGTGCGCGCCCTGGATCGCCGCGGTGCCGATGCCGCCGGCGCCGATCACCACGACGGTGTCTCCGCCACGGACATCGGCACGCTTGGCTGCGGAGCCGTAACCGGTCGGGATAGCGCACGACAGTAGCGCGGCGGATGCCAAGGGAATGCTCGGATCAATCTTCACCAGTGAATCCTGGGATACAACGGTGTGCTCGGAGAAGGCACCGATCTTGCAGAGGTGGCCGAGGTTGCTTCCGGTGCGAGTGTGATGGCGGAAGGTTCCGTCAGTTGGCATACCGGGAGCGAGGGTACCCGCGCCAACGTCGCAGAGATATTCCTGGCCACTGGCGCACCAACGGCAATGCCCACACACTGCGATGAACGACATGACTACGTTGTCTCCCGGCTCGAACAGCGTTACGCCGTCTCCGACCTCTACAACCACGCCAGCACCCTCGTGTCCCCCGATGGCAGGGAACATCGCTGGGAGCCCAAGCGAACGCATCACTTCATTCGACGCCGACAGATCACCTTGAAGGATGTGGTCATCGGAGTGACACAGGCCGGCTGCGGCTGTCCGGACAAGGACCTCTCCCGCTTTGGGGGGGTCAAGTTCGAACTCTTCTACAGACCACGGTCCACCCACGTCATGCAAAATCGCCGCGCGGCTCTTCATCGATGCTCCTTGTCGCCGAACTAACTTCTCGAATACGCCGCCAAGTATGACGACTCGAAATGTCGATCGTACGGCTATCCTCGCATAGTTACAAAGATTACTGTCCGGCGTCGGAGCCGTCCCATCGTCGCCTGTGGATAGTCGGCGAGGAAGTCGAGGGCGATGTCGCGATCCAATATGGAGAACAAGTGAAGCGGCGCAAGGGTGGTACGCCTCCAGAATCGCGCGCAGCTGCGACTCGGCGCTGCGTTGGGAACAGCTGATGCGCTCACGGTCGCGGATGACCGCCTTCCGCTCGGCGGTATCCGCGGCGGGCAGTGCCCGCCCATGCCAGTACTCCTGGCGCAGGGTGTCGGCGGCTCGACGATCCGGGCGATCACCAAGTCCCGGAACACCGCATCACCGACGGCGCCAAAGCCCAACCCGTCATAGGTTTTGCCGATCGCCTCATAGAGCAGCCGCGAACTGGTCGACGCCGTGCGC
>NZ_JBAUJB010000330.1:0-4455 GCF_049683355.1 Mycobacterium sp.
GGGCGTTGTTCGGGACCGGGCCGGCAGCCATCGCCAGCGGCGCGCTGGATGGTGCTGCGGCCTGGTCGTCGGCCGACGTGCAGCCCGCGGCGAGCGCGACCGTCGCCACCACCGCAAGCAGGGCACCGGGGGCTGTCCATCGAGTTCGGGGGATGACCATGCGTCCCGAGACTAATGGCAGCCACGGCCGCGGCGTTAGCCCCGCCCGTCTCGATGCGCTGATCCAGTCCAGCGTGGCCGATCAAGTGCTGCGTAAGGGGCATCATCCGGTGCTGATCGTGCCACCGGGGCCGTGACGCGGCGCGTGCTAGTTTGAGGCTCATGGATCGGTTTCTCGTGCCTGCTGCCGCCAGCATTGTCGTCGGCCTGCTGCTGGGCGCGGCTGCCGTGTTCGGGGTGACGCTGATGGTGCAGCAGGACACCAAGCCTCCGCTGCAGGCGGGCGATCCGGCGTCGTCGGTTCTCAACAGGGTCGAGTACGGCGACAGAAGTTAGATCCCGGCTCGCCACGCTCCTGCGCTCCGCCGACAGCCGATCCCGCCCCGGAGCGTTCGAGCCGCTCTCCCGGCGCTGGCTGTGGGTGGCCGCTGCGGCGGCGCTGGTCCTGACTTTCGCCCAGTCACCGGGACAGATCTCACCCGACACCAAGCTCGATCTCACCGCGAACCCGCTGCGCTTCCTCACGCGTGCGTTCAGCCTGTGGAACAGCGACCTGCCGTTCGGTCAGGCCCAGAACCAGGCCTACGGCTACCTGTTTCCGCACGGCACCTTCTTCCTCACCGGCGACCTGCTCGGCGTCCCGGGCTGGGTGACCCAGCGGTTGTGGTGGGCGCTGCTGCTCGTCGTCGGTTTCTGGGGTGTGGTGCGGGTCGCCGAAGCCTTGGGGATCGGCAGCACCACCTCGCGGGTCATCGCCGCGACCGCCTACGCGCTTTCCCCGCGGGTGCTCACCACCATCGGCGCGATCTCATCGGAGACGCTGCCGATGATGCTGGCGCCGTGGGTGTTGCTGCCGGTGATCCTGGCGCTTCGCGGCGGGGTTGTCGACAGGGCGGGCGAAGGCCGGAGCATGCGCGTGCTGGCCGCGCGCTCCGGGTTGGCCATCGCGCTGATGGGCGCGGTCAACGCGGTCGCCACGCTCACCGCGTGCCTGTGCGCGGTGGTGTGGTTGGCCTGCCATCGCCCGAACGCCACGTGGCGGCGTTTCACCGCGTGGTGGCTGCTGTGCGCGGCGCTGGCCGTCACATGGTGGGTCGTCGCGTTGGTGCACCTGGGCCGGATCAGCCCGCCGTTCCTGGACTTCATCGAGTCCTCGGGTGTCACCACCCGCTGGATGTCGCTGACCGAGATGCTGCGCGGCACCGGCGCGTGGACGCCGTATGTGGCGCCCACCGCCACCGCGGGCGCACCGCTGGTCACCGGCTCGGTCGCGGTGCTGGCGACGACGCTGGTCGCGGCCGGCGGCCTGGCCGGTCTCGCGATGCGGACGATGCCCGCGAAGGGCAGGCTGATCACGATCCTGACGGTAGGCGTCGTGGCGTTGGCCGCCGGCTACAGCGGCCGGTTGGGTTCACCGGTCGCGCAGCAGGTCCAGGCGTTCCTCGACGGGGACGGCACGCCGCTGCGCAACCTGCACAAGCTGGAACCGCTGCTGCGACTGCCGTTGGTGCTCGGCCTCGCCCACCTGCTGGGACGGATACCGCTCCCCGGCAGCGCGCCGCGCCCCGTGTGGCGCGATGCGTTGGCCCACCCGGAGAAGGACAAGCGTGTCGCCGTGGGCGTGGTGGTGCTGACCGCGCTGGTCGCCGCCACCTCGCTGGCCTGGACCGGCCGGCTGACACCGCCCGGGGCGTTCGACGCGATCCCGCGGTACTGGCACGAGACCGCGGACTGGCTGGACGCCCACAACTCCGGCTCACCCGTGGCCGGCCGGGTGCTCGTGGTTCCGGGCGCGCCGTTCGCCACGCAGGTGTGGGGCAACAGCCACGACGAGCCGCTGCAGGTCCTGGGCGGCAGCCCGTGGGGTGTTCGCGATTCCATCCCCCTGACCCCGCCGGAGACGATCCGCTCACTGGACTCCGTGCAGCGGCTGTTCGCGGCCGGGAGGCCGTCCGCCGGTCTCGCGGACACCCTTGCACGACAAGGCATTTCCTACCTGGTGGTGCGCAATGATCTGGATCCTGACTCCTCCAGGTCGGCGCGTCCCATTCTGGTTCACCGGGCGATCGACGGTTCGCCGGGCCTGACGAAGGTGGCACAGTTCGGTGAGCCCGTCGGACCAGGCAGCCTGGAGGGCTTCGTGGCCGACAGCGGCATGCGGCCGCGTTACCCCGCGATCGAGATCTACGCGGTGGACGGCGCCGCCGACGCGGCTGCTCCGTACGTGGCCGATACCGACTCGATGGCGCGCGTGGACGGCGGGCCCGAAGCGGTGCTACGGCTCGACGAGCGCAGAAGGCTTTCGGGTGAGCCACCATTGGGGCCGCTGTTGCTGACCTCCGAAGCGCTACGGGCCGGGCTGTCCGCGCCGGTCGTGACCGTCACCGACACCCCGCTGGCACGTGAAACCGACTACGGCCGCGTCGACGACCACTCGTCGGCGATTCGTGCCGCCGGAGATCCCCGCAACACGTTCAATCGGGTTCCCGACTACCCCACCGGTGACACCGAACCGATCTACGGGCAGTGGGTCGGCGGGCGCGTCTCGGTGTCCAGTTCGGCATCGGATCCCACGGCGCTGCCCAATGTCTCGCCGGCCACGGCGCCGCCTGCGGCGATCGATGGGGACTCATCGACCAGCTGGGTTTCCAACGCACTGCAGAGCGCGGTGGGCCAGTGGCTCCAGGTCGACTTCGACCGCCCGGTGACCAACGCCACCCTCACGATCACGCCCAGCGCCACCGCTGTCGGCGCCCAGGTGCGTCGGCTCGAGGTGGCCACCGTCAACGGCACCACCACGGTGCGGTTCGACGAGGCAGGCGAACCGGTCACCGTCGCGCTTCCCTACGGCGAGTCGCCCTGGGTGCGGATCACCGCCGTGGCCACCGACGACGGTTCCCCCGGCGTGCAGTTCGGCATCACCGACTTCACCGTCACCCAGTACGACGCCAATGGTTTCGCCCATCCGGTCGATCTGCGCCACACCGTGCAGGTCCCCGGCCCACCGCCGGGTTCGGCGGTGGCCCAATGGGATTTGGGATCGGAATTGCTGGGCCGCTCGGGTTGCGCCGAAAGCCCGACCGGGATCCGGTGTGCTGCAGCGGTGGCGCTGGCCTCCGAGGAGCCCTTCAACCTGAGTCGGACCCTGACCGTGCCAGAGCAGACCGAGGTCAGCCCGACCGTCTGGGTGCGCGCCCGTCAGGGCCCCAACCTCGCTGACCTCATCGCACAGCCCCGAACCGTCAGAGCCGCAGGTGATTCCGATCCCATCGATGTTCTCGGCTCGGCGTACGCGGCCACCGACGGGGATCCGGGCACCGCGTGGACCGCTCCGCAGCGCATCGTAGGGCCGCGAACCCCGCCGACCCTCGAGCTGGCGCTGCCCGCCCCGCAGGACGTGGCGGCGCTGCGGGTGACACCGAGTTCGTCGGAGCTGCCCGCGCACCCGACGATGATCGCCGTCGATCTCGGGGACGGGCCGCAGGTGCGCCGCCTCGGCCAGGGCACCGAGACAATGCGACTGAAATCCCGCGTCACCGACTCGATCACGGTGTCGCTGCTGGACTGGCACGACGTGATCGACCGCACCGCACTCGGTTTCGACCAGCTCAAGCCTCCTGGGCTGGCAGAGATCGTGGCTCTTGATGCGCGCGGCGCGCCGATCGCCGCCGCCGACGCGGCCACCAACCGGGCGCGGACCATCAGCCTGGCGTGCGGCCGCGGCCCGATCATCGGTGTCGCCGGGCAGTTCGTGCAGACCTCGGTGAGCACCACCGTCGGCGCGCTACTCGACAACGAACCGATCCCGGCACGGCCCTGCAGCGGACCGATCACCTTGCCCGTCGGCCAGCAGGAGCTGCTGATCAGCCCGGGTCCGACGTTCATCGTCGACGGGGTTCAGCTGGCGAGTCCGCTGGCCGACCGACTGGGTTCGGCCACAACGGCTTCCGTCGACACCAGCCGCTGGACCAGCGACCACCGCGATGTCGTGGTGCCGGCCTCGGATACGACCCGGGTGCTGGTGGTCCCCGAGAGCGTCAACCCGGGGTGGAGCGCCCGCAGCGGTGACGGCGAGCGGCTCACCCCGGTCACCGTCAACGGCTGGCAGCAGGGCTGGGTACTGCCGGAGGGCACCGCAGGCACCGTCACGCTGGGCTTCGACTCCAACTCGACCTATCGGGCAGGCCTGATCGGCGGGCTTGCGCTGCTTCCCCTTCTGGTCGCGCTGGCGTTCCTGCCGTCCCGACGTCCCGGGGCGCCCGCTGGCGCCGCCCGGCCGTGGCAACCGCCGACGGT
>NZ_JBAUJB010000331.1:0-1586 GCF_049683355.1 Mycobacterium sp.
GCCGGGCCCCGTGTCCCAGCGCCGCCGAGTACACCGCGCCGGCCGCGACGTCCGCGACCGCCCCGGCCACCGAGGTGCCGCCGCGCTGCACACCGACCGACACCGCATACGCCTCGATCCCGTACAAGAAGTTCACCGTGCCGTCGATGGGGTCGAGCACCCAGGTCAGCTCCCCGTCCGCCCCACCGGTGGATCCGCCCTCCTCCTCGCCGAGGATGCGTTCGCCTGGGCGCAGTTCGGCCAGCCGGCCCCGCAGCAGCCGTTCGGTCTCGGTGTCGACCACGGTGACCGGGTCGGTCGCCGTGCTCTTCGAGCGCACCGCATGCGCCGCCGACGCACCCCCGCCACCAGCGCCGAAAACCTCCAGGCGGCGCTTCCTGACAAACTCCGCCGCCTCCGACGCCAACTGCTCGGCCAACGAACGAAGCTGCACAGGGCCGGTGTCCGAATGGGTCACCCACTCATCGCAACACACCCGGCGATCGCAGACGATTCGGGATGCAGGACCGACCCGCATCCCGATGGGCGAGCCGATAGTGTGTGGAACGCACCTGCGCAGAGGAGCTCGAATGACCGCCACTTCATCGTCCGGTCCAGCCGGTACCGAATCCGGTTCCGGGGCCCGCCGCGGTTTCGGCGTCGACGTCGGCGGCAGCGGCGTCAAGGGCGGCATCGTCGACCTGGACACCGGGTCGCTGATCGGTGAGCGGTTCAAGGTACTCACCCCCCAGCCGGCGACGCCAACGGCCGTCGCCGAGACCATCGCCGAGGTCGTCGCGCATTTCGACTGGCAGGGACCGCTGGGGGTGACGTATCCCGGGGTGGTGACCGACGGGATCGTGCGGACCGCCGCCAACGTCGACAAAGGCTGGATCGGCGCCGACGCGCGCGAGGTCATCGGCGGGGCGCTGGGCGGGCAGCGGGTGACCGTGCTCAACGACGCCGACGCGGCCGGACTCGCCGAAGAGAAATTCGGTGCCGGCCGGGACAACACGGGCGTCATCGTGTTGCTGACGTTCGGCACCGGGATCGGCTCGGCGGTCATCCACAACGGCGTGCTCCTGCCCAATACCGAGTTCGGTCACCTCGAGGTCGGCGGCAAAGAGGCCGAGCACCGCGCCGCCAGTTCGGTCAAGGACCGCAAGGAATGGTCGTACGAGCGTTGGACGGAAGAAGTCACGAAAGTGCTGGTGGTGATCGAGAACGCGATCTGGCCGGACCTGTTCATCGCCGGCGGGGGCATCAGCCGCAAGGCCCACAAATGGATTCCGCTGCTCGCGAACCGGACCCCGGTGGTCGCGGCGGCACTGCAGAACACCGCGGGCATCGTCGGTGCCGCGATGGCAGCCGAGACCGACGTCACCGCTACTCACAAGTAACCCCACTGGAACCCGGTGCGGCGGCGTCAAATTTGCCGCTCGGCGCAGCACCCACCCACACTGTCGTTACAATGGTCGACGGCGGCCGCCTACCGAGTAGCGGCGAAGCATCCCGAGTTGAGATCAACGCCGACATTCGACATAGCCGACACTTTTCGGTGGCGCACGTGTGCGCGCCGGAACCAGCACGACCGAAAGGGTGTACGT
>NZ_JBAUJB010000332.1:0-5625 GCF_049683355.1 Mycobacterium sp.
CGGCGTCGGAGACAGGCGTGTCGGCCACTGACCCATTATGTGCCCGGGGGCTATGCGAACTCTGTGCCGCTGCTATGCGCAGGCTGTGAACATCGCCCTGCGTTCGGCGCCGATCAGCCACGCCGAGGACACCTGAACGGGCTGTGTCAACACATTTCTCCTAACCTGTCCGAATGCAGCCCAGCGGCGGACCCACCGCATGACCCGCTTCCTCGCGCGTCGGCTGCTCAACTACATCGTGCTGCTGGGCATCGCGTCGTTCCTCACGTTCACCCTGACCTCGCTGACGTTCGAACCGCTCGACAGCCTGCTGGAACGCAACCCGCGACCGCCGCAGGCCGTCATCGACGCCAAGGCGGCCGAACTGGACCTCGACGAACCGATTCCCGTCCGCTACGCGAACTGGGTGTCGGGGGCGGTGCGGGGGGATTTCGGGACCACGGTCACCGGTCAGCCGGTCACCGAGGAGCTGTGGCGACGCATCGGGGTGAGCCTGCGGTTGGTCGTCATCGGTTCGGTGGTGGGCACCGTCGTCGGCGTCGTCGCCGGCGCGTGGGGCGCGGTCCGCCAGTACGGGCTGTCCGACCGGGCCGTCACCGTGGCGTCGCTGCTGATCCTGAGCACCCCGACCTTCGTGGTGGCCAACCTGCTGATCCTCGGCGCGCTGAAGGTGAACTCGACCCTCGGGATACAGCTGTTCGAGTACACCGGGGAGACGTCCCCGGACGCGGTGGGGGGCGCCTGGAATCAGTTCGTCGACCGGCTGCAGCATCTGGTCCTACCCACCTTCACGCTGGCGCTGGCGTCGATCGCCGGGTTCAGCCGCTACCAGCGCAACGCGATGCTCGACGTGCTCGGACAGGACTTCATCCGCACCGCGCGGGCCAAGGGGCTGACCCGGCGACGGGCGCTGTTCAAGCACGGCCTGCGCACCGCACTCATCCCGATGGCGACGCTGTTCGCCTACGGCGTCAGCGCCCTGGTCACCGGGGCGGTGTTCGTCGAGAAGATCTTCGGGTGGCACGGCATGGGTGAATGGGTGGTACAGGGCATCGCCTCCCAGGACACCAACATCATCGCCGCGATCACGGTCTTCTCCGGGGCGACGATCCTGCTGGCGGGGCTGCTCTCCGACGTCATCTACGCCGCGCTCGACCCGAGGGTGCGTGCGTCGTGAGCGAATCATCGGCCGAATACCAGTTCGTCTCCCGGCGCACCCTGGTGCTGCGACGCTTCCTGCGCAACCGAGCGGCCGTGGTGTCGCTGGCGGTGCTGTGCCTGCTGTTCGTGGGCTGTTACGCGCTGCCCCCGCTGCTGCCCTATTCCTACAACGAGCTGGACTACTACGCCCTGCAACAGCCACCGACCACCGACCACTGGTTCGGCACGAACGCCCTGGGCCAGGACCTGCTCGCGCAGACTCTGCGGGGCATGCAGAAATCGCTGCTGATCGGTGTCTGCGTGGCGTTCATCTCGACGATCATCGCGGCGACGGTCGGGGCGGTCGCCGGGTATTTCGGCGGCTGGCGAGACCGGTCGTTGATGTGGCTCGTCGACCTGCTGCTGGTCGTCCCGAGCTTCATCCTGATCGCGATCGTCACACCCCGGATCAGAGACTCCGGCACCGTCCTCTGGCTCATCGTGTTGCTCGCGGTGTTCAGCTGGATGATCAGTTCCAGGATGGTGCGGGGTATGACGATGAGCTTGCGGGAGCGCGAATTCGTAGTCGCTGCAAGATATATGGGCGTCAGCCACTGGCGCATCATCGTCCGTCACATCCTGCCCAACGTGGCGTCCATCCTGATCATCGACACCGCGTTGAACGTCGGGCTGGCCATCCTGGCGGAGACCGGGCTGAGCTTCCTCGGCTTCGGGGTGCAACCTCCGGACGTGTCGCTGGGAACCCTGATCGCCGAAGGCACCCGGTCGGTGACGACGTTCCCGTGGGTGTTCCTGTTCCCCGCCGGGATGCTGGTGGCGATCGTGTTGTGCGCCAACCTCGTCGGCGACGGGCTGCGCGACGCCCTGGACCCAGGCGCGCGCCCCGCCCCGAGCCGCAGCAGGCGCCGCGCACAGAAGGCGGAGCGCCGCCCATGACCCTTCTCGAGGTACGAGGCCTGACGGTCGGCTTCGCCACCGACTCCGAGCACGTGGCCGCGGTGCGCGGTCTGGACTACCACGTCGAATCCGGCGAAGTCGTCGCACTCGTCGGCGAATCCGGCGCGGGGAAGTCGGCGGGCGCGATGGCCGTCATCGGCCTGCTCCCCCCTTACGCCGAGGTGTCGGGTTCGGTGCAATTGCACGGCGAGGAACTGCTGGGCCTGTCCGACCAGCAGATGTCCCGCATTCGGGGCCGCAAGATCGGCACCGTCTTCCAGGACCCGATGTCGGCGCTGACGCCGGTGTATAGCGTCGGCGACCAGATCTCCGAGGCGATCCAGATTCACCACCGCGACGTCCGCGGCCGGGCAGCACGCACCCGCGCCGTGGAGCTGCTGGAACTGGTCGGGATCGCCCAGCCGCAGCGGCGGGCTCGCGCGTTCCCGCACGAACTGTCCGGCGGGGAACGTCAGCGCGTCGTCATCGCGATCGCGATAGCCAACGACCCTGACCTGCTGATCTGTGACGAACCCACCACCGCGCTGGACGTGACGGTGCAGGCGCAGATCCTCGACGTGCTGCGTACGGCCCGCGACGTCACCGGCGCCGGCGTCCTGATCATCACCCACGATCTCGGTGTCGTCGCGGAGTTCGCCGACCGCGCCCTGGTGATGTACGCGGGCCGGGCGGTGGAGACGGCTCCGGTGGCCGATTTGTACCGCAGCCGCCGGATGCCCTACACCGCCGGCCTGCTCGGCTCGGTACCGCGCCTGGACGCGAGCCAGGGGGCCCGTCTGGTGCCGATCCCCGGCGCTCCCCCGTCGCTGGCGGCGCTGCCTGCGGGCTGCCCGTTCACCCCGCGGTGTCCGCTCGCGGTCGACGCCTGCCAAGCGCAGGAACCGGAACTGGAGACGGTCGGCGCCGATCACCAGGTCGCCTGCATCCGCAGTGAGGAAGTGGCCGGCCGCAGTGCCGCCGAGATCTACGGCGTGTCCACCGCGCCGCAGCCGGCGACCGGCCCGGCGGCGGGCGAATCAGTCGTACTGCGCGTTCGCGATCTGGTCAAGACCTACACGTTGACCAAAGGAGTGGTGCTGCGCCGCCGAATCGGCGAAGTGCGCGCCGTCGACGGCATCGGGTTCGAGTTGCAGCAGGGTCGCACCCTGGGCATCGTCGGGGAATCGGGCTCGGGCAAGTCGACGACACTGCATCAGATCCTGGATCTCACCGCGCCCCAGGGCGGAACCATCGAGGTGCTCGGCGCCGATGTCGCCACGCTGGACAGACGCTCCCGCAAAGCGTTGCGGGGTGACCTCCAGGTGGTGTTCCAGGATCCGGTCGCGTCCCTGGACCCCCGACTGCCGGTGTTCGATGTGCTGTCAGAACCGTTACGGGCCAACGGCTTCGACAAGAACACAATCGATGACCGGGTCGCCGGACTGCTCACCGAGGTCGGGTTGCGCCGAGAGGACGCCGGCAGGTACCCGGCAGAATTCTCGGGCGGCCAGAAGCAGCGCATCGGTATCGCCCGGGCGCTGGCATTACAACCGAAGATCCTGGCGCTCGACGAACCAGTGTCGGCCCTGGACGTGTCCATCCAGGCCGGCATCATCAACCTGCTGCTCGATCTGCAGGACCGCCTCGGGCTGGCCTACCTGTTCGTCTCCCACGACCTGTCGGTGGTCAAACACCTCGCCCATCGGGTGGCGGTGATGCACAAGGGCGTGATCGTCGAGCAGGGTGACGGTGAGCAGGTTTTCACCCACCCCCGACACGAGTACACACGCCGGTTGCTGGCTGCGGTGCCGCGGCCGCCCGCGGATCACGGATAAAGTCGGTGGGCATGACCTACCGAACTTCCCGAGCAGTCGCAAAATCGCATCGAACGCCCTTGTCACGTGCGATTCTGCGTCTGCTCGGCGTCGGCACGGCGGCGGTGCTGGTCCTGACCGGCTGCTCCAGCCCGGACAACGACGTTCCTTCCGCCGGCGGTGACGCCGAGCTCGGCGCGACCGCCGACATCAACCCACAGGATCCTTCGACACTGCAGCAGGGCGGCAATCTGCGGCTCTCACTGACGGGTTTCCCATCGAACTTCAACAACCTGCACATCGACGGCAACCTCGGTGAGGTCGGCGCGATGTACAAGCCCACGCTGCCGCGGGCCTTTTTCATCAGGCCCGACGGGGAGATGTCGGTCAACAGCGACTTCTTCACCAGCGTCGAGCTGACCAGCACGGACCCCCAGGTCGTCACGTACACGATCAACCCGAAGGCGGTCTGGACGAACAACCGGCCCATCACCTGGGAGGACTTCGCCGCCCAGATCAACGCCACCAGCGGCAAGGACCCGGCGTATCTGTTCGCCGCCCCCAACGGCAGCGAACGCGTCGCATCGGTGACCAAGGGCGTCGACGACCGGCAGGCTGTCATCACGTTCGCCAAGCATTACGCCGACTGGCGGGGCATGTTCGCCGGCAACGGGATGCTCTATCCCAAAGAGGTGACCGAGAATCCGGAAGCATTCAATACTGGCTTCCTGGACGGTCCGGGCCCGTCGGCCGGGCCGTTCATGATCACCTCGGCCGACCGCGGCGTCCAGCGGATCGTGTTGAGCCGCAACCCGAAGTGGTGGGGCACCCCGCCGGTTCTGGACTCGATCACCTACACCGTGCTCGACGACGCGGCCAAGATCCCCGCCCTGCAGAACAACGCCCTGGACGCGGTCGGGCTGGGGACGATGGACGATCTGACGATCGCGCGCCGCACCCAGGGTGTATCGGTGCGACGCGCGCCCGCACCGACGTGGGCACACATGACCTTCAACGGCGCCGAGGGCTCGATCCTGGCCGATCCGGCCCTTCGGACGGCGATCGCCAAAGGCATCGACCGCCAGGCCATCGCGTCGATCGTCCAGCGCGGCCTCGTCGACAACCCGGTTCCGCTGAACAACCACATCTACGTGGCCGGTCAGGAGGGCTACCAGGACAACGCCATCGCATTCGACCCGGAGGCCGCCAAGCGTGATCTGGATGCGCTCGGCTGGACACTCGGCGGCGACGGCCAGTTCCGTGAGAAGGACGGCCGCCGGCTCACCATCCGCAACGTCTTCTACGATGCGCAGAGCAACCGGTCGATCGCCCAGATCGCGCAGAACAACCTGGCCCAGATCGGTGTCGAGCTGCAGTTGAACGCCGTCGCCGGCGGCAGCTTGTTCAGCGACTACATCACGCCGGGTAACTTCGACATCGCCCTGTTCGCCTGGGGCGGCGACGCGTTCCCGTTGGGCGGCCTGACCCAGATCTACGCCTCCAACGGCGAGAGCAACTACGGCAGAATCGGCAGCCCGCAGATCGACGCGAAGATCGAGGAGACGCTCTCCGAGCTCGATCCGGCCGAGGCCCGCACCCTGGGCAACGAGCTCGACGAGATGATCTGGGACATCGGCTTCAGCCTGCCGCTGTTCCAGTCACCGGGCAACTTCGCGGTGCGCAGCAACCTGGCCAACTACGGCCCGACCGGTAT
>NZ_JBAUJB010000333.1:0-3424 GCF_049683355.1 Mycobacterium sp.
TAGAGCCCGATCTATGAATGCGGGAGGCTGAAGCGGTGACGCCCGGATCGCCGATATCCTTGTCGAACATCAAGCCGGCCATCGGGCCGGAGGCGTCGCTGGTCAGAGTCGGCCATTGCTGCAGTACCGTCGACGTGGTTCCACCGCGGTCGCTGTAGACCTCCAGGGCTGGGAAGGTGCTCACATCATCGCCGCCAAATCGGGACCCGTTGTCCGAGGGCACGATACCCAGCGTTCCGTTCACGCTGATCCCGGATGCCTTGGCCAGAGCCTCACCGCCGGGTGAGAAAGGGTCCGCAGCGTTGTACTGGATCAGAACCCCGCCGTCGGAGGTCTGCACTGCGCCGACAGACGGGGTACCCGTGCGCACATGGCCGGTGTCCGCATTGACCGAAGCGTTCTGGCGCGCAACGATGATGCCGTTGTCGAAGTCGGTGTAGATGGCGACCCGTGACGCTTCCGGCCCGGCGGTGGGAGAGAAGCCGCGATTGTCTCCGAGGTTGTTGTCGTAGGGCGGTATCCCGACGGAGGGTGCCCAGACATCCTCGCTTGGTATGAACAGATTCCCCTGCCATGAGTCTCATTATCAACCCGCCCCATGAACCTGGATGCACCGAATTTGTGCGGCTCGCTGGTCCGGGGCCAACCCAGGTATCGTCCTCAACCACCAAGAGCTCTGCGCGCCAACGCGGCTGCTGCTGGACTGATGGCGTTCCGCCGCCGCAAGGTCACGGGTTGATCGGTGAGGTTGGTCAGCACCTCGTAGACAGAAAGATGGCGCAGAGCGGATTCGGTCACGGCCCGCCCGTCCCCGTGGCGCCAGCCCAGTTCGGTCAGCAGCGCGGCGATCCGGCCCAAGGGCAGTTCCGAATTCGCGGACTCCGCGGCATAGGCCAGGATCAACAGGACGGCCTGCGTCTGGAACTTGTCGCCGGACTTGGGAATCAGCCGACCGGCCAGATGCTCCCAGAGCGCGTCGACATCCTGCTGGGCGGCCTGTCCGGCCTTGGTCAGCAGTAGAGTGCCCTTGTTCTTTCGGAGAAGGCCCAGGTGCTGCAGACTCTCTCGGAACCGCAACAACGGGAAGCAGTGTGCTTCGCGGTTGTTCTTCCCGATCCAATCAGCCATGACCGGAACGACTTCCGATGCCGCCTCCACGTCAGCCGGTTTGAGAAACCCCGCTGCCGTCAACGCGATGCCGCCGTCCTTCGCCCGGTCCAGGAACCACTGGACCGCCCGCAGCTGGCGGAACATGTCGTCCGTCTTCAACGGAGGAGACCCTGAGGCCAGCACGAGCGCCGCCGCGGTGAGGCTGTCGCCGTGCGCCGTGTACGTGAGCTGATGAACCAGATCGACGAGGCGCGTGTCGATGCCGGATTCGCGCAATAGGAAGTACGCGCCACCGAACGCCGTGTTGACGCGCTCGGGCTCGAAGAGGGCCGGGTCTGGAAGCACCTCGGCGAGGCTGTCCGCGTCGACCAGGTGTCCACAGTCCTCCGGGGGCGCGGCGCGCTCACCGTCGACGACCACAGCGGCGGGACAGCCACCATCGGCCGGCAGCACCTGTTCGAGGCGAATGGTCAGCTCCCAGTTGTCGCCGTAGTCGTAGAGGTAGTGCAGCACATCACCGGTTTCACTGAGTGTTTCGTCGAGGCGAGTTTCGGCAGCCGGAACGCCGCCGTCGTCGTCGAAGTCCGGTTCGTCGACATCGTACGGGCACAGGAACAGCTGGCTATTGCGGTCGAACGCGCTGCCGCCGAGCGAGAAGCGGTGCAGGTGCGAGTCGGTCCAATCGAAGGCCACCTGCAGGACTTGATGCAGGAGATCCAGCGTGATGTTCGAGCGCAGGTCGATCCGTCGCCAGATCGGTGGATCGGCGTCATCGATGTCGACCCTGACCCGGTAGACAACAGCATCGCGTCGCCGGGCGTGCCGTAGATCGGGCCGCGACTCCAGGTCGGTCACCACCCGCAGGTGTCGTCGGTCAGTCACGAGCCCCTCCTATGGTGCATTCCGGTCTGCGACCGCACCCATCGTCACCCGTGAGGCCAGCGTGTGGAGAGTGGGGTGGGTGTCCAGGCCGGCCATGCAGGGGTGCCGACGACGAATCCCGCGGCGAGTTGAGCCACCACACGCGGACCGCGGACCGCGTTGTTGTCGTAGAACGTCGCCTCGTCCGCACGGCCGGCCGCGTCGGCGACCAGATCCCAAAGCCGTTGATAGCGTTGGCGAATCTTGCGTTCGGGCACATCATGGCCGCCCGCGCGCACCCGATGTCGAACGCGGAGTACAGCGAGCTCCTCAGGGATCAACACGGCGTGCAGGATCACTGTGTAGCCCGCCGTGTGAGCGGCGTCGAGGAGTTCGAGTTTCGACGGGTGTGAGAAGACGGTCTCGGCGATGAACGATTCACCGAGTTCGATGAGCCTTGATCGGGTGTCCGCGGCTATCCGTGCCGCCTCGTAGCTGTGTGCGGATGAATCGTCGGGCCAGCGTCGCTTGCCGATCTCGTCGGCGTTCACGTAGACGCTGCGCGGCAGCAGTGGTGCGAGGGTCAGCTCGATGAAGGTGGACTTGCCGGCACCGTTGGATCCGACGACGAGGTCGAGGCGCTTCACCGAAGCAGAGTGCTGTCAGTCATCGCCGCCGTCCAGGCTCTCAGTGCTGCCGTCTGGCCGGTACTGGACGATCTCGCCGGCGTCGTCGAGCGCCACCGTGGTGACGCCTCGTGCGGCCAGCACGGCGCCGTAGTCGGTGCCCGCGAGGGTTTCCTGGACTACTGCGGAGATCTCGGCGTTGAACACGACACCTTCCTCATCGGACAGGTCTCGCATGGGAATGTCGCCGGCGAGGGCGGCTTCGACCTTGCGTCGCGCGGCGCTGTGCCGGCTGGATACCGCTCGCCCGACGCGCGCCCAGTGGTCCAATTGCTGTTTCGCCGAGCGGCTCTGGCGTGCGCCTTCGGCGGCAGCGCTGTCCATCAGATCGGCGGCGATCCGGGTCACTCGATCGGCGGTGTCGGGCATGACGCTCCTTTGGTGTAGCAATGTGTTACGACTGTAGCAGAGTGCTACGGTCGTGGCATATCTGAGGTGGCTTCGCCTGACTCCGCAACGGGGTTACTGAGCGCTCGTTCGGCAGCGTTGCGCTCCACCGCAACGGGTCACCTGTACCAGTTTCGAGTAGCTCGGCCGCTGCGGCAACAGCAAAACGGATGGTGTGAGGACGAGGCGGTCTAACGGTGGGCGGATCCCAGTTCCGAGTGCTCTCTGCTAGCATTCTGCTAGCAGGGAGCTTGCTTTTGGATACACTCGACGGGTGCGAACTCTGCATCTGCGTAATGTGCCCGACGATGTCATGGACCGGCTCGAGCGGCTGGCGCGTGCAGCAAGCACGTCGGTGACTGCCGTCGCGATCCGCGAAC
>NZ_JBAUJB010000334.1:0-3557 GCF_049683355.1 Mycobacterium sp.
GGGGCTTCGCGATCTACCTCGCCAGCAAGGACGGCTACGAAGACTCGATTCTGCCGACCGGGTTCACCGCCGGCGCGCCCGAAGACGCACTCGACACAGCCTGCGGCCTCTACCTCGACGACCCGACCGCCCAAACCTGACCCCCGACGAACCTACGAGCGGCACCACTTAGACTGACTTCCTATGAGGCCGACAAAAACAGCCGCGGTGGCCGCGGTGGTGCTGACAGGGTGGTGGATCGTCGCTGCGCCGGCCCAGGCCCAGCCCGCTCCCCCGCCGCCGCCCACACCCGCTCCTGCTTCGGGTGAGGCGGCGAAGACCACCATCGACGCCGACGGTTCCTACGCGGTGGGCACCGAGATTCTTCCCGGGGTCTACCAGTCGGCGGGCCCGGTCGACGACGGTGCGTGCTACTGGAAGCGCACCGCGGGCGACGAGCTCGTCGACAACGCGTTGACCAAGAAGCCGGCGTTCGTCGAGATCCTGCCGACGGACACGACGTTCTCCACCAGTGACTGCCAGGCCTGGCAGCTCACCAACGCCCCGATGCCGCCGCAGCCCGGGCCCGGCGACCTGCTGGGGCAGCTGACCGGCCTGGTCGGCAGCGGCTTCTTCTCCGGGGGACCCCGCTGACCGGGAGCAGCACCACCGTCTCCGACAACGGAGGCAGGATTGCCGTCCCCGCCCATCTCGAGGCGGTCACCTCGATCGGCGATGAGGACCACTCCGGAGTGGACCCGGCGGCAGTGGAGCGCATCTGGCAGGCAGCCAGGCACTGGTACGCGGCGGGCATGCAGCCGGCGATCCAGTTGTGCCTGCGCAGCGATGGCCGGGTGATCCTCGACCGCGCCATCGGTCACGGCTGGGGCAACGGTCCCGCCGACCCACCGGACGCCGAGAAGGTGGCGGTCTCGACGACGACACCGTTCTGCGTCTACTCCGCCGCCAAGGCGATCACCACAACCGTCACCCACATGCTCGTCGAGCGGGGGCAGTTCTCGCTCGACGACCGGGTGTGCGACCACCTGCCGGGTTACACCAGCCACGGCAAGGACCGCACCACGATCCGCCACGTGCTGACCCACAGCGCGGGCGTACCGTTCGCCACCGGGCCCAGGCCCGACCTGAGGCGGATGGACGACAGCGACTACACGCGCGACATGCTGGGCAAGATGAAGCCGGTGTACCGGCCCGGCTTGGTGCACATCTACCACGGCGTGACGTGGGGACCGCTGATGCGCGAAATCATCTCGGCCGCAACAGGACGCAGCATCCGTGACATCCTGCACGAGGAGATCCTGGCCCCTCTCGGGTTCCGGTGGACGAACTACGGCGTTGCCCCCGTTGACGTTCCGTTGGTCGCGCCCAGTCACGTCACCGGCAAACCGTTGCCCGCGCCCATCGCGAAGGCATTCAAGGCCGCCGTCGGCGGCACCATGACCCAGATCATCCCGTTCTCGAACACACCGGAGTTCCTCACCGGGGTCATCCCGTCGTCGAACACGGTATCCAATGCCAACGAGCTCTCCAGGTTCGCCGAGATCCTCTGTCGTGGAGGTGAACTCGACGGTGTCCGGGTGATGTCCGCACAGACGCTACGGGCCGCGACCGCCGAGTCCCGGCGACTGCGCCCGGACCTCGCCACCGGTATGGCGCCGATGCGCTGGGGCACCGGCTACATGCTCGGCTCCAGGCGCTTCGGGCCGTTCGGCCGCGATGCCCCCGGGGCGTTCGGCCACACCGGGCTGACCGACATCGCGGTGTGGGCCGACCCGTCACGGGCGCTCTCGGTGGCGGTGGTCAGCAGCGGCAAGCCGGGTGGGCACCGCGAGGCCAAGCGCTACCCGCAGCTGCTGGACCGGATCAACGCCGAGATCCCCCGCGTCGGCTAGTTGCTAGTCCCCACGCACGCCGCGGTAGATGCCCCGGTTCACGATCCACGGCAGCAACACCCGCTCGAACGACCAGGCCGGGAATCGGAACGCCCGGCCGTTGGGCGAACACCTCGAGCCCGTCGGGCTGGATGCCGAGCACCGACCCCCAGCGCCGCTTCGGCGGCCGGTAGCTCTTGAGGTTCGTGGCCGCCTTGCCGGCCAGCACGGCCCGCACGTTGCCGGCGAGCAGTCCGTCGGCGCGGTTGCGCGCCGAGCTGCGCAACGGATCGGTGGCGGCGACGTCGCCCACCGCGAACACCTCGGGATGTCCCGGCACCTGGAGTTCGGGTGTGACGGTGACGAACCCGTGCTCGTCGAGGATGTCGGCGGGCAGCCACCCGGTGTTGGGGGTGACCCGCCCGATCGCCCACAGCACCGCGTCGGCGGATGCGGGGGGCTGCCCGGTGCTCCACTGCACCGGATCCGTCGTCAGCTCGTCGCCGGTGAACCCGTCCGCGAGAACCGCGCGGTGGCCGGGATGCAGCCCTACCCCGGCCTCGGAGAGCCTGCGCTGCACCGTGGCCCAGGTGCGGGGGTGATGCCCGGCGAGCGCCCGGTCGCCGGGGTAGTAGAGATCAACACGCTTGGTCGGCCAGGTGGTGGCGATCTGGGCGGCACTGCTCACCGCCGCGGCGCCCCCTCCGACGACGATCACCGAACGTGCGGCGGCCAGGCGCTCGTGCGGGCCGCGCAGGTCGGCGTTGATCTCGTCGGTCGTCTGCAGCGTCGGCCGCCGCCAGAAGCCGTTGGTGACGCCGGTGGCGATGACGAGCACGTCGTAGCCGAACGCGGTGGCGCCGTCGGTTTCGGTGACGCTGACGGTGCGGGAATCGAGATCGACACCGGTCAGGGTGCCGTGCACCGCACGGACCCGGTCCAGGCCGCGGAACCGGCCGAACGGGACCCAGTTGTGCCGGGCCCACTCGTCGGGCCGTGCCAGCCGCCAGCCGAGGTCCTGTCCGCTGACCAGCCCGGGCTTGGCAGAGATCCCGACGACGTCGGCATGCTTGGCCAGCTTGATCGCGGTCAGCACCCCGATATCGCCCAGCCCGGCAATGACGACGCGCCGGCGCGTCAGACGCGGACCTTGCCGGGTGGGCGGGGCACGAACCGTGACACCCGGTCGACGACCGCCTGATAGCCCGGCCGCCGCTGCAGGCTGCGGGTCTCCATCATCGGGATGCTGGCACCCAGGAACATCGCCAGCATCGCCGCCGCGCCGACGAACAGCCACCAGGCGTCGCCGGGCGACGCCGCTACGCCGAACAGCGCCAGCGCAAACCAGAATCCGAACTCGCCGAAGTAGTTCGGGTGTCGCGACCAACTCCACAGGCCGCGGTCCATCACCTCGCCGGGCTTCCGGTCCTTGACGAATCGGTGCATCTGCCCGTCGGCGACGAATTCGAGCGCGACCGCGGCCATGCCCACGACGAACGCGACGACAGTCAGCCATGCCCACCCGGTGCCGGGGGTGGTGACCGCGACGTAGATCGGCAGCATCCCGAGGAACACCTGCACGGTGGGGATCACGTGGATGGCCACCAGGTCGGCGACGAACTCCCATCGGCCCGCCCGCTCCCGGAACATCGGGTAGCGCCAATCCTCGTGGTGCAGACCGGGAAA
>NZ_JBAUJB010000335.1:0-6459 GCF_049683355.1 Mycobacterium sp.
GCCTCGGTGGTGAGGAACAGCGCCGCGATGGACGCCGCGTTCTGCAGCGCCGAGCGGGTGACCTTCACCGGGTCGGCAACGCCGGCCTTCAGCAGGTCCTCGTACTCGCCGGTCGCGGCGTTGAGGCCGTGACCCGCGGGCAGGTTCGAGACCTTCTCGGCGACGACCCCCGGCTCCAGGCCGCCGTTGAGGGCGATCTGCTTGAGCGGGGCCGACAGCGAGACCCGGACGATGTTGGCGCCAGTGGCCTCGTCGCCGGTCAGCTTCAGCTCGTCGAGCGAAGGAGCCGACTGAATCAGGGCCACGCCACCACCGGCGACGATGCCCTCCTCGACGGCAGCCTTGGCGTTGCGCACCGCGTCCTCGATGCGGTGCTTGCGCTCCTTGAGCTCCACCTCGGTGGCAGCTCCGGCCTTGATCACCGCAACACCGCCGGCCAGCTTGGCCAGGCGCTCCTGCAGCTTCTCGCGGTCGTAGTCGGAGTCGCTGTTCTCGATCTCGGCACGGATCTGAGACACCCGGCCGGCGATGGCGTCGGAGTCACCGGCGCCCTCGACGATGGTGGTCTCGTCCTTGGTCACGACGACCTTGCGGGCCTGACCCAGCAGCGCGACGTCGGCGGTCTCCAGGGACAGACCGACCTCTTCGCTGACGACCTGGCCACCGGTCAGGATCGCGATGTCCTGCAGCATGGCCTTGCGGCGGTCACCGAAGCCCGGGGCCTTGACGGCGACGGACTTGAAGGTGCCACGGATCTTGTTGACCACCAGGGTGGAAAGGGCTTCGCCCTCGACATCCTCGGCGATGATCAACAGCGACTTGCCCGCCTGGATGACCTTCTCCAGCAGCGGGAGCAGATCCTTCACGGTCGACACCTTGGAGCTGACCAGCAGGATGTAGGGATCCTCCAGGACGGCTTCCTGACGTTCGGCGTCGGTCACGAAGTAACCCGAGATGTACCCCTTGTCGAAGCGCATACCCTCGGTGAGCTCGAGCTGCAGGCCGAAGGTGTTGGACTCCTCGACGGTGATGACACCCTCGTTGCCGACCTTGTCCATCGCCTCGGCGATCAGCTCGCCGATCTGGGTGTCACCGGCGGAGATCGCGGCGGTGGCAGCGATCTGCTCCTTGGTCTCGACCTCCTTGGCCGACTTCAGCAGCGTCTGGGTGACGGCCTCGACGGCCTTCTCGATGCCGCGCTTGAGGCCGAGCGGGTTGGCACCCGCGGCGACGTTGCGCAGGCCCTCGCGAACGAGCGCCTGAGCCAGCACGGTGGCGGTGGTGGTGCCGTCGCCTGCGACGTCGTCGGTCTTCTTGGCGACTTCCTTGACCAGCTCTGCGCCGATCTTCTCGTACGGGTCCTCGAGCTCGATCTCCTTGGCGATGGATACGCCGTCGTTGGTGATCGTGGGGGCGCCCCACTTCTTCTCGAGGACGACGTTGCGACCCTTGGGCCCCAACGTCACCTTTACCGCGTCGGCGAGGGCGTTGAGTCCCCGCTCGAGGCTGCGGCGTGCCTCTTCGTCATACGCAATTGTCTTGGCCATTGCGAAGTGTTTCCTCCGGATCGGGGATGCACGTCTTGCTGGTCGGGCGCAGTGCCCGCGACGGACGGCTTGGGTGTGCCCCGCTAGGTGCGGCCCCGAGCCTCACCGTCCCGACCTAGCACTCGCCGGTCGCGAGTGCCAACTGCATTCTTAGCACTCGACCAGGGTGAGTGCAAGATCAGCCGCGGGTTCCGGACGTCCGGAGACCGTCTTCGATGACCGACGCGACCCTGTCCGAAACCTGATCGCCGTAGAGCTGCGCCGTCTTGCACACCAGCAGCAGCGCCTTGATCTCCGGCACGCCGACGTCGGTCCGCGCCGAACCGGCCTGTTGGGCGGCCGTCAACAGCTCGTCGAGCACGGCGAGGAAGGCCACTTCCGCGCCCGGTGCGGCGGCCTCGAGGACCACCCCGTAGCCGGCCAGCGCGTCCACCAGTCCGTGATCGGTGGCGCCGGTCCGGACCATGTAACGCAGGAACGTGAACAGCGCCTCTGCGGGTCCATCCGACGTCAGCAGCGTGCGCGCATGCTCGACGATGCGGCGCACCCGATCCTCGAAGACCGCCCCGAAGAGTGCCTGTTTGGTGGGGAAGTTCCGGTAGACGGTGCCCGCGCCGACGCCGGCGCGGCGCGCGATCTCGTCGATCGGGACGGCGAGACCCTCTGCCGCGAAGGTCTGATAGGCCACATCGAGCACCCGCGCCCGATTTCGTACGGCATCGGCGCGCACCGCCCGACTTCGCGGTTCGATTTCGCCCACAGCGCACCTCCTGCTAAACGGGGCAACCGTTCCGTATAGTCGAGATCAACCGGGGCATACGCCCCGCTTACTGACAATACGCACCGAGGAGCTCCGACCATGACCGACTGGACCACCGCCCACATCCCCGACCAGACCGGCCGCACCGCCGTCATCACCGGCGCGAACACCGGACTCGGATTCGAGACCGCCCAAGCCCTGGCCGCCAAGGGCGCGACCGTCGTGATCGCCGTCCGCGACACCGACAAGGGCACGAAGGCGGCCTCCCAGATGACCGGCGACGTCCAGGTCCAGGAACTCGATCTGACGTCGTTGGATTCCATCGGCGCGGCTGCCGATGCGCTGAAGTCACGCTTGGACACGATCGACCTGCTCATCAACAACGCCGGGGTGATGACCACCCCGAAGGGCACTACCAAGGACGGCTTCGAGCTGCAGTTCGGCACCAACCATCTGGGTCACTTCGCGCTGACCGGCCAGCTGCTGGACAAGCTGCTCGATGTCCCCGGCGCCCGGGTGGTGACGGTCAGCAGCAACGGCCACAAGATGGGCGGCTCCATCCACTGGGATGACCTGCAGTGGGAGCGCAGCTACAACCGGATGGGCGCCTACACCCAGTCCAAGCTGGCCAACCTGCTGTTCACCTACGAGCTCCAGCGTCGGCTGGCCCCGCGCGGCAAGACCGTCGCCGTCGCGGCGCACCCCGGGACGTCGGACACCGAGCTGGCGCGCAACCTTCCCAAGCCGGTGCTGCGCGTCGCCCAGGTCGTCTTTCCCCTGATCACCCAGAGCGCCGCCGCCGGCGCCCTGCCGACCCTGCGCGCGGCCACTGACCCGGGCGCACTCGGCGGCCAGTACTACGGTCCGGACGGCATTGCCGAGCAGCGGGGCAACCCCGTGGTCGTCGCCTCCAGTGCGCAGTCCTACGACCTCGACCTGCAGCGCCGGCTGTGGACTGTCTCCGAGGAGCTGACGAAGGTGACGTTCCCGGTCTAGCCACCGGAGCCGACACGCGACCCGGACACGCCGCGGAAATGCGGTCGCGTAACCGCCTGCCCTAGACTGCATGCCGTTCAGAGAGGAGTCACAGGGTGCGGGCTGACGCAGCGCCCAGCACCCAGGCTTTGCGGGGCTGGCAGCGACGGGCGCTGGTGAAATACCTGGCCGCCAAGCCGCGTGACTTCCTGGCTGTCGCGACTCCGGGCTCCGGCAAGACCACCTTCGCGCTGCGTGTTGTCGCCGAGTTGTTCGCCGAGGGCACCATCGAAGCCGTCACCGTCGTCGTACCCACCGAACACCTCAAGATCCAGTGGGCTCGAGCGGCCGCCCGACTCGGGATCGCGTTGGATCCGAAGTTCTCGAACTCCAACTTCCAGACGTCCCCGGAGTACCACGGCGTCGTCGTCACCTACGCCCAGGTAGCCAGCCACCCCACCCGGCACCGGGTGCGCACCGAGAACCGCAAGACCCTCGTCGTCTTCGACGAGATCCATCACGGCGGCGACGCCAAGAGTTGGGGCGAGGCCGTTCGCGAGGCGTTCGACGACGCGACCCGGCGGCTCGCGCTGACCGGCACGCCGTTCCGCAGCGACGACAGCGCGATCCCGTTCGTCACCTACTCCCCCGACCGCGAGGGCCTGATGCGTTCCCAGGCCGACCACACCTACGGCTACTCCGACGCGCTCGCCGACGGTGTGGTCCGGCCGGTGATGTTCATGGCCTACTCGGGCGAGGCCCGATGGCGCGACAGCGCGGGCGAGGAACACGCGGCCCGCCTCGGTGAACCGCTGACGGCCGAGCAGACCGCGCGGGCCTGGAAAACCGCGCTCAACCCGGCAGGCCAGTGGATGCCCGCGGTGATCGCCGCCGCCGACACCCGGTTGCGGGGTCTGCGCCAGCACGTCCCCGACGCCGGCGGCATGATCATCGCCTCCGACCAGACCGCGGCCCGCGCCTACGCCGACCTGCTGCACACGATCACCGGCGAGGTGCCCACCGTGGTGCTCTCCGACGACAAGGGCTCCTCGGACCGCATCTCGGAGTTCTCGGCGGGCAGTTCGAAGTGGATGGTGGCCGTGCGCATGGTCTCCGAAGGTGTCGACGTGCCACGCCTGGCCGTCGGCGTGTACGCCACCAGCGCATCCACTCCACTGTTCTTCGCGCAGGCGATCGGCCGGTTCGTGCGCTCGCGCCAGCCCGGCGAGTCGGCCAGCATCTTCCTGCCCTCGGTGCCGAACCTGCTGCTGCTGGCCAGCGAGATGGAGGCGCAGCGCAACCACATCCTGGGCAAGCCGCACCGGGAGACGCTCGACGATCCGCTCGACGCCGAACTCGCCGAGCAGAAGCGTGACGAACCCGATCTCCAGGAGAAGGGGATCGAGTACCTGGGTGCCGACGCCGAACTGGATCAGGTGATCTTCGACGGTTCCTCGTTCGGCTCCGCGACCCCTTCGGGCAGCGAGGAGGAGGCCGACTACCTCGGCATCCCGGGACTGCTCGACAGCAATCAGATGCGAGACCTGTTGCGGCGCAGGCAAGAAGAACAGCTGACGAAGCGGACCGCCGAGGGGGTGGTGCCGCGGCCGTCGACACACGGCCAACTACGGGAACTCCGCCAGGAGCTCAACACGCTGGTGTCACTGGCGCATCACCGCACCGGGCGGCCGCACGGCTGGATCCACAACGAGCTGCGCCGCCGCTGCGGGGGCCCGCCGCTGGCCGCGGCCACCACCGATCAGATCAAGGCCCGGATCGAGGCGGTCCGGGTACTGCAGCGCGAACTCACCGCCTGACGACGAGCAGCTTGTCCAGATTCGCCAGGGAGTTCTCCAGGTGCTCGACGGGAAACGGCGGGAACTCGATGTGCTCGCGCAGCATCGCGGGCACCGCCGACCAGTCGTAGGTGACCGTCACCCGGGTCTGCTGCGGGCCGATCTGTTCGAGGTCGTAATGCCAGGTCCAGCCGCCGAACTCGAGCGTGCCGTCCTCGCCGGCCTGACCGGGCTCCCAGCCGATCGCCCGGTGCGGCTCGCACGAGATGACCTTGTTGGCCATCTCGTAGTGCCCGTCGGGATGGTTGTCGTGGTACATCGCGATGCGGAAGATCTGCCCGGTCTCGGTCAGCGGTTCTCCGTCCAGCGCCTCCCGCACCCAACCCGTGCCGTCGATCGCTTGGTGACTGGAGGGATCAGCCAGCACGCCGAAAACCTTCTCGGCCGGCGCATCGACGGTGGTCTTCACAATCATGGTTTCGGTCATGGTGGGGTAGACCGCTCGGGGCCCTGAAACTCACCGCAGCAGCCAGCCGAACACTCGTGAGTCTGAGAGCCAAACCTCATCCCAGGGCGCAAGCAGGTGTCAGTCTGATGATATTTGTCCCGCATCACGCAACAGCGGTGGTCAAGGACTACGATCGTCGCAACACGCTGCACCGGGGAGCCGCGATGGTCACGATCGAACAGTTCTCGCAAATGGTGACCGCCGTCCATGCCTCCGCAATCACCGATGACGGCTGGGCCGCAGCGATGTCATTGGTCACCGGAGCCCTCAACTCAACCGGAGCCGGGCTGGTCATCGGCTGCGGTGACGAGCGCAACGTCGATATGTGTTTCATCCCTGTCGAAGCGAAACAGACCTACCAGCAGCACTATCGCCAGGTCGACTACGTGCTCGACGCGGTGGACAGGGGCCCGCTCGGACTTGTGCACTCCGGGGCGCACCTGGTGGACTTGAACCCACGCTCGGAGTTCAATCAGGGGTGGATCCGCCCACACGACATGGACGACGGGCTGTTCGTCCGGGTTCCCGCCGCCCCGGTTCCGTGCATGTTCATGGTCGTGACCGACAAGCGCAGCACGCCCTTTGCGACAGCCGACAACGTCACTCTGGTCAACGCGCTCGTCCCCCATGTCCGGCAGGCACTGCGCACCCAGCAGGTACTGAACGCGCTGCAGAACCGGGACCACGGCCGCGTGCACGCGGTGGACGCGACTACTGCCGCGGCCGTCCTGGTCGCCCCCGACATGACCGTGCAGCACCTCAACGGTGCGGCGGAATCGCTGCTGCGTTCCGGCGACGAGATCCAGGCCAACGGCGGGCGTCTCGGCCTGCGACGTCCGGCCGAGAACACCCGACTGCGGCGCGCGGTGGCCG
>NZ_JBAUJB010000336.1:0-7794 GCF_049683355.1 Mycobacterium sp.
CGACCAGCCGCCAGCTCCACCACCGATACGAAAAGCGTTGCAGAACATCGATATTCACATCACCGAAACTATGGGCCAGGCGCGCATCCTGGCAAACGCAGCCTGAAAACTCAAGACAGCTCTTAAAGTCCTAGCGACCAAGGTTCGCTAGCTGGTGACGCTCTTGAGTTCGTCCCCGAGCGCGGCAGCTTCGTCGGGGGTGAGCTCGACGACAAGCCGGCCACCACCTTCCAGTGGTACCCGCATCACGATGCCGCGCCCCTCCTTGGTTGCTTCCAGTGGACCGTCTCCGGTCCGGGGCTTCATCGCCGCCATCGAGTACTCCCTCCGCATGGGCGTGCCCGTATGGGCCCGTTCTGTCGGTACGAGCCGGGCCTGCCCACTCTTCGAGGAGCACAGACAGAATCCGGCCTTGAACTGCTACAGCACTCCATTGTTCCCTATCCGGGCCGTCTCGTGTGCAAAGACCCGGCCAAGCGGACGCAGACAACGGCCCGGCTGGCCGGTTTCGGGCGGGCGGCCGGCGGGCTCTACTCGCTCGGACGCGGAACCCAGCAGTTGGCCACATGGTCGTCGACCATCGCGGTGGCCTGCATCAACGCGTACGCCGTTGTCGGGCCGACGAATCTGAACCCGCGGCGTTTCAGCTCCTTGGCCATCGCCTTGGATTCGGGCGTCACCGCCGCAACTTGCGACAGATCGGCGGGTCGCGCCCGGCTCAGCCGGTCCGGCGGCGCGAACGACCACAGCAACTCCGAGAGGTCGACGCCGTCGTCCGCCAGGTCGGCGACGATCCGCGCGTTGGAGATGGTGGCATCGATCTTGGCGCGATTGCGTACGATCCCCTGGTCGGCCAGCAATCGGTCGACGTCTCGCGAGGTGTAGCGGGCGACGCGTTCGACGTCGAAGCCGTCGAACGCGGCCCGGAAGTTGTCCCGCTTGCGCAGGATGATCAGCCAGGACAACCCGCTCTGGAACGCCTCGAGACTCACCCGTTCGAACAACGCGGCCGAACCCTGCAGCGGGCGGCCCCACTCGTCGTCGTGGTAGTCCCGGTAGAGGTCGAAATCGGTAGGTGACAAGCGTGATTGGTCGATCCAGCCGCACCGGATCCGGCGATCGACAGAGGCCGAAGTCATGGCTGTTCCGGTGCCTCGTCGGCGGGCAGCGCGTGCGCACCATGGCCGGCGTCGGCGTGGGCGGGTTCGTCCATACCGTGGGTGGCACGCACCGCTGCCAGCTCACCGCGAAGAGAGTCGAGTTCCTGTCCCAGCCGGTCGAGCACCCAGTCGACCTCGCTAGCCTTGTAGCCGCGCAGCGCCTGGGTGAACTTCACCGCGTCGACATCGGCGCCGGTGACACCCGAGGCGGGTAATACGGCGGCCGTGGTGGCGTGCGGGAGCGGCGGCAGCACCTCCCCCCGGCCGAAGAGCACGCCGCCGAGAGCGAACAGCACGATGCCGACGAGCACCAGCACCACGAGGTAGAGAAGAACGAGGGTCACGCCTCGATAGTGCCTCATCCCGTCGGAATTGGATTCCCGCAGGTCCCCTGCCGAACTTCGGCTACCGGAATGCAATTCCGGTTGGCAGAAACGTCAGCAACGTCAGCGGGGGCGCAGGGTCACCATCGGCGGCCGGTCCTGCAGGGACACCGTCGACATCCGCGGGGTGTAGTCCTCACCGTCGGCGAAGAACTGGGTGAGCCCGACCCCTGAATCCGGCACTCCGCACCGGGACAGCAGGGTGGCGATGACCTGCCTGCTCATCGATGCCAACTCGGTCAACGGCCGGTTGCGGTGGGTGCGTACCCCGAGGTTCACCTGGGCGATGGCATCGAGCCCCAACCTGTCATAGGCGTCGATGAGCAGCCCGATCTCCACGCCGTACCCCGGCGCGAACGGCACCGCGGTCAGGAGCTCACGGGTGCCGGCGTACTCCCCGCCGAGGGGCTGGTACAGGCACATCAGCTCCGGCCGCAGAGCGGCCAGCAGGGGGCGTGCCACCAGCTCGGTGACGCGCCCGCCCCCGTTGGCGTCCTCGCTGCCGCTGACCTTGAGGGGCCGCCGGTAGAAGCCCTTGACCAGGTGCACGCCGTCGGTGGTGAGCAGCGGGCCCAGCAGCTTCGGGACGAACATCGGATCGGGATCGAGCAGATCGGAGTCCACGAAGGCGACGATGTCGCCCGTGGTGGCGGCCAGCGACCGCCACAGCACCTCGCCCTTGCCCGGCTGCGGGGCGACTTCGGGCAGTGCGACCTCCCGGCTGATCACCCGGGCACCTGCGGCGAGCGCGCGGATCTCGGTGTCGTCGGTGGAGCCGGAGTCGAGCACGATCAACTCGTCGACCAGTCCACCGACGAGCGGGGTGATCGACTCGACGACGCTGGCGACGGTCTCTTCTTCGTTGAGCGCGGGCAGCACCACCGACACGGTGCGTCCCGCCTTCGCCGCTTCGAGTTCGGCGATCGTCCAGGCCGGCCGGCTCCAGCTGTGGTCGGTCAGCCAGCGATGTTCGGCCACACCTTCTGTGGCCAGGTCTGAGACTCGATCGGATAACACAGTCATGCCAGTCCCCTCACCGTGCGAGTCGGCGGCCGCGCGCCTTGGATCGACGCGACCATTTCCAGCACGCGTCGTGTGGGCCCGACCTCGTGCATCCGGAACATCGCAGCTCCGTCCGCGGCGGCCAGCGCGGTGGCCGCCAGGGTGCCTTCCAAGCGTTCGGTCAGGTCCACACCCAGAGTCTCCCCGACGAAATCTTTGTTGCTGAGTGCCATCAGGACCGGCCATCCAGTTTTTACAAGCTCTTTCACCTGGCGCAACAAACTAAGGCCGTGGTAAGTGTTCTTGCCGAAATCGTGCGTTGGATCGATGAGGATGCCGTCTCGGCGCACCCCCTGCCCGACCGCCCGCTCCGCGGCCGCGGTCACCTCGGCGATGACGTCGTCGACCACGCCCCGTTCGGAGATCCCGTAGTTCACCCGGAACGGGCGTGTCCGCGGCACGGCACCGCCGGTGTGCGAACACACCAGTCCGGCGCCGAACTCGGCCGCGACCGCCGCGAGGTCGGGGTCGACTCCGCCCCACGTGTCGTTGATCAGGTCCGCGCCCGCTGCGCAGGCCTGTTTGGCCACCTCGGCCCGCCAGGTGTCGACGCTGATCAGCTGGTCGGGGAATTCGGCGCGCAGCCACTCGATGAACGGCACGACGCGGTTGATCTCCTCCGCCACGTCGACCGTGTTACCGGGCCCGGCCTTCACCCCGCCGACGTCGACCACGTCGGCGCCCTCACTGACCACGCGGTGCGCGGCCTGCTTGGCGGCGTCGTCGGTAAACGTCGCGCCGCGGTCGTAGAACGAGTCCGGCGTGCGGTTCACGATCGCCATGATCAGCGCGCGGTCCGCGGCCACCGGGCGCCCCAGAAACGTCCTCTGCACGTCACCAGGCTACGGGCCTGCGATACGGGCTACTTCGGCTTCTTGCCGTCCTTGACCTCGCCGAGGTACTCGTCGTAGAACGGCACGTACCCCTCCTCCTTGCCGGAGAGCACATAGATCGGGTCGTCGATCTCGACGTCGTCGTCGTCGCCCTCGCCGCTGGAGCCGCCGTAGCCTTCCTTGCGCAGGTCGACCTTCTGGCTCTTGAACGTCGAGGTGTGCGCCAGCTCCTCGACCACCCGCACGAACAGCGGGATCGCGTAGCCGGGCAGCTTGTCGTAGACCGCCTTGGCCAGGGCCTTGCCGTCGAACTCGGCACCGTCCCTGAGCTGGATCGCGACCATGCCGGCCTTACCGCCGGTGTCGGGCACCTCGACCCCGAAGACGGTGGCTTCCTCGACCTGCGGATCGGTCGACACCGCGGCCTCCACCTCGGTGGTGGCGACGTTCTCGCCCTTCCACCGGAACGTGTCGCCGAGCCGGTCGGTGAACGCCGCGTGCCCGAAGCCCTGCGAGCGCATCAGGTCGCCGGTGTTGAACCACACGTCGCCTTCCTTGAAAGCGTCGCGGACCAGCTTCTTCTCGGTGGCTTCCTTGTCGGTGTACCCGTCGAACGGCTGGAAGTTGCTCACCTTGGACAGCAGCAGCCCGGGCTCGCCGTTGGCGACCTTGCGCACCCCGCCGTCCTTGTCGCGCACCGGGTCGCCGGACTCGTCGTATTCGACGAAGGCCACCGGCGACGGGCAGATGCCGGTGGTCTTGTCGACGTTGAGGACGTTGACGAACGCCGTGTTGCCCTCGGATGCGGCGTAGAACTCGCAGACCCGCTGGATTCCGAACCGCTCGGTGAACTCGTCCCAGATGGCCGGGCGCAGCCCGTTGCCGGCGATCACCCGTACCCGATGTCTGCGGTCGGTGTCCTTCGGCGGCTGGTTGAGCAGGTACGTGCAGACCTCGCCGATGTAGACGAACGCGGAGGCGTCGTGGCGGATGACGTCGTCCCAGAACTTCGACGCCGAGAACGACTTGCCCAGCGCCAGCGTGGCACCGGAGTTAAGCACCGACGACAGTGCCACCGTCAACGCGTTGTTGTGGTAGAGCGGCAGGCAGCAGTAGAGGGTGTCGTTCCTGTTCAGACGCATGCCGAGGCCGCCGAAACCGGCCAGTGCCCGCAACCACCGGTAGTGCGTCATCACGCTGGCCTTGGGCATCCCGGTGGTGCCGGACGTGAAGATGTAGAACGCCTTGTCCTTGGCGAGCACCGCAGGGGTGGTGGCCGGGTTGGTCGTCGGCGCGGTCTCGGCGAGTCGCTTGAGTTGGTCGAGGGTCAACAGACCGTCGGTGTCGGCGCCGCTCTCGCTGATGGGTTCCACGAACTCGGTCTCGGCGACCACGACCGAGGCCGACAGCAGACCGAGGCTGTGCTCGAGCACGTCGTCACGCTGGTTGTAGTTCAGCATTCCCGAGATCGCGCCACACTTGACCGCCGCCAGCATGAGCAGCACCGGTTCGACGGAGTTGCGCAGCATGATGCCGACGACGTCACCGTGGCCGACGCCCCGGGCGGCCAGCACCGCGGCGTAGCGGTTGACGGTCTCGTTGGCTTCGCCGTAGGTGAGCTCACGATCCTCGAACTTGAGGAAGACCTTGTCGGCGTAGCGGCCGGCACGGTCCTGGAAGACCTTGCCGATCGAGGTCTTCGCCGAGGGCCGCGCGAGAAAGCCGGTGACCACGCCGCGCACGATGACCGGCGCGTCCATCACCAAACCGGGCACTTGGCCGGCAATATCGAGTAACCCGACACTGCGCCGGACTCCGGACTTCTCGCTCATAGGACGTTGTTCCTCCGCTGTGTCGGTTTGTCGGCCACCCTAACTGCGAGTGACATCGGTCATACAACCGGTGCACATGCGGCCAGAGCGGCATCGACGTCATCGACGACGACGAGTCGCCGCAGTGCGTCCGCGGCGACGTATCCGCTGGCGACCAGCCCGCGCAGCCAGTCCAGCAACCCCCCGTAGTGCCCGAAGGGATCGAGCATCACGATCGGTTTGGAGTGCATACCCAAATAACCCGCTGTCCAGGCTTCGAAGAATTCCTCGAGGGTGCCGATGCCGCCGGGCAGCGCGATGAACGCATCGGCGCGGTCTTCCATCACCTGTTTGCGTTCCCGCATGGTGTCGGTGACGACCAGTTCGTCGGCCTCGGTGTCGGCGACCTCGCGGTGCACCAGTGCCTTGGGAATGACGCCGACGGTGTAACCGCCGTGGGCCCGGGCGGTACCGGCCACCGCGCCCATCGCCGAGACGTTGCCGCCTCCGGAGACCAGGGTCCATCCCCTCTCGGCGATGGCCTTTCCCACGTCGCTGGCCAACTCCAGTAGCGGCGGGTGCACCGGGCCTGACGCGCAGTAGACGCACACAGCCCATTCGTCGTCGGTTCGTCGACTCACTTCCGGGGACACGCAGACAAAGGTAGCCATAGGCTTTCCCGGTGCCTGTGCAAGTGCCGATCGGGTGGGTGACCGCCCCCGTCGAACCAACCCTCGATCAGCTCGTATCCGGGGTGCGGACCCGGGTCGGCGCGGTCCTGATCGGTTCTGCGGGCGTCGGCAAGACCTCGCTGGCGCGGCAAGCCGCCGAGCGGCTGAGTGTCGACTTCCCGCGGGTCGACTGGGTGCGTGGGACGGCGTCGGGCGCGGCGCTCCCGTTCGCGGCTTTCCAGCGGCTGCTGGAGGTGCCCGAGACGGGCAAGACCGCCGCGGTGTTGCGGACGCTGCGCGACGGCCTCGGCGACGGACGGTTGTTGGTCGTCGACGACGCCCACCTGCTGGACCCGCTGTCGGCCGCACTCGTCTATCAACTCGCCGTCGGTCGCACCGTTCGGATGCTGCTCACCGCGACCGTCGCCAGGGCCCCGGTGCCGCCCGAGGTCTCGGCGCTGTGGCAGGACGGGCTGGTGGCGCGGATCGACCTGCAACCGCCCGGCCACGACGACAGCCGGCTGCGGGCGCAGGTCGAGGAGTTCGTCGACACACTGCCCGGGACGGCTCGCCGGGTGCTGGAGTTCCTCGCCGTCGCCGACCCGCTGCCACTGGCCGACGCGGTGGCGCTGGCCGGGGCCGGCGCGGTGGACGACGCCGTGGGGTGCGGGGTGGTCGTCGCAGGTGACGACGGTGTGCGCCCGGCGCATCCGCTGTTCGTCGACTCGGTGCGCGGCGCCCTCGGCGGACCGGAGCTGCGCCGGCTTCGCACCGCGTTGGTCGAACGGTTGTCGGCGTCCGACGGCGGTGGGGTGGTGGCCCGGCTGCGCCGGGCGGTGCTGGCGGTCGGTAGCGACCGTCCGCAGCCCGTCGCGGAGGTGTGCGCCGCCGCCCAGGAAGCCCTCCGGTTGGGGGATCTCGAGCTCAGTGAGCGACTCGGACAGGCGGCGCTGAGCCGGGAGCCCGACCTGGCCACCCGGCTCACCGTCGGCTACGCCCTGGCCTGGCAGGGCCGCGGCAGGGAGGCCGACGAGGTGCTCGCCGAGATCGACCCGGGGATGCTGACCGAGGACGAGCTGATGGCATGGGCGCTGCCCACGGCGGCCAATCAGTTCTGGATGCTGTCCGAACCGGAACGGGCGACGGCGTTCCTGCGCGCGACCCGCGGCAAGGTGTCCTCCCCCGCGGCGGTGACGACGCTGGACGCGCTGTCGGCGACGTTCACGATGAATGCGGGCAACCTCAGCCGGGCGATGGACCTCGCCCAGGAAGTACTGGCCTCGCCGGATGCCGACGACACCGCGATCGGGTGGGCCGCCTCGTCGGCCGCGCTGAGCTCGGCACGGATGGGCCGCTTCGGTGACGTCGACGCACTCGCCGAGCGGGCGTTGTCCGCCGGGCATCCGGGCTTGCTGCGGTTCACCAGCGGATTCGGGCAGACGACGACACTGCTGATGACGGGCGACCCGGAGCGGGCGCTGACGTTGGCGCGCCGCCTCACCGAGTTCGCCCAGCGACAGCAGCCGGGACGGTCGATCGGCGAGGTGCTGGTGGCGGAGGTGTTGATCGCCACCGGCGAGCTGCACCGCGCGGTGACGCTGCTGCGGGGCGCGGCGCACACGCTGGCGCCGACGGGCTACTCCTGGGGGCCGCTGGCTTGGATGCTGCTCGCACAGGCGCTGGGTCGCCTCGGTGAGCCGATCGAGGCGGCAAAGGCGTTGGGGCGGGCGGAATCCCGGCACGGGTTGAAATCGATGCTGTTCGCTCCCGAGCTGGCGTTGGCCAGGGCGTGGACGAAGGCATCGCGGGGCGACACCCACGGGGCCGTCGCCTCGGCCCGGGACGCGGTCAAGGCGGCCGAGCGGGGCGCGCAG
>NZ_JBAUJB010000337.1:0-2039 GCF_049683355.1 Mycobacterium sp.
ACTTCTCCGTCGTCGCGCAGATCGGCCAGGATCCGCGGTGAGCCGTACACCTGATCGGAGGCGTCGTGGAACCCCTTGACCTTGGCGTCGATGGCCTCACGGCGCTGCTGGGCCGGCGAGGGTCCCGTCACCTGCGCCGCGCGCCACTTGTAGAACCCCGACCGCGACACCTCCAACAGTCCGGTCATGCGGATCACCGTGAACTCGGCCTTCTCGTCGCCATAAAGCCACGGGTGTATTCCTACTGCGTGAAAAGCCGAGGATAGCGCTCGCCCAAGGCTTTCCACCACGCGTGGGCTTTCTTGAACCCGTGCAAGCGCCGGTATTTCTTACGAGCCCACCGCATCAGGTAGGTGTTGATGCGTTTGCATAGCGCATACAGTTTCGACCGGTAGAACCGACCGTAATACTGCAGCCAGCCACGCACGATTGGGTTGATCCACCGCGCGATCTGGCCCAGGGACCAGTCGGTGTGAAGCATCCCCGGTTTCATGCACACCTCGTTACGTGTGACCGGTGCGCTCTCCGGCCTGGAGTCGAGCGTAGTACTCGGCCTCGACCTCGGCCGGTGGGATGCGGCCCAGGCGGTGCATGAGTCTGCGCTCGTTGTACCAGCTAACCCACCCCGAGGTCATGTTCTCCAGGTCGGCGACGGTTCGGATCGGCCCCGTACGAAACGGGGAGCCAGGGCGAACGCACTCGGTCTTGTAGAGCCCGATCGTGGTTTCGCACAGCGCGTTGTCCAGGGCATCGCCGACGGTACCGATCGAGGGGATCAGCCCCTCTAACATCAGCGTTTCTCTGTAATGGATTGCGGTGTATTGGCTTCCGGCGTCGCTATGATGGATCGTGTCGTTGAATGGATGGCCTTGACGGGCCCGGAAGATTGCCGCGTGGCGCAGCGCGCGCTCGACGAATCCGGTGTCTTTGACCATCGAGCACTCCCAGCCTGGGATCAGCCCGGCATAGGCGTCGACGACGAACGCGGTGTAGCCGAACCCACCGGTGTCCAGCGGGACGTAGGTGAAGTCAGCTACCTCCAGCAAATTGGGTGCGCCAACGCGCCAGTTGCGGCCCACCAGGTCCGGCGCCCGGTCCGCGGCCGGGTCGCGCTCGGTGGTGCGCGGCGGGCGGCGAGCACGCATGACGCCCCGCCAGCCGTTGTGGCGCATGATCCGTTCCACCGTGCGCCGCGCCACCGGGATGCCCTGACGTTTTGCAGGTGCGCCCACATCTTCAGGCTGCCGTACAGGCTCTCTGGTGGGCGTTTCCCGCCGGCGTCGGGTTCGTAGTAGCCGGCCAGGATCTCGGTGATCGTGGTGTCCCACAGGGCCCGTTTTGATGGTGCCGACGAGCGGTGTGCCCAGTAGGTGCGCGGGGCGATCGCCACGCCCTGGATCCCCAGGGCGCGGCAGATCGGTACGACCCCGAACCGCTCCTTGTGTTCGTCGATGAACGCACAGATCAGCGGTGTAGCGGGTCGCACTCCCGCGCGAAGAAAGTCGTTGCGGCCTTGAGGATTTCGATCGTGGCCTCAAGCTCCCTGGTCTTGCGGCGTAGCTCCCGCAGCTCCCGGCTCTCCTCGCTGGACATCCCTGCCGCCTCACCGGCGTCGACCTCGGCCTGGCGAACCCACTTGCGCAGCGTCTCCGCGTTCATCCCCAGCCGGCCCGCGATCGCCTTCATCGCCGCCCACTCCGAGTCGTAATCATCGCGGTGCTCGCGGACCAACCGCACCGCCCTGGCCTTGGTGTTCTCGTCGTACTTGCTCGGCATCGCGCCATCCTTCCCAACAAAGGAAGTGCGCACAAAACCGGGGATGGTTCAAGCCGCACCGCCATCTCCTTGAGCGCCTCGGACAGCCGCGCATTCTCGGCCTTGGCGGCCTCCAACTCGTAGTCGCGCTGCCGTTCCGCCGTACCCGGTTTGGAAGCGGCCAGCGCCGCCAACGCACCCTCCTTGGCGACGGTGCGGATGCGCATGATCGTCGTGCGGTCCACCTGATGCTCGGCGGCCGCCTCGGCGATGGTGACCTCCTG
>NZ_JBAUJB010000338.1:0-9912 GCF_049683355.1 Mycobacterium sp.
CGTTCTACGCGCCCGGTCGCTGGGTGGAGGTCAAGTCGGACCGCGAGGGCATAGCGGCCTCCGGCGTACAGCTCTGACGGGAGATCGGCAGAGAGTAACCGCCCCTGCGCCTTGGGCGGCGGGACGAGGACCGGGCGCGATGGGGTCCCTGCCCACGTTTGTGCAGGTCAGGGGTTGTTTCGCTCGGCGATGAGGCGCATGACGTTCGCAACCATCCCCGGCCACAGCCGCTCCCTCAAGTCCGACGGCAGTTCCGCCAGTAGCTGGTGCCGATTGAGGTGGCAGCCGATCGCGAGCCCTTTTGTGTCCACGAGGTACTCGCCGGGGTCGACGCGATCGACGTGTGCAAGCAGCGACGCGGCGGGGGCGTCGATCACCCAAACCTGGCCGGGTTTGCGATGGGGGGCGCACCCGAGCCGCTGGGCCGCGTAGAACATCGCGTAGAGAGGGTTCGGCGTCCAGGCCCAGCGCTGCCTCTCGACGTAAGGAGAACCGCGGTAGAGCCGGATCGAGGTTGGCGGGCTGGCGGGTTGGCCGCCTGAGCGGTAGCCCGTTGCTGTAAACATTGCGCGCCATTCTCGCGGCGGTATGCGGTTTTGCGGACAGGATGCGCGGCACCAGATCGTGGGGATGAGCCGCGCCAGGGTTTCGGTGTCGAGTCGGCCTGATCGCCACGCCATCAGCAGCAGCGCGGGGCCTGCATCCGCGTCCGCCCACCTGACGGCGTTGAGTACGTGGTCACGGGTGATCGGTTCGTTCCCCAACTGGATGGGGTCCAGTACGTGCATGATTCCTGCCCTTCACAGCTCGATTCTGAGCGACTTTCACGGCTCCCGAGGGTTAGGTACACCGGGGAGGACGTCTCAACCGCTCTGAGAGAAGCGCTGCCAGCGTGCCTTGCGGGCTGCGATGGCGGCGAGGACCGCTTCGGCCTCGGCCTCGGTGTACCGGTTCCCTCGGCGTCCATTGCACACCTCGCATCGAACGGTGATATTCAACGGCTCAAGCCCGAGGTCCGGCCTGACACTGATGGGGATTACGTGGTCCGCGTGCAGCTTGTCGGTGCGCCCACAGTCAAGGCAGGACCTTTGAGCCTTTCTGGCCGCACGACTCAACCTCTTCCACGCTGCCGGGTTTGCGTGCGGATGGTTGCGTGGCCTGACCTTGAGTGGTGCGGATGGCCTGCACTGGGCACACCTGCTGCCCGATGCGATGAGGTCACCACAGTCGATACACGGCCGGTTCATGCTGTGCGTGTCGCCGATACGGGGATGAGTGCGCCCAGCTGAAGGTCCTTTATCGAGAGCCATTGCTCACGGGGTATCGGGTCAGTGGTGACCCACTCTCCACCCTGTATCCGAGCACGCTTGCTGAACTCGTAGTCTTCGGCCTTTTGGCGCTCGGCAATCCATGCCGGGTCGGCTCCGCGTGTGGCTGCCCACTGGTCCCACAACTCGGCGTCGGTATCGACCTCGAAGAGCCATGCGACCTCACCGGCGCAGAGGCGGACGGCGATCGGCTCTGTACAGAACCATGTGACAGGGGTGCGGTCGTGCTCGTGCGGACACCAGTTGGAATCCGGCCCGAGTGGGCGGCGCTTGCCCCGGACCCGCTTGACTTCACAGCGGGCCAGGTCGTTGTAGCCGGTGGGCAGGATCACGCCGTCGCGTAGGGCCGCGTCGATGCGGTCGGGCCTCATCATGTGCCAGAGACGCATGGGGTCAGCTCTCAGTGTTGTTATTAACCAACTCGGCGAGATCAGCGAGATCCTGATTAAAGGTGGCGTCGTCGTTGGCGGCCGCCCGCCGCACCGCATGGCCTACTCCCGCGATGCCGATGCCCATCCGAATAGCCTCATCTGGGCTGAACGGAATCTTGATCGTTTCGCCCCTGATCGTCTCGACCGTAAGGAATACCAAACGGGCTGGGGAGATCGACATGGAAAGTTCGAATTTGTCGGGGTCGACCACGATGTGCTTGCGTTGCATTTGAATGGTCCTTACTTGGATGAAATCGGGTAGCGCACCAGTCGGGCCTTCGCTGGTGAGCAGGCCTTGGGGTGGCGGAGCAGCTCACCGAGGGCGTCGGTCAACTCGGCGGCTTCGGTGTCGGTCAGCAGCAGGTGACTGCGTCCCTGATTGATGACGTAGCCGCCTCCTGGGCGTTCCTGAATGTGGATGTCCACGCCATTGGTTTCTATGGTCTTCATTGTTTGCTCCCTGCGCTGTATCTGTATCCGTACTCGGCGCAACCCCTGGCATGTAGAAAACCACGGATACGCAGGTGTTTATGCAGGCAATTGGTCATTTTCGGCCTGGGTACGCATTGGGATACGCTCAGCCTTGAGGGCGTCAATCGCCGCTTGCGCTCTTTGCTGTCCGCACTGCAACACACTTCTGACAGACCGCACGGACAATGGGAGGTCAGTCCCGGCTAGAAGCTCTTCGAGTTTGGCGGCGTCGGTCTTTGCGCGTTTGGCGTCTAGCGCGCCCTGACGCTTCATCGGGACCGTCAGTCCCGGGTCGATGTTGTACGTGAGTCCGTCTCCGTCGTCGGTGAGGATGAACGTTCCAAGAACAGGCTTTTGTCCGTCTCGGGGGAACTGTTTACGGACACCACCGTGACGGTCCTTGAAGAGTTGGAGTTTGGCGCTGCCGCCCTCTCCAGGCTTGAAGGGTTGTGCGGCACTTACGAGCACGGCCGCGCCGCCCACGGCTCGCACCTTCGCAGTGGTCCCGGTCGGGCCGAACGTCCGTGAATCGGAGTTCTTCGCCAGGTGGTCAACGACAAGAACACCGACGCCGGCCGTGATTAGTGGCTTGATGATGGACGTGTGCGCTTGGGTGAAGTCCTCCGCGTTGTTGGAGTCCAAACGGGACAGGCCCAAGGCTTCGCCGAGAGAGTCCAGCACGAGGATATCCGGGCGGAAAACGGTCAAGTCCTGCACCACTTCCCGAAGCACAATTCCGTCATCCTGGGTAAGGCGAAACCGTTGCTGGTCGGCGAGCACTTCATCAGGCACGCCGAACTCTCGGAGTCGTCCGACAATGCTGGCGGGTCCGTTGTGATCCAGGTCAACGAACGCGGCGCGACCATTCTGCTGATTGAGAACGTCAGCGATGGCGGCCAGGGTGAGCCACGTCTTTCCCGACTCGGAGTCACCGAATACAAGATTGAACTCACCGCGATAAAAGAGGAACGAGTCCTCGGTGAGGGGCATGATGTCGGGCTCGGGTGCGATAGCGCCGCCCTCCAGGACGGCGGCAACATCAACGTACATGTAAGGTTCCTTGCTATTAGCTTTGCTGGGGTGCCTGTATCCCGGTTTTACGCAACCACGGGATTGGACAGCCGAGTACGCCGCTGAACAGCGCATATACCCGAGAGGGTAGGGGTGTACCTGGAGATGTACTCGGTTTGCTAAGGGTGGGCCAGGAGAAAGTGTTGGCCGGAATGAGCGTTTCGAGCCGAACCTGTTTTTGGGCGCGGACTATCGAAGGCTGTCTCCAGCCTATCACAGGCTCCGGAACGGCACGGTTTTCGAAAACGCTCTGACCAGCGGTTTTACACAACGGTAACAAATATTGTGAGCAAGATCATATAAAAACTTTAGTGACATGCCTTGCGACCAGGGGTTTCGTAGGCGTATTGTCCGGCCCCCCACCCCTCCGATGCCCTTCGCAGCAGCGCCGTGATACGGGCGCGCCGTTCCTCGGTCAACGGTGGGGCCAGGGCGACCACAGCGGCGACGTGGTCGGCGAACGGGTAAATATCAGAATTCATTAGGGTGGCCTCTTTTCGGCAATAAAAAAGGCCGCGCGTCCAATGCAGACGCACGACCTCTGAGAATGAAAAAAGCCGAAGCCTGCGGACAGACTTCAGCTAGGAGTTAAATTCTCATCGCCGTAGGGGCACTTCCCGGGCTATCCCGGATGCGTATCGGTAGTTGTCAGGCAATTATCGCATACCGGTCAACCCTTGGCTGCACTCACACTTTCCACTCGATAGCCACGCTTGCGGGATCGAAGTACGTCCCGCCCGGCTTACGGCCTCGCCTGGTCGGCAGGACTGTCACCGTCATCAGTGTGTCAATCACTCGGCCGCGCACATCGGGGGCGCTCTCTTCCCAGGTGGCCCGCAGATCATCACCGGCCAGCACCAGATTCGCCAGTGCCGAGGACGTGCGCGCTGCCGCGATCCGGTCGTCCACCCTCTCCAGCTCGGCGCGAAGATCGACCGACCCGCGTTTCAATTGCGGCCCGTCGATCTCCCCGGCTGCGAACATCGCGCTCAAATCGTCTAAGCGAACCCGCAGGCCTTCCCGCTGCCCCTCCAGTGCGGCGTAGTCCTCGGCCTCCCCAAGTATGAGGGCGGCATCGGGCTGCGACAGTCGGGCCACCACGATCGCCGTGATGTAGCGGTCCAAATGCTCCACGTCGCGCGCCAGATGTTTCACAGCGGTGCACGTGTACGTCCGCCTCCACCCGTCCGCGCCGCGATTGTGAGTGCCAGCGCCCATCAGTGCCCCACACCGGCCGCACAGGTAGACACCCGACCCCTGATATTTCCGTTCAAAACTCACCGAGGGCGCGCGCGCGGGGTCGCGCAGCAGGGCCTTAACGGCGGTGTGCGTGTCGCGATCCAGGATCGGTTCCCACAGGCCCGTGGCCACCTCCTGGCCTTCATGCAGCGAGATCCCCGCGTTACGGGGCCTGAGCAGAATTTTGCGGACCTCGGGAGAGTTGAACTCATTGCCGCCGAATGACGTTCGCAATCCGGCCGCGTTCCATTCGCGAGTAATCTGCCGCAGGGATGAGCCTGCTAGCAGCGCGGCTGCCGCCTGTCGGATTGCCTCTGCCTCGTCGGGCTGAATCTGCCTACCGTCGCGCCACCCGAAAGCTCTGCGCCCACCCCGGTATTTGCCGTCAAGTGCGGCCTGCTGCTTAGCGCGCTTTTGGCGCTCAATCGAATGCTCAACCTCGTGGCGGGCTGCTGCGCCCAACATCCGCGCAACCATCTTCCCCGAGGCCGTCGAGAGATCCACCGTCCCCGATTGGACTGTCCGCACATCCACGGCTTTGCGGTCGCATAGGTCGATGAACGATTCCAGTTCGATGGGTCGGCGGTGCAAACGGTCTGCGTGCCATGCAAGTACGGCGTTGGCGCGACCCTCTTCCAAGGCCAGACACATTGCCTCATAACCCGGGCGAGGCTTGCCGGAGTACGCGGAAAGATCATTGTCGGTGAAGGTTTCGACTACCGTCCATCCCAGGCGCTCGGCAAGCTCGCCGCAGTCGGCGCGCTGCCGCTCCACCCCCAGCCCAGCACCGGCGCGGTCACGGGAGATACGGCAATATACGACAGCCAGCACGTTTAAGACAGTAGCACTTGACCTTGCGCGATGTCATAGACCGAACCCATCTTCGGCAGCGTCGCCGGCGACAGCGCGAGGGTCAGCCGCGCCATCGGCCAGCTGAACCCGCAGTTGGTGATGGCCGCCCGAACCCGGGCTTGCGACTCCCGCAGTGCGGCATCGGCCAGGCCGACCAGGTGAACTCCGGGCAGCCCGGCGGTGATGTCCGCCTCGATCTCCACGATCTCGCCTGCCACACCGCGCACCGCCACCGAGAATGCCCTGCCCAGCGCCATCACCCGACCGCCTGGATGTGGGTGACCTCCGGGGTGCGGCGACGCCCGATCCGGATCGTGATCACGTCGATGCGCACCGACGCCCAGTGGCCGTGCTGCTGGGCGAGCCACAGTCCGGCCAGCCGCCGCAACCGGCGCACCTTGGCCGGCGTCACCGCCTGTGCCACACCGCCGAACTGCTCGCTCGTCCGGGTCTTCACCTCCACGAACACCACCGTGCGTGCGGCGTCATCGGCGGCGATGACATCCAGTTCTCCGTAGCGGCAACTCCAGTTACGCACCAGCACCCGCAAACCGAGTCGCTCCAGGTGGTCGACGGCCAGCTGCTCACCCATCGCCCCGATCTCGGCGCGGCGGTCTGTTGTAGTCATGCTGTGCACCCTGCGCCGCCCGGCCGACAGAATCCGGGCTCAGCCGCCGGCTGTCCCCAACCGCGAACTCATCCCCAGGCCGATCACCCGCGCACGTCCGGCGGACGGGTCGCATGCCGCCAGGCCAACGGGTTCAGTTCGCGGTAGGGATCGCCACTGCGCACGTCCAGCAGGCCGGCCATCGCCGCCTCCAACGACTGCTGGGTCCGGTCCTTGACGGTGCTCACCCACAGGTCGCGGGCGATCCGCGCCGGTTTCGTGGTGTCGACGGGCGCGGCGAATCGCAGATACATCCGCTGCGGCCGAGGAATGAGCGTGGGTCCGATCCCCCGCATCAGCGGGGGTGCCATATCGCTGGTGCCCGAGAACCTGTGGGCCGCAGCCAGGCTCAGTTGTCCCAGACGGCTTGTCCGGGTGATCAGGCTGCGGTACACGTCATCGCCGCCGATCAGGGCGACCGGCACGATCGGGTAGTTGTTCTCCACCGAGACCCGGGCGAACCCGGCGCGGCCGTGCCAGCGCAGCGTGTTCTCCTCACCCTTGAACTTGGCGATCTCCCGGCCGCCGCCGGGAAAGACCAGGATGGTCTCGTCGTGGCGCATCAGTTCGCGCGCCGTCTCCGGCGAACCGATGACTGCCCCGTACGCGGCGATCAGGTCCGCCATGGGGGCGGGAAGATCACCCATCCGGCGCTCGGCCAGAGGGCGCACCCTGGTGCCGATCTCCCGTCGGACGAAGTAGGGAACCAGCAGTACCTCGGCGCCACCTTGAGTGTGGTTGCCCACCAACAGGAACCGACCATCGCGCGGCAGGTTCTCCAACCCGTCCACATACGGGCGGGACAGATCCACCAGCGGGCCGATCCGCTCCAGGACGGTGTCTACCGCCCGGCGGACCGCGCGGACCCGCTGCGGGGGGTTCATGATGGCGTCGATCGCCGGCGTCGCGTTCATGACACCCACACTACCGAACGAACCAGTTCGTTTGGTTATGCTTCTGCTGTGAGAACAAGCGACGAGTTGCGCCGGCAGATCCTGAGCGCTGCGCGTGCCGAGTTCGCCGCGTACGGACTCGCAGGCGCCCGGGTGGACCGCATCGCGCGGGCCGCCGAGGCCAGCAAGGAGCGCCTCTACGCCCACTTCGGTGACAAGGAGGCACTCTTCCGCGAGGTCGCTGCCGCCGACGGCGCCGAACTGTTCCGGGGGGTGACACTTCGCCCCGATGCGGTGCCCGACTTCGTGGGCGACCTTCACGACCTGGCGCAGCGGCACCCGGAACATCTACGCATGCTCACCTGGGCACGGCTGGAGGGCATGGGTTTCGACCATCCGCCCGGTGCGGACGCGGCCCTGCCCGGCCAGACGATCGCGGCCATCAGGATCGCCCAGGACAGCGGCCACGTAGACCCCGCATGGGATCCGGAGGAGCTGCTGGTCCTGCTCTTCGGGATCGCGATGGCGTGGGCGCACTGGCCGGGGCCGCGGCCGGCGGACGACGACGCCGCCGCCGCTGACCACCGACGCAGCGCCGTGGAGGCGGCCACCCGGATCATCGCCGCCCCGCACTGACCCGTCTCGACGCCCGCAGTTTCGCCGGCGTCAAAACCGGGGTATACAGCGCCATCCGCGACCAGGAGGCGCCATGGCCAACAGATCCTCATCACAGTCCGTACACGGCGTCGCCGACCGGGCCACCAACAGCGACGCCTTCGAGTACATCGCCCGGGCGGGCTTCGCCGCCAGCGGCGTGCTGCACCTGCTGATCGGCTACATCATCCTGCAGCTCGCGCTCACCGGTGCCGGCGGCAACGCCGACCAGTCGGGCGCGCTGGCCACCCTCGGCAGCCAGACCGGCGGCAAGGTCATGCTGTGGGCGGCGGCGGCCGGACTGGTGGCTCTGGGGCTGTGGCGCATCGCCGAGGCCGTGGTCGGTTCCCGGCCCGGAGAGCGTTCCGGCACCGACGACGACAACCCGGCCTGGAAACGCGCGCGATCTCTCGGCGTGGCCGTCGCCAACTTCGCCATCGCCCTGTCCGCGGCGCAGTTCGCGATGGGCAGCGGCCAGTCGAGCGGACAGCAGAACGCGGGCATGTCCGCTCAGTTGATGCAGTCGGGATGGGGCAAGGCGGTGCTGATCGTCGTGGGTCTGGCCGTGGTGGCCGTCGGGGGCTATCACATCTACAAAGGCGTGACCAAGAAGTTCCTCGACGATCTTCGCGTCTCCGGCGGCACCGCGATCGTCGCCACCGGGATCACCGGGTTCGTCGCCAAGGGCCTGGTGCTCGCCGGCGCCGGACTGCTCGTCATCATCGCCACCCTGCAGGCCGATCCGGCCAAGGCGAGCGGTCTCGACGCCGCGATCAAGACCCTGGGTCAGGCGCCGTTCGGCAAGTTCCTGCTGATCGCCGCGGCGCTGGGAATCGCCGCGTTCGGCGTGTACAGCTTCATCCGGAGCCGCTTCGGCCGCATGTGATCGCCTTTTGGGCAGAAACTGAGGTGACGGTATCCTCACTTCGGTAAGCCTCAGCTCAGGTGCTCGGCACCTGTCGCCGAAAGGACTGCCCGGATGCGACGAGCGCCCGAACGGGTGCCGCGGGCCCTGCGATGAGCCCGCTGGTCGATCATCTGCGCCGTCACGGCGAGAACGTCGCGGTGCTCACCGAGTCGCGGCAGCTCAGCTACGCCGAGCTCGCCGACGACGTCGACGCCGCCGTCCGTGAGCTGGGCGATCGCCGTCGCCTGATCCTGCTCGAGACCAGAAACGACATCACCACGCTGATCCGCTACCTGGGCGCACTGGCCGGGGGGCACGTCGTGATTCCGGTGCCGCCGGGGCGTGACCACGGCGCGCTCATCACCGCCTACCAGCCCGACGTGGTCATCGACGCGACGGGCGTCCACCTGCGCTCCGGGGCCGGCCACCAGCTGCACGACGATCTCGCCCTGCTGATGTCCACCTCCGGGAGTACCGGTTCCCCGAAACTGGTCCGACTCTCCCGCACCAACTTGCTGGCCAACGCGTCGGCCATCGCCGAGTATCTTCAGATCCACAGCACCGACAGGGCGGCGACCACGTTGCCGATGTCCTACTGCTACGGGCTGTCGGTCATCCACAGCCATCTCCTGGTCGGCGCCGCACTCATCCTGACCGACCACTCGGTGGCCGATGACGCGTTCTGGGATCTCTTCCGGCGCCACCGGGGCACCACGTTCGCCGGGGTTCCGTACACCTTCGAACTGCTCGAGAGAGTCGACTTCGCGTCGATGCATCTGCCCCACCTGCGTTACCTGACCCAGGCCGGTGGGCGGATGCCCGCCGAACGGGTCCACCGCTTCGCCTCGCTGGCCGACAGGCAGGGCTGGCAGCTCTTCGTGATGTACGGCGCCACCGAGGCGACTGCCCGGATGGCTTATCTGCCACCGGATCTCGCCCTCACCCGCGCCTCGGCAATCGGGCGGCCGATCCCGGGCGGATCGTTTTCCCTCGAGCCTGTCGACGGTTGGCCCCAGGACGGCACCGGCGAGTTGGTGTACCGCGGGCCCAACGTCATGATGGGCTACGCGCACGGCCCCGGTGACCTGTCGCTCGGGCCCTGCGTGGACGCGCTGCACACCGGCGACATCGCCCGACGCGGCAGCGACGGGTTGTACGAAGTGATCGGCCGCAGAAGCCGTTTCGTGAAGATGTACGGCCTGCGCATCGATCTCGCGCAGGTCGAGGCAACCTTGGGCGAGAAGGGCCTGCACGCGATGTGCACCGACAACGGCGAGCAACTCGCCGTGGTGGCCGCCGGTGGACACTGCTCACGAGACCTGCGGCAGTTGGCCGCCGCCGCGGCGGGCATTCCCGCGGGCGCCGTGGCCGCCGCATCGGTGCGGGAGCTGCCGTTGCT
>NZ_JBAUJB010000339.1:0-7874 GCF_049683355.1 Mycobacterium sp.
GTCCTGGCGGTCGGCGGGCCGTCGGCCGGCGCGATCACCCCGCCCGAGGTCGACCCGGCGGTGGCACCGCCGACCGGGAACGCCGGCCCGGTGCAGACCATGGCCCAGCGCAGTGAGTGCGTCACCAGCGGTGTCATCACAGGCTCCGACCCTGCAGGCATCAGCCCGAACCTGCTGTCGCTGAACATCTCTGAAGCATGGAAGCACAGCAGGGGCGAAGGCCAGCTGGTGGCGGTCATCGACACCGGCGTGACCCCCGGCCCACGACTGCCCGACGTCGAGGGCGGCGGTGATTTTGTCGAATCCACCGACGGTCTGACCGACTGCGACGGTCACGGGACGCTGGTGGCAGGACTGATCGCGGGGCAGCCCGGCGCGGACGGCTTCTCCGGAGTGGCGCCCAATGCCCGCCTCATCTCGATCCGGCAAGCCAACCGCGATGTCGCAACACTGGCGCGTGCCGTCGTGCGCGCCGCCGACGCGGGAGCGCGGGTGATCAACATCTCGACGACCAGCTGTGTGCCGGCGAACAAGAACGTCGACCAGGGCGAACTCGGTGCGGCCCTGAGATACGCCGCCGTCGAGAAGGACGCGGTGATCGTCGCCGCGGCCGGGAACACCGGTGGCGCAACGGCCTGCGAATCCAACCCGCTGACCGATCCGGCCCGACCGTCCGACCCGCGCAACTGGGCGAGTGTGAACTCGGTGTCGATCCCGTCGTGGTGGCAGCCCTACGTGCTGTCGGTCGGCTCACTGACCACAGCGGGACAACCGTCGCAGTTCGCGATGGCGGGGCCGTGGCTGGGCATCGCGGCCCCCGGCGAGAACATCACCTCGGTCAGCAACGCCGCCGAGGGCGGGTTGGCCAACTGCATGCCCGACAACGAGCAGGGGATGGCACCGATCAGCGGCACCGGTTACGCGGCCGCCTACGTGTCGGGGGTTGCGGCGTTGGTGCGCAGCCGATTCCCGGACCTCACCGCCCAGCAGGTGATCGGTCGGATCAGCGGCACCGCCCACACCGGCGCCAGGTCACCGTCGAATCTGGTGGGGGCCGGCAGCATCGACCCGGTCGCGGCACTGACCTGGGTGGTGCCCGAGGGCCCCGAGAGCATGGTCGACCCGGCCGCCGTCAGACAAACCCCCGCCCCGGTGCCGCCGCCCCGGAGGATCCGACGCCCCGTGTGGCCGCATTCGCCGGAGCCGGCGTGCTGGCGGTACTCGTCCTCGCCGTGATCGTGGCGAGCGCAAAACGGAAGGACAACAACAGATGACCGTCCGGATCACCCTGGCGCTGCTGTTCGTGATCCCGGCCGCCATGGCCTACCCCTGGCAGTCGGCCGCCGACCCCTGGCAGTCGGCCGCGATCGCCGTGGTCGTCGTGGTGTTCGCGTGGTGGCGCGGAATGTTCGTGACGACGATGGTCCCGCGTTGGATCGCCATGTTGCGCCGCCGAAACCACACCGAGGGCAACCATCAGGCCGGCGAGTTCGCCACCGTGGTGCTGCGTGTCGAGTCGTCGGAGGGCGCCGACTTGCCGCTGGACCTGGTCGCCGGCTACCTCGACCGCTACGGCATCCGCTTCGACAAGGTCCGGGTGACCAGCCGTGGCGTCGAAGGTGCTTGCACCACGTGGGTCGGTCTCACCCTCGGGGCAGCGGACAACATCTCGGCACTGCGCGCGCGGTCCGCACGAATTCCACTGCACGACACCGTGGTGGTCGCGGCACGGCGGATGGCCGACCACCTCCGCGAGGCGGGTTGGGAGGTCGGTGTCGACGACACCGTCACCGGGGCGGCCCCGGCGCCGGCGCAGGGCGAGGAGACCTGGCGCGGTGTCACCGACGACCACGGTTACGTCGCCGCCTACCGGGTGGCCGTCGACGACGAGCTCGCCGACACACTCGCCGCGATTCGGGCGTCACAGCCGTCCGAGATCTGGACAGCACTCGAATTGACCGGCAGCGCAGGCACTCCTGAGCTGACCGGGGCATGCGCGATCCGCACCGACGAGCGCCCGGGAGCCCGGGCCCCGCTGCCCGGTCTGGAACCCGAGCGCGGCCGGCACTGGCAGGCACTCGCGGCGCTGGCACCTGACTCCGACAGGCGGTTGTCCGGGGCGCCGGTCCGGGTCTCGGCCGAGCTGTTGGCAGAACTGCGCCGGCCGGTCGGAGAAGCGCTCAGTCGAACATGAAATCGGCCATGAAGCGGGTCATCCGGCGCAGGTAGTCCGGCTGGCTGACATGCAGCACGTGGTTGCCGGGGAACCAGTGGAATGCACACCGATCCCAATGGTTCCAGAGGATCTCGGCCTGTTCCGGTGGCGCCAGCCGGTCGCCGAGACCGGCGATGATCAACCGCCGGTCCTTGGCAGGCAGCGGCCGGTAGTTCAGCGGGGACGGGAACATCGTCGCCGCCGCGGACAACTCCCGGTCGGTACCCACGATGTGGTCACGCAGCGCCACCATCTTGTTGGCCGGGAACCACTCGTCGACAGTCGTGTCCGGCGTCACGACGGGCACGTTCGGGATCACCGCCTGGATGCGGTCGTCGACACTGGCGATCAACGCCGACGTGTAACCGCCCAGCGACATCCCGGTCAGTGCGATCCGGTCGACGCCGGTGTACTCGAGATAGTCGATCAGCGAGCGGAAGTCGTGCACGGCCTGCGCCATCGCTTCGGCGAATCCGGCGAAGCCGTGGGCGAAATAGCCGTATCCGCTGTACGGAGACTACTTTTCGGCACGACGGCCGTGGAACGGCAGCGTGTAGAGCATCACGTCGTACCCGGAACGGTAGAACCAGGGCAGTGAGAAGAACAGTCCGTTGAACAGGTAGGCCGACCCCATGAAACCGTGGATCACACACAGCGTGGGCCGCGGCCCGTCGTCGTGACGCCAGTGCTGGGCGTGGACGACGTTGTTGCGTTGGTAGCCGTCACACTGGTCACGTAGAGCCGGGTTGACGGCGGTGAAGCTGCTGTTGAAACGGATGTTGCGGACGTTGCCGTGGGCGATCCACTCGGCCAGCGGATTGGCCGGCCTCGACGACACCCGCGGCAGCGACGCGGGGGCGGGGAAGGACAACTGCGGATCCTTTGCCGCGGCGAGTTCGGCGTAGAAGCGCAGGTGCTGCTCTTCGGTCCGCGATCGCGACCGGCGCAGTGCGCCCGCAACCGTGGGCAGCATGGTGGCGCTGATCAGCGACGCGATGGACGTGCGCAGCGCCAGGTCGGCGATGGCCGACGAGTCCACGATGAGCCGCTGTCGCTGCGTGAGGTCCACGCGGCGGGGCAGTCCGCGGGCGGACGCGTCGGCGCCGGGAACGTCCGGCACCGGGATGGGCGGCGCCTCTGCCTCGGGCGAGCTGGAGTCCACCCTTGGCATGCTAACGCCAGGCGCTGGTGCGCCACACTGACGGTATGTGGAATCCGGACGTCTACCTAGCCTTCGCCGACCAGCGGGGCCGGCCGTTTGTCGATCTCCTGTCGCGGGTGGGTGCGGCCGACCCGCGACGAGTCGTCGACCTCGGTTGTGGGCCCGGAAATCTCACCGGGACGCTGGCCGTCCGCTGGCCTGGCGCGCTGATCGAGGCGTGGGATTCGTCCGCGGAGATGGTGGCAGCGGCGCGGGGACGTGGAGTGGCCGCACTGCTGGGCGACGTTCGGGACTGGACGCCCGAACCCGACACCGATGTGGTGGGAGCAACGCGACGCTTCACTGGGTGCCCGAGCATCCGCGACTCGTGGTGCGGTGGGCGGGTCAGCTGAGCGCTGGATCTTGGTTGGCGTTTCAGGTTCCCGGCAACTTCGATGCGCCGTCGCATCGGGCGGTTTGCGAACTCGCGGGTCGCCTCCGGTGGTCAGACATGTTGCCGGACAACCTTTTCGACTCCATTGCGGTACAGTCGGCGGAGGGCTATGCCGGGCTGTTGGCCGATACAGGGTGCACGGTCGACGCCTGGGAGACGACCTACGTCCACGAGTTGACCGGGGAGAACCCGGTGTTGGAGTGGATCACCGGGACCACACTGCGGCCGGTGCGCAGCAGTCTGACCGACCTGCAGTGGCAGCAGTTCCGGACGGAGCTGATTCCGCTGCTCGACGCCTGGTATCCAACCCGCGCCGACGGTAGGACGTTTTTCCCCTTCCGCCGGGTGTTCGTGGTGGCGCAGGTGAACTGAGATTTCCGACGCGTGTGGCAAAGGCCGCAAAAGCCGGGCAGGTCGGCGGTACTTGGTGCTTTGCTGGCCAGGCTGACGACGATGTTTGCCGCTCCGATCGACGGCAACACCCGCAGCGTTGTGACGGGAGACGAGATGAAGCGCTGGGTGGTCGCAGGATTGGCCGGCCTGCTGATGGCCGCACAACCGCTCGTCTCTGTGCCGCCGGCCGACGCAGGCTGCCTGTACGGAGGACCCGTCATCAGCAAGTGCGACGGACCCATCCAACCGGACGGCACCTGGCAGCGATGTGTGGCCGTCGCCAAGCTGATCCCTCGCGGCGCCAGTTCCTATCTGGCGCCCGAGAGGCGCTGCGAACTGCTGGGTCCCGGCCAGCCGCCGCGGGATCCCGGCTTCGCCGACCCGGCGATGCACATCGCCGGCTGAGCCGTCACGCTACGGGTGATACGGCACGCCCACCGACCGGAACACGAACTCCGGCGGCACGTCGAACGCCAGCGAGGTCCGTGGCAACCGGGTCAGCACGTCGGCGGGGATGTCCGCCTTGTAGTGCAGCGACAGTTCGCCGGAGAAGCGCGGATCCACCGTGGCCACGTCGACGTCGAGAGTCAGCCCCGTGGCCGACAGTTCGGCGGCCACCGCACCCGTCTGCGCGGCGTCCCAGCGGTGGTCGACGGTACGTCCGGCGAGTTTGGGCACCGAGGACAGCGTGGCCAGGACGCGCTGTTCGGTGAGCACCAGCGCGCCGACGTAGCTGGCCAGGCTGCCCGAGGAGCGCAGCCCCGGCACCGAGCCGTGGAAGCGGCGGGTCACCGCCACATACTCGGCGGTGAACAGCAGTCCCTCGGCCTCGACCTGGGCGCGTAACTCGCCGGGGAGCTTGCCGATACGGAACAGCTTCCGGAGTAATACGGCCATGAACGCACGGTAGCTCAGCCGCACGCAGCCGTGAGGAGGCCGTGGACCGGTGGGTGGTACAGCTTGTCTGGTGAGGGCGCACCGAGGCCTGCTGGCCGGCACCGCGGTATTCGCGGTCGGGGTCTTCGCCGTCCTGTGGCTGGGTTACGCCTGGCAGTGGGCCTGGCTGGCCCGGGTCGACGCGGCGGCGCTGGAACCGATGGACCGGCTCGGCGAGAAGTATCCGGGCTGGGCGACGGCGTGGGACGTCTTCTGCACAGTGCTCGGGCCGGGCGCCTTCCGGCTGGTGACCCTGGTGGTGATCGTGGTGGCACTGGTGCGGCGCCACGTCCGCCTCGCGATGTTCCTGGTGATCAGCGTCGAACTCAGCGGCCTGGTCACCGAGATCGCCAAGACGCTGGTGGACCGGCCGCGGCCGGCCACCGCGATGGTGACGGCCCTCGGGTCGTCCTTCCCGTCAGGACACGCGCTGGGCGTGATGGTTTCGGTGCTGGCCCTGCTGACGGTCGGGCTCCCGGTCGTCCACGCTTCCCGACGGGTGTGGCTCATCGTCCTGGGCATCGCCGTGATCGTCACGATCGGGGTCGGCAGGGTCGCGCTCAACGTGCACCACCCGTCCGACGTGCTCGCCGGTTGGGCGCTCGGTTACGCGTACTTCGTGGCGTGCCTGCTGTTGGTGCCGCCTGTCCGGACAGTCACGCCGCCGGCCGAAACACCGGCAGCGCACGGTAGCGAACGCTGAAGCTGGCCTTGGTCACCTCGGTGCCGACCTCGCCGTCCAGCGCCAGGATCGTCGGCCCGTCCACCGCCTCGAAGGAGAACTCGGGCACCCGCATCTCGTGATAGAGCGGGCTGCGTTCCAGGCGGCCCAGCGCGAGCGACGTGATGATCCGCAGTCTGCTCAGTCGTCGCCCGGTCTCCAGGATCCGGACGTCGATGAGTCCGTCGTCCATCCGCGTTCGCCGCGACGGGGCGAACCCCGACGGGAGGTAGATCGAGTTACCCAGGAAGAACATCGACGTCTGCAGTGTCTGGTTGTCGAAGGCGATGCGGACCGGTTCGCCGCGGCGCAACGTGTGGAACATCGCGTAGATCCCCGCCAGCGGTTTACCGATCCGGTGCTCGAGCTTCTCGCGCTTCTGCACGAACCGCGGATACGCGCCGATGCTGGCGGTGTTCACCACCAGCCGCTTTTCGTTCAGGCACACCAGATCGACGCAGGACACGGTGCCGTCCTGGATCGCCGCCACGGTGCCGGCGGTGGTGTCACAGCCGATGTCCTTGGCGAAGTGGTTGAAGGTGCCGGCGGGGAAGACCGCGAGCGGCACACCGGCCTCGACGGCCACCGCCGCCGCGGCCGCCACGGTTCCGTCGCCACCTCCGATAGCGAGGACCTCGGCGTCCTGCGCGGCCGACCGCAACACCTCCTCGACGTCGTCGTCCTCGGTGAGCTCGACGATCTTGGCCTGCGGCAGCGCCTCGTGGACCTCGTCGAGGACCCGCGCGCCGGTGCCGCTGCCCGAGGCGGGGTTGACGACCAGCGTGACTCCCGCCCCGTCGGGGCGTGCCGGCGTGTCCACCCGCAGCGGCGCGGCGGTGGCCGGCAACCGGGGCTCGACGATCGGCGGAACCACGCGTGCGCCCAGAACCGCGATGCCTGCGCCGATGCCGAAGCCGGCCAGCACGTCGCCCGGGTAGTGCGCACCGGTGGCCACGCGGGACATCCCGACCAGCCCGGCGAGCAACGAAAGGCCCAGCCCCAATGGCGGGTTCTCCAACCCCACCCCGACGCCGAAGGCTGCCGCACTGGCGGAATGACCCGATGGCAGCGAGTTCGACGTGGGGAACCGGCGGGTTTGGCGGGCCAGTGGCACCAGCAGACGGCTCGGGCGCTCCCGCCGCCAGACCCGCTTGGCGCCCTGGTTGGTGACCAGGCTCGTCACGGCCAGCGTGAGCACTCCGCGGACTGCGCCGCGCTTGGCTGACGGGCTGCCGAACGCGGTCAGGCCTGCCGCGATCGCGAACCACAGCTTGGAATGGTCGGCAGCCCTGGTCAGGCGGGGCATCATCTCGTCGATCAGGGGGCTGGGGGAGTCGGCGATCGCCTCGAAGACTTCACGGTCCAGCGTGCCCAGGCCTTGGCCGATCTGACGAATTCCGCGGTGGCGCCGTCGCACGGGCAGCAGTTCCATGACGCCAACCTAGCGGCAATGCTGCCGGCGGCCGGTTTCCGGGTGATGAGCGTGCACGCCGGCCGTCTGGCCGGGGCCTGGGAGGCATTTGCGCCGGCGCTCAGACTGTCTGGTCTCGACGTCACGAGTACCTGGCGCGCCCGGTCGGTGCGCCGCCCGCGGAGGGAATCGTCGAACGGGTGCACCAGGATTCGCAGACCCGGGAAGTGATGGTGCGCCTGACTGCACTCAACCCGGGCGTCGCGGTGGTCGGCAGCTTCAGCACTGGAGCGCAGACCGGCGTGATGGCCAGCATGTACCTCTACGGCGCCGACGCCGCCGCTGTCGCCGACTCCGAACAGGCGCGCTGGGAGACCTGGATGGCCGAGACGGTGCCGGTCGCTGGCCCCGAGCGGTGAAACGCGTTCGGCCAGAACCGGATTGAGGCGAGCAGCTGTCAGGCTGCTTGGTTTTCAGGTGGTGCGGGGCCGCCGGGTTGGCCGGGTTCGCCGGCGCGGGTCGCCTCGCCAGGTTCGCCGGGTTGAGTGGTGCGGGTCGGTTCGGCCGGTTCGTCTTTTCCGGTGGTGTCTGCAGGCGCGGGCT
>NZ_JBAUJB010000340.1:0-7819 GCF_049683355.1 Mycobacterium sp.
GAGGCCGAGATGCCGGTTCCGACACCGAGTTTCGCGTCCACGGTGACGGTGTAGGCGGTGCCGTGCTTGTCCTGGTTGACCGCGTACATCGGCAGCAGGCCGAGCCGGTCGCAGATGTCGCCGTCGAGCGGAACGCACAGATACCCGGACGTGTAGCGGACCATGAACGCGACGAGTTCGGGAGTGGCCTTCTCGGCCGCGAAGATCAGATCGCCTTCGTTCTCCCGGTCCTCGTCGTCGATGACGACCACGGCCTTGCCTGCGGCGATATCGGCCACCGCCCGCTCGACCGAATCAAGCCTCGTCATCTCCACCACCCTTGCCGGTCCCGGCGCGGAACCCTGTCGTCAGTGCCTCTCAGTATGAACCACAAGTGGAGACCGGTTATTGCCCGGCGGTTTGGGTGACGATGGAACGGGGACAGTGGCCCCTCACGCCGGATAGGACAGCGTGAACGTCGTCGACAGCCCCTTCGAGTCGGTGACCGTGAGGTAGATCGTGTCGGAGGGGCCGTTGGAGGGCAGTTGGATCGGCCAAGCACTGCCGTCACTGCCACCGTTCGACTTGTAGGTCACGGTCCGACTGCTGGTCCTGGAACCGCTGATGGGGTCGGTGATGTCGACCGGTAGGGAGAAGCTGACGGACCCGTTCGACGCAGAGTAGGTCCAGGTCAGGCTGTCACCGTCGGGGTCATTGACGGTCACGCCGGTCCAGACCTCGGTCTTCCCGGGGGCGAGTGTGATGTTCAGACCCTTGGTGGTCAGCGTCGGCGCCTGGTTGGGCGTGACTGTGACATTGGCCACGGTCAACGACGCACCGTCGGTGTTGGTGCCCACGATCGAGAAACTCGTCTGCGAGGTGCCGGTGTAGGCGTACGTGCCGTCGGGGTTGACGGTGACGCCTGCAGGGGCACCTGCCCCCAGGCTGTAGGTGAGCAGACCGGACATCGCAGACGGGATCGACAGCCCACCAGTCACTCCCCCGCTGACGACGGTGTTGTCGTAGTCGATGTTGAGCTCGTGGGTGATCAGGCCGATGAGGGTGGAGGCTTCTCCGCCGCGGCCGTCGGTCACATAGATCCTGAAGCTGTCGTCGATGATCCCCAGGATCGGATCGCCACCGTCCAGCGACGGGATGTAGGTCCACTTGCCGTCGGAGTCGACGACCACCATGCTGCCGCTGCCGAGGATGGCCGACTGGCCTCCCCCGTACCCGGTCACGCTGTAGTGCAGGTCGTCGCCGTCGGGATCGGTGCCGAGCACGGATCCGGTTGCGACTCCGCTGACGATGTCGGGGATCGCCGTCCCGACGGGGACGACGAGGGGCGGGCTGTTCGGGGGGACGAGGTGAACGGTGACCGTGCTGATCGCGAAGCCGCCGTTGGCATCGGTTGCGGTGATCGTGATCAGATCGCCGACGCCGAGTATGTCGAGCGCCGCAGCCTGAATGGCGGCATCCGACGGGGTGTAGGTGAAGGTGCCGTTGCCGTCCTCGTCGGAGCTGACCTGGACGGTCGTCCCCAACAGCGACGACACGGCGAGACCGGTGAACGTCAGCGGCGTGCCGTCAGGATCGGTGGCGGCGAAGGTGCCCTGCATCTGCTGGGTGTCGGGGTCGACGCTGACGATGGTCGCCTGCTGGGTGAAAACCGGGAAGCTGTTGATCACCGCACCCGACTTGACGTCGATCGTCATCGTGACCGTGTGCATCCCCAGCGGGTGGTTGCGCCAGCCTCCCTTGTCGTCGATCGTGATGGTGAACGAGTCGTCGATCTCCCCGAGGGTGAGCGGGTTGTTCGCGGTGTAGAGGTACTGGAAGCCCCCCAGCAACGGGCTGCCGATGATCTCCACGTTGCCGTTCGCCGGCCCGGTCGCCAAGGTGATGTTGACCGGGTCACCGTCTTCGTCGTCGCCGATCAGCGTGCCGGTGACCAGGCCGAGAGCCCGGACGGTGCCGACCACCTCTGCGGTGGGTGCGTGATGGTTGGTGCCGAGCTCCTCGAACCGTGTCCAGGCGGCAACGGTGACGAGCAGCAGCGGGATCGTCAACAGCGGCGCGGTCGGAATGGACACCACGGTGGCGGCCGCCGCGGCGATGAAGACGACAGCGGCCACCTCGGTCTTGGTGACGCCCGCGATCTCCGGATACTCGGGCAGGAAGTCCCACGGCGACTTCGTGTCCTCTTCTGCAGGCACATCGGCAGTGGTGACCATCAGCATGCTCGGCGCCTCCGCCGCAGGCTCATCAATATCTGGCGTCTTCGCTTCCGGCTCGATGACGACGGAGGTCGACGCGGTTTGCTCGTCCGCCACCAGGCTCGGGTCGTTGCTTCTCAGCGCGGCCGTCTGGGTGGCCGTCTCGGGATCCGGTGTCGGCTCGGGATCGGTGTCATCCCCGTCGACCGTCTCCTCTCCGGCGGATTCCGGATCGGTTGGTTCGTCGACCTCATCGGTGTCGGAGTCCTCGTCCTCGTCACCGTCGACGTCCTCGTCACCGTCGACGTCCTCGTCACCGTCGGAGTCCTCGTCACCGTCGGAGTCCTGGTCGACGCCTGCGTCTTCACCGCCTGCGTCTTCACCGCCTGCGTTGTCGCCCTCAGCGTCCCGATCAGCCGTCGGGCCCGCATCGGGCTTCGTGCCGGAATCGGCACCGGAAGACGCAGACGCGCCTTCGGTGGCGTCGGCGGACGCGACCGCGAGCCCGGGCGAGGCGACCACCAGACCCAGAAACGCAACGACCGCTAAGCGCTTAGCCTGATTGTTTTGCTTAGCTGAGACCTTACGATGCTTGGCCACAACGAACTCCTTGCCTGGTCACCCCCGCCAGGCAAGGAGATTACGTCATCGTCAATTGATTGGCGAGGCTTTCTGACGCGTTGCTACATTCGGCGTGTTGCGAAACGAGCAAAGTGTGACAGGTGCGCACTCAGTGGCGTTGCGGACGGTGCCCGCGAGGAGCTCGCTCCGCTTGCCGGGATGTCTTGCGGGAGGTCTACCCGCTGGGATTGCCATCCCGGGCGCCCAACAGCCGTTCGACATACTTGGCGATGACGTCGACCTCGAGGTTCACCGAGGCTCCGACCTCCGCCCGCCCGAGAGTCGTCAGATCCAACGTCGTCGGAATCAGCGAAATCTCGAACCAGTCGTCCCCCAGCCCGGACACCGTCAGGGACACGCCGTCGACGGTGATCGATCCCTTCTGCACGACGTAGCGGGACAGCTCGGCAGGTAGCGCGATTCGCACCACGGTCCAGTGCTCCGACGGGGAACGCGACAGGACGTGACCGGTCCCGTCGACGTGACCCTGCACGATGTGGCCGCCCAGCCTGCTGCTGAGCGCCGCGGCCCGCTCCAGATTCACCCGCGACCCGACATCGATGCCGCGCAGGCTCGACCGGTTGAGCGTCTCATCCATCACGTCGGCCGAGAACGAACCGTCGGCCAGAACGTCGACGACGGTCAGACACACGCCGTTGACCGCGATGGAGTCCCCGTGCCCGGCGTCGGACGTCACGATCGGACCACGGATGACCAGCCGTGCGGAGTCGCCGAGGTTGTCCCTGCCGACGACTTCGCCCAACTCTTCGACGATTCCGGTGAACACGATGCAAGCCTAGAGGCCCGTCCGGTGATCGGTTCATCGAGATGTACTGAAAGTGCAGCTCGGAAGCCATGATTGCCCTCACACCACGGGACCGGGCGGCACGTCCACACGCCGGTACCCACTACGATGCTGGCATGCAGACCCGCCTTCTGGTGATACTCGCCGCGCTCGTGGCCATCGTCGCCCTCGTTGCCGGGTGCTCCGGCTCATCGTCGGAGGATTCCGGCACCGAACTGCCCGACGCCACCACCCTGCTGCAGGAGTCCAGCGAAACCACCAAGGGCCAGACCAGCGCGCACCTCGAGCTCTCGGTGCAGGGCCAGATTGCCGAACTGCCGGTCGAATCCCTGGTGGGCGATCTCACGCAGACGCCGGCGGTCGCCGCCAAGGGCACCGCCGACATCATCTTCCTGGGCCAGCGGCTCGAGGGTGTCCAGTTCGTGGTCTCCGACGGTGACCTCTATGCCGCGATCACCTCGGGGGGCAGCCTGTCGAATTTCGGGCCCGCGTCCGACATCTACGACGTCGCGGCCATCCTCAGTCCTGACGCCGGGCTGGCCAACGTGCTGGCCAATTTCTCGGAGGCCCGGTCCGACGGTCGCGAGACCATCGAGGGCGTCGACACGGTGCGCATCACGGGCAACGTCACCGCCGACGCCGTCAACAAGATCGCCCCGCAGATCGCCGCGACCGGCCCGGTGCCCGGCACGGCCTGGATCGCCGAGGACGGCGACAACGAGCTGATGCAGGCCCGGCTGGAACCGAGCCCGGGCAACAGCGTCACGATGACGCTGTCGAAGTGGGGCGAGCCGGTCACCGTCGACAAACCTGCGGTGTGATGCACGCTTCGCCCCCGGCCACCGGGCCGGCTGTGAAGTCGGGCCGGACCAGCCGCCGCATCGCGATCAGCGCGGGCAGCCTCGCAGTGGTGCTCGGTGCCCTCGACACCTACGTCGTCGTCACGATCATGACCGACATCATGCGCGACGTCGGCATCGGCGTGAACCAGATCCAGCGGGTCACCCCGATCATCACCGGCTACCTGCTCGGTTACATCGCCGCGATGCCGCTGCTGGGCCGGGCGTCGGACCGTTTCGGCCGCAAGACGCTGATCCAGGTCAGCCTGGCCGGTTTCGCTCTCGGATCGGTGATCACCGCACTGTCCACCGATCTGACGATCTTGGTTCTGGGCCGCATCGTGCAGGGCACCGCCAGCGGCGCGCTGCTTCCCGTGACCCTGGCGTTGGCGGCCGACCTGTGGGCGGCGCGCAACCGGGCGGCCGTCCTCGGCGGTGTCGGCGCGGCCCAGGAACTCGGTAGCGTGCTCGGCCCGATCTACGGCATCACGCTGGTGTGGCTGTTCGGCCACTGGCAGTCGGTCTTCTGGGTCAACGTCCCATTGGCCGCGATCGCGATGGTGATGATCCACTTCAGCCTGCCCGGACGCCAGAAGAGCGAGGATCCGCAGAAGGTCGACGTGATCGGGGGCCTGCTGCTGGCCGCAGCGCTGGGTCTGGCGGTGATCGGGCTGTACAACCCCTCACCCGACGGCAGGAACGTGCTGCCCAGCTGGGGCCCGCCGGTGCTGATCGCCGCGGCGATGGCAACCGTCGCGTTCTTCGTCTGGGAGAAGTTCGCCCGCACCCGTCTGCTGGAGCCGGCCGGGGTGCACTTCCGGCCGTTCCTGGCAGCGCTGGGCGCGTCGTTGACGGCCGGAGCCGCGTTGATGGTCACGCTGGTCAACGTCGAACTGTTCGGCCAGGGAGTCCTCGGCCAGGACCAGAACGAGGCAGCGTTCCTGCTGCTGCGGTTCCTGGTCGCACTGCCGATCGGGGCACTGCTCGGAGGCTGGCTGGCCACCCGGGTCGGTGACCGGATCATGGCGTTCGCCGGCCTGCTCATCGCCGCCGGGGGTTACCTGCTGATCTCGAAGTGGCCCGTCGATCTGCTGGCGGCGCGCCACGACCTCGGATTCGTCACGTTGCCCACGCTGGACACCGACCTGGCCATCGCCGGTTTCGGGCTGGGCCTGGTGATCGGTCCGCTCACCTCAGCGACGCTACGGGTGGTTCCGGCCGCTCAGCACGGCATCGCCTCGGCGGCGGTGGTGGTCGCCCGGATGATCGGCATGCTCATCGGTATCGCGGCGCTGAGCGCCTGGGGCCTGTACCGGTTCAACCAGCATCTGGCCGGCCTGCCCCCCAACACCGGGGGCAACACCCTCGCCGAACGGCTGAGCGCCGAGGCCGCCCGGGTACGGGAGGCCTACGTGCTGCAGTACGCCGAGATCTTCTCGATCACCGCGATCGTGTGTGTGGTGGGCGCGGTGCTGGGTCTGCTGATCAGCGCCCGTGACGAGCACGCCGAGGAACCCGAAACCGGTGACCCCGAGGTCACCGGCGACCCTCAGCAGCGCTCGAGCCCGCGGCCCATCAGCTGAGGCTCGTCGGCCGGTCCGGACTCCCCTGACGTCAGGTGTCGCCAGGTGTCACGGATCACAGTTTTGATGTCACGGGGGTCGACCGGGCTGATGTTGAGCCAGTCCTGCAGTGCAGTCATGCTCGTTGTCCTTTGTTCGTGCTCACCTTGCGCCACTCATCGGTGAAAGCGCGATATTCCCGCCCCGTCTTGACGGCGTTGTGCCCAGTTTACGAGTGGATCGCCCTGATTGACCGTCCACCGCCCCGGGTATCGGGTGTGAAACCCGACACTGAGGAGAAGGATGAACATGACGGAACCAACCGGGAAACGATTGGACAACAAGCGGATTGCGTTCCTGGTCGCCACCGAGGGCGTCGAACAGGTGGAGCTGACCGAGCCGTGGAAGGCGGTCGAGCAGGCCGGGGGTCTGCCGGAGCTGATCTCGACCGAAGCGGGCAAGATCCAGGCTTTCAACCACCTGACCGCCGCCGACACCTTCGACGCGGAGAAGGCCGCGCAGGACGCGGCGGTGGGCGACTACGCCGGCCTGGTGCTGCCAGGCGGGGTGGCCAACCCCGACAACCTGCGTACGCACCCCGCGTCGGTGAATCTGATCAAAGGATTTCTCGGAGCGGGCAAACCGATCGCGGTGATCTGCCACGGTCCGTGGACCCTGATCGAGGCCGACGCGGTCCGCGACAGGTCGATCACGTCGTGGCCGAGCCTGCAGACCGATCTGCGCAACGCCGGCGCCAACTGGGTGGACGAAGAGGTGGTCACCTGCACCAACGGACCCAGCACGCTGGTGTCCAGCCGCAATCCCGACGATCTGCCGGCCTTCTGCGACACCCTTGTGGACGTCTTCGCCGCCTCGTAGCAGCTGCTAGGTGGGCGTGAGGCTGAGCAGCACGTCCGGCCCCAGGGGCTGCATCCCGTCGAAGCGCCAGCGCTGGGCATGGGCGATGCTGAGGACGCCGACGTCGTCGACCGCGGTGATCGGTCCCCCCAGCAGGATCGGCGCCACGTAAGCCAGAATGCGATCGATCAGACCCGCGCGCAGGAAGGCGCCCGCCAGCGTCGGACCGCCTTCGAGCAGGACGTCGGTGCGGTCCGCCAGCGCCTTGAGGACTTCGTGGGGGTCGCGGGTGCGGATCACCATCGTCCGGGTGTCGTCGTTGAGAACCTGAGCATCCGGCGATATCTCGCGCATCCCGACAACCACCCGCAACGGCTGGTTGTCGGCCAGGTTGCCGTCGGGAAGCCGGGCGGTCAGCTTCGGATCGTCGACGAACACGGTGCCGGTGCCGACCAGGATCGCGTCGGCGGCGGCCCGCCTGCGGTGCACGTCGGCGCGGGCGGACTCGCTGGTGATCCACTGGCTCGTTCCGTCGGCAGCGGCACTGCGGCCGTCGACGCTGGTGGCGAATTTCCATGTGACGTGCGGCAATCCGGTGCGCTGCTTGTGCAACCATTCCCGCAGCGGTCCGCCCGCGACGGACTCGGACAGCACTCCGGCGGTGACCTCTATGCCGGACTCGGCAAGCCGGCCGGCGCCGCCTGCCGCAACCGGGTTCGGGTCCGGTACGGCGTAGACCACCGACGAAACCTGCGCTTCGACAAGAGCGTCTACGCACGGCGGGGTGCGCCCGACGTGGTTGCAGGGCTCCAGTGTGACCACTGCGGTGCCACCGACCGCACGCCGGCCGGCCCGGCGCAGCGCCAGCACCTCGGCGTGGGGTCCACCGGCCGGCGACGTGGCCCCGACACCGGCCACCTCGCCCTCACTGTCCAGGAT
>NZ_JBAUJB010000341.1:0-3951 GCF_049683355.1 Mycobacterium sp.
GCCCCACCTTCCACGGAGTCTCCAGTCCCAGCAGATGGCGGTACAGCTCGGTGTCGCGCATACCCCATATCCTGCCGCTGACGGCCGTCACGCCCACATCGGGCCCACGAAAAACCCGGAAGCGCCCGATTTCATAACCGTCGATCACGCGCTGAATGCCGAGGACGAGAAGCACCCCCGCCACCCCCAGCATCAGCGTGAGCGCAAGATCGAAATTCATGAACTCGACGGGCGCTACCGAGTTCCAGCACGACACGATCACGTTCCAGATGACAACGGTGATGACGTAGGTGAGCCAGCCGAACCGCCGACGACTGATGGCCAATACGACAATCGACACCGCGGCCGCGATGAACACGAGAACTCCCACCAACGCCGCGAACGCCGTCAGAAGTTGCATCGTCGACTCTGATGCCGGATCGACAACGGGCTTGCCAATCCGGCGGCCATTCCCCAACACGGTCGCGATCGTCACTCCGAGAGCAACAGCCACTGGGTAACCCAGGATGATCAGCGTACGGTTCTGGACTAGAGCGTGAAGAAGCCCAAAAGCGATGAGCACCGCCACGCCGATGATGGACGCCCACCGCACGGTGACAATCGTCGCCATCATCGCGATCGTGACGACCACGCCGAGTCCGACACCAAGGGCCCCGCCGACGAGGAGGCCGGCGTAACGGGCCACCTGCGTGTGATCGGCGGCCAACAGACGGACACGCGAGTTCACCACAAACAACACGATGGCAACCATGGCGGCGATCGCCGCCATCAATATGGTGGGTTGCGTCGGGACGATCACGCGCTCGTCAGGCCTGAGAACACGGTAGATGGCCCACACCGCTGCCAAGGCAATGAGTTTCGCGAGGACGATGTAGAAGATGAGGGGCGTGTTTCTGCCGACGTACTGGGCCAGGGCTTGGCCACGCCGCCGCGTGCCCTCAAGGGCTGCCACGGCCGCGGATACCGTCACACCGATGGCCACCGCTACGCCGACAAGAGCCAGCACGACCACTGGCAGCATCAGGAGCGCGGAGATGCCCATGGCGTAGACGCCCATCGCTTTGGTCACTCCGAGCACCATGATCCAGAGAATCGCGGGGACGATCACCCGACGGGCCCGATCTGCATCGATAAACCCAGGAGACGAACGCGGGGTCGGGCGCAACACGTAGACGCAAGCGACTCCCAGCGCGGCCCATACCACCGTCCGGATCAGCGCCCATTCGGGCCTGGGGCTGGTGCGCTGGTCCTCATTCATGGCCAAGATCGAGAAGGCGACCAATACCAAACCCGCTGTGGGCAGAAGCCGAACGCCAGATCGGCTCAGATTGGCCAGTATGCCTTGTTCTTTCGATCCGCGAACGGCGCCCGCCAGGACGCCGAGCGACATCATGAGAGCGCCGTAGAGGACCACACCGGTGACCGCGCGAGAACGCCTCGTCAGCGGTCGGTCCAGAGGTCCGGTACCGAGGATGGACATCGTGACGACGAGCATGGCCAGTGCGATCGCGGCCATCACGGCCAGTGCGACAACTCGTTCGGCAGGAGTCAGGCTGTCGAGATTGCGATCAGTCAGGCGATGGCCGATCGAGCGACTCAGCTGTTGCCTAGTAGGCGTCGGCACATCGCTCACGGACCCCCCAGTTCACCGCAAGCTAACCCGACTCTGAGGCGCGGCGGGGGCACATCTGGATTTTTGCTAGCGACGCACTCAAACCGCAGCCATGTTCCGTCCACGGCAGGCACGAGGAGGCGATCCGAACTCGGGTGTGAGGACCGCCGTTACCCACAGCTCCTCAAGACAGTTGCGGGGCGCTCGAGGCCGAAGGCTCGTCGGCCCGCATCGGCGCCGACCGCCACCGGCACAACCGGGCATGATCCAATTCAGCCTTCAACGTGGGGCGGGCGGGGCTCGAACCCGCGACCAATGGATTATGAGTCCACGGCTCTAACCGACTGAGCTACCGCCCCGGCACGACGTGCGCGGCCACCATGGTCGCATATGGCCGTCTCAAACGAAGATCGTCTGTCCGGCCTCGTACACCTCGTAGCGCTCGGTGCCCTCGGCGACGCGGGGTTCATCGGCGGCCAGCGAGGCCGCGATCTTGTTCGCCGCGTTGCGCATCACGTCCAAAGTCAGCTCGATCATCTGCTTGCCCGAGAAGTGCTTACGCACCCCGGCCGCCACCGATTGGTCGATCTGCGAAGGCGTCCAGACCAGCGCGTCGACGTAGCGCAGCGCGGCTTTGTGCGCGTCCGACAGGTCGTCGGCGGACTCGAAATCGGCGATCTGGCGGTAGATGTCCTCCGACCCGCCGGCGTCGAGAGCGTGTGCTTCCCGCAACGACTGGCACAGCCGGCAGTGGTGCGCCGCCGCGCCGCGCAACCGGACGATCTCCGTGGTGACCGGGTCGAGCTTGCTCAGCCGGGCCACCGCGGGCACGAACCCGTTGAGCAGCGCGTCGACCGGGTCGGTGTCGCGGTTCCACTGCACATCGGCGGTTCGCCCCGGGTGCCCGAGATCGAGAGCCTCACATCCGGCCCAGACCCGCGGCACGAAGTCGGCGATGAAGATCGCCACCGCGACCCGAAAGGCGTTGTCTCCCGCGGCGGCGAGGAAGCGGGTGCGCTGGTTGTCCCCGATGTTGGTCACGTCCACCGAGAACTGCTCGGCGAACGCCGCCAGAACGGACAGCTCCTCGGTCCGCTCGTCGGCCAGATCGCCCGGCGTCGGTAACGCCGGCAGAGCCAGCGCCCGTCCGCAGGTCAACCTGATCAGGGTGTCGGCATTCCTGTCCCCGCTGGACAACGCCACCAGTCCGGCCAGCCGCTCCGAGGGTGTGGGTTCACTCACACCAGGATTATTGCGCCTGACTGACCGAGGACATGTGAAAGTCGGGGATCCGAAGCGTCGGCATCTGAGCGCGGGTCGCCCAGTCACCCCACTCCCGGGGCAGGGTCAGCTCGCTGACGCCGGCCTGGGTGGCACGACGCAGCAGGTCCAGCGGGCTCTCGTTGAAGCGGAAGTTGTTCACCGCGGCCGTGACCTCGCCGTCCTCGACCAGGTACACCCCGTCGCGGGTCAGTCCGGTGAGCAGCAGCACCGACGGGTCGACCTCGCGCATGTACCACAGCGTGGTCAGCAGCAGGCCCCGTTCGGTGCCGGCGATCATGTCCTGCAGGCTCTGCTGCCCGCCGGTCATCAGGAGGTTGTCGGCGCCCACCGTCACCGGCGCGTCGAACTCCGCGGCCGCCGCCCGCGGGTAGGACAACGCGTTGATCGCACCGTCGCGGATCCAGTCGACGCGCTCGATCTCCAGCCCGTTGTCGAACACCGAGGCCCGCTCCGAGGAACTCGCCGTCGCGACGAACGGCGCACACTCCAACCCGGCCGCGCGCGGGTCTGAGTACAGCGTCAACGGCAGCGACGTCAGTTTCTCCCCCACCCGGGTCCCGCCGCCACGCGCCGCGAGCGCGGTGCGTCCCTCCTGCGCGCCCCTGCCGCCCAGCGTCCAGCTCAGGTAGATCATCATGTCCGCCACCGTGGACGGCGGCATGATCGTCTCGTAACGCCCGGCGGGCAGCTCGATGATGCGCCGCGCCCACGACAACCGCGTCGCAAGCTGGTCGAGCATCGAATCCGTTGGCACCGCTTCGAAATCGGGGGTGCCGACGCCCACCCAGGCGCTGGCACCGGAACGTTTGGCGTTGATCTCCACCGACCCGGTGGGCTCGGTGAACCGCCGGCGCAACCCGTTCGAGGTCGCGACGAACGTCGTCTCGACGATGTGGCGTGCGTAGCCGAACAGCGTGTCACTGCCCCGAAAGCCGCGCGCCAACGCGCCGGCCACGTCACCGAAGACCTCCGCCCCCGTTCCGGGCACCGGCGCATCCCAGTCGGGCGGCGCGTCAGCAGCCGGCAGTGCCGGCGCGGCGTCCCTGGCGTGCGGC
>NZ_JBAUJB010000342.1:0-3929 GCF_049683355.1 Mycobacterium sp.
TGCGATGCGCACCCACGGCAGCGCGGCGTCGGCGATCCGGCCCCCGCCGGCCAACAACGCCACCAACGGTGCGGCGCCCAGTTGGACGGCGACCACGATGGTGGTGCCGATGCCGAGGGCCAGCCACGTCGCCTGCACGCCCTCCCCCGCGGCGGCGGCTCGGTCACCGACGCCGTAGAACCGCGCGGCGCGCGCTGTGGTGCCGTAGGACAGGAACGTCAGTTGAGAGCTCAGCACACCCATGACCAGCGCGCCGATGGCCAGACCGGCCAGATCGACCGCCCCGAGGCGCCCGATGATGGCCAGGTCGAACAGCAGGTAGAGAGGTTCGGCCGCGAGCACACCCAGCGCCGGGAAAGCCAGGGCAGCGATGCGACGGCCGGTCGCCGTCGGCACAGGTTCTCCGTGCGTACCGGTGACGGCGCCGCTGACGGGATCAGCCAAGGGAGCTGACGAGCGCCGACACCACGTCGTCGGCGGGTCCGACGGCCGAGTAGCCGGCGGCGAGACGGTGACCGCCGCCGCCGAATGCGCTTGCGACCGATGCGAGGTCCATCGACTTCGAGCGCATCGACACCGACCAGTTGCCCGGCTCGATCTCCTTGAACACCGCCGCGACCTCGGCCTGCTCGGTGGTGCGCACGATGTCGACGATGCTCTCCACCTCTTCCGGTCTGGCGCCGGCCCACTCGCCGTGGGGAACGACGGCGTACACCAGACCGCGACCGCCGGCAGCGTCGGCCACCAGCCGCGCCGATCCCAGGACCCGGGACAGCATGGGCAACCACGCGAACGGGTGGGTGTCGAGCAGGGTGCGGCTGACGGCGGCGTTGTCGACGCCCAACTCGACCAGACGTGCGGCCAGCCGGTGCGCGCGGGCACTGGCCCACCGGAACGAGCCGGTGTCGGTGGTCAGTCCCGCGTACAGGCAGTGCGCGACATCCGGGTCGATCGGCTTGTCCCAGGCGTCCAGCAGGTCGGCTACCAGCATGGTGGTCGAGTCGGCCGAAGCGTCGACGTAGTTCGCGGTGCCGAACAGCTGGTTGGAGGCGTGGTGGTCGATGACCAGCACCTCACGCCCGGGCGCGGCGTGATCGCGCAACGTGCCGAGCCGGTTCACGCTGGGGATGTCCACGGTGATCACCAGGTCGGCGTCCGGACTCAGCGCCTCGGGCGCCACCAGCAGATGGCCGCCGGGCAGCGACTGCAGCGACTCGGGCAACTGGGCCGGCTCGGCGAAGCTGACCGCGACATCCTTGCCCGCGTGTTCGAGCACCAGCGCCAACGCCAGCCCCGCCCCGATGGTGTCGGCGTCGGGGAAGACGTGACAGACCACGCTGACGGAACCGACCGGCGCCAGGAGTTCAGCTGCGCCGCGCGCGTCGACGCGCGCACCCGTCACCAGCGCGTCAGTCGTCGTCTCTGTTGCGGTCACTGTCTCTGTTGCGGTCACCCGTGTCCTCAGAGTCCGGCCCCAGCTCTGCCGTGTCCTCCACCCCGCTTACACGGTACGGGTCCGCGTCGCCGGCGTGCTTGGCTCCTTGCCGAACTCTCGCCAAATCCTCATCTGCCGCCCGCGCGCGGGCCAGCAGTTCCTCCATGTGTGCTGAGGTTTCCGGCACCTTGTCGAGCACGAACGCCAGCGTCGGCGTGAAGCGCACCCCGGTGGCGGCTCCGACCTTGCTGCGCAGCGTGCCCTTGGCGCGTTCCAGCGCCGCCGCCGCGGCGGCATAGTCGGGTTCGTCGGCCAGCGTCTCGCCGCGCACCGTGTAGTACACGGTGGCGTCGTGCAGGTCTCCCGTGACCTTCGTGTCCGTGACGGTCACGAAGGCCAGCGGGGGATCCTTGATCTCGAACTCGATGGCCGTGGCGACAACCGTGCCGATGCGCTTGGACAGCCGGCGCGCCCGCCCTACGTCGACCATGATGCTCGCCTCCTAGTCACGGGCCTTCTCCACGAGCTCGTAGGCCTCGATGACGTCGCCCTCCTTGATGTCGTTGTACGTCAGCGTCAGACCGCATTCGTAACCCTCGCGCACCTCGGTGGCGTCGTCCTTCTCCCGCTTGAGCGACGAGATCGTGACGGTCTCGGCGACCACGGTGTTGTCGCGCAACAACCGCGCCTTGGCGTTACGCCGCATGATTCCCGACTGCACGAGGCAGCCGGCGATGTTGCCGACCTTCGACGACCGGAAGATCGCCCGGATCTCGGCGCGGCCGAGCTCCTTCTCCTCGTAGACCGGCTTGAGCATGCCCTTGAGCGCGCTCTGGATCTCGTCGATCGCCTGGTAGATCACCGAGTAGTACCGGATGTCGACGCCCTCGCGGTTGGCCAGTTCGGTGGCCTTGCCCTCGGCGCGCACGTTGAACCCGATGATGATGGCGTTCGACGCCGACGCCAGGTTCACGTTCGTCTCGGTGACACCACCGACACCGCGGTCGATGACGCGCAGCTCCACCTCGTCGTCGATCTCGATCCCGAGCAAGGCCTCCTCGAGCGCCTCCACGGTGCCCGAGTTGTCGCCCTTGAGGATCAGGTTCAGCTGGCTGGTCTCTTTCAGCGCTGCGTCCAGATCGTCCAGGCTGATGCGCTTGCGGGACCGTGCCGCCAGCGCGTTGCGCTTGCGGGCACTGCGGCGATCGGCGATCTGCCTGGCGATCCGGTCTTCGTCGACGACCAACAGGTTGTCACCGGCACCCGGCACCGAGGTGAAGCCGATGACCTGCACCGGCCGCGACGGCAGCGCTTCCACGACGTCCTCACCGTGCTCGTCGACCATGCGTCGAACCCGCCCGTACGCATCGCCGGCGACGATCGAGTCGCCGACCCGAAGCGTGCCGCGCTGGATCAGCACGGTGGCGACCGGGCCGCGACCGCGGTCCAGATGTGCCTCGATGGCCACACCCTGGGCTTCCATATCCGGGTTGGCCCGCAGATCCAGTGAGGCATCCGCGGTCAACAGCACCGCTTCCAGCAGGGCATCGATATTGGTGCCCTGCTTGGCCGAGATGTCGACGAACATGGTGTCGCCACCGAAGTCCTCGGCCACCAGGCCGTATTCGGTGAGCTGTCCGCGAATCTTCGCCGGATCGGCACCCTCCTTGTCGATCTTGTTGACCGCCACCACGATCGGCACGTCAGCGGCCTGCGCGTGGTTGATCGCCTCCACCGTCTGCGGCATCACGCCGTCGTCGGCGGCGACCACCAGGATCGCGATATCGGTGGCCTTCGCGCCGCGGGCACGCATGGCGGTGAACGCCTCGTGACCGGGGGTGTCGATGAAGGTGACGAGGCGCTCGTTGCCGTCCAGTTCGGTGAGAACCTGGTAGGCGCCGATGTGCTGGGTGATGCCGCCGGCCTCGCCCTCACGGACGGTGGCGTCGCGGATCGTGTCCAGCAGTCGGGTCTTGCCGTGGTCGACGTGACCCATGACGGTGACCACCGGCGGGCGGAACTCGAGGTCCTCCTCGCCGCCTTCGTCCTCGCCGTAGGTGAGGTCGAAGGACTGCAGCAGTTCGCGGTCCTCGTCCTCCGGCGAGACGACCTGCACCTTGTAGTTCATCTCGTTGCCGAGCAACTCCAGGGTGTCGTCGCCCACCGACTGGGTGGCGGTGACCATCTCACCGAGGTTGAACAGCGCCTGCACCAGCGATGCCGGGTTGGCGTCGATCTTCTCGGCGAAGTCCATCAACGATGCGCCGCGGGCCAGCCGGATGGTCTCGCCGTTGCCGTGTGGCAACCGCACGCCACCGACGACCGGTGCCTGCATGTTCTCGTACTCGGCGCGTTTTGCCCGCTTCGACTTGCGTCCCCGCTTGGGGGCGCCGCCGGGACGACCGAACGCACCTGCGGCTCCGCCGCGTTGACCGGGACGACCGCCACCGCCGGGACGGCCCCGAAAACCTCCAGCAGCCGCTCCACCAGCGCC
>NZ_JBAUJB010000343.1:0-2785 GCF_049683355.1 Mycobacterium sp.
GGCGCGGTCCAGCGCGGTTGTCAGTTCGTCGAGGTCCGGCGGGGGTGGGGCGGTGCCGCAGGCCACCGACGTCGTCGTGGTCGCCGCGAACAGGGCCAGAGCCGCCGCCCCAGCCAGCACGCGTCGCCGGCTGACGATCGGCGGACGGCTCAACACGAGCAACATCCTGCCATTGCCGCGGCGGCGGCTTGGGGGGCATGCCGCGGCGGCGGCTTGGGGGGCATGCCGCCCCGGCGGCTCGGGGGCCGTCATCGGTGTCGCACCGATTTACGTCATTCGGGTTGAGGACGCTGGCGTATCGTGGAGTGTCGGGTCCGGGGACCGTGTTCACACGAAATCCCTGCGAACCGTGTCCGGACAACTCAAGACGAGGAGCTCACCGTGGCGGAGCGGTCTACGGCATTGCCGTCGCAACGACAGGTGATCGAACTGCTCGACGGGGAGTTCGCGCGCACCGGATTCGACATCGAGGACGTGGTGATCGACACCGCCGCGCGTCCGCCCCGGATCACGGTGATCACCGACGGTGACGCCGGCCTGGACCTGGACTCGGTGGCCGAACTGTCCCGGGTGGCCTCGGCGTTGCTCGACGAACTGGACACCGCGCCCTACGTCCTCGAGGTCACCTCGCCGGGCGTGGAGCGCCCGCTGACCACCGAGAAGCATTTCCGCCGGGCTCGCGGCCGCAAGGTGGAATTGACGCTGTCCGACGGATCGACGCTGACGGGACGGCTCGGCGCGGTGCGCGGACCCACCGTCGACCTCGTGCTGCGCGAACGCGCCCGCGGGGAGTTCGCCGTCCGCGACATCGCTCTCGACACCATCACCAACGCTGTTGTCCAGGTGGAGTTCTCGCCGCCCAATCCGCACGAGCTGGAACTGGCGGGCCAATCCGGAAAGGAGGCCTCAACGTGAACATCGACATGGCGGCCCTGCACGCCATCGAGGCCGACAAGGGAATCACCGTCGACGTCGTGGTCGACACCATCAAGTCGGCACTGCTGACCGCATACCGGCACACCGAAGGTCACCAGGCCGACGCGCGGATCGACATCGACCGCAAGACGGGCATCGTCAAGGTGATGGCCCGCGAGACCGACGCCGACGGCAACCTCCTGCACGAATGGGATGACACCCCTGAGGGTTTCGGCCGTATCGCGGCCACCACCGCACGCCAGGTGATCCTGCAGCGGCTCCGCGACGCCGAGAACGAGAAGAACTACGGCGAGTTCGCGGCCCGCGAGGGTGACATCGTCGCCGGGGTCATCCAGCGTGACTCGCGGGCGAACGCCCGCGGTCTGGTGGTCGTCCGGATGGGCAGCGAGACCAAGGGATCCGAAGGCGTCATTCCCGCTGCCGAACAGGTCCCCGGCGAACGCTACGAGCACGGGGACCGGTTGCGCTGCTACGTCGTCGGGGTGTCCCGCGGTGCCCGGGAACCACTCATCACGTTGTCGCGCACCCATCCGAACCTGGTGCGCAAGCTGTTCTCGCTGGAGGTCCCCGAGATCGCCGACGGTTCGGTCGAGATCATCGCGGTGGCCCGGGAGGCCGGCCACCGCTCCAAGATCGCCGTCACCTCCCGGATGCCGGGCCTCAACGCCAAGGGCGCCTGCATCGGCCCGATGGGGCAGCGGGTGCGCAACGTGATGAGTGAGCTGTCCGGCGAGAAGATCGACATCATCGACTTCGACGAGGACCCTGCCCGATTCGTGGCTAACGCCCTGTCGCCGGCCAAGGTCGTCTCGGTGTCGGTCATCGACGAGGCTGCACGCGCAGCCCGGGTGATCGTTCCGGACTTCCAGCTGTCACTGGCGATCGGCAAGGAAGGGCAGAACGCCCGCCTGGCGGCCAGGCTGACCGGTTGGCGTATCGACATCCGCAGCGACGACGACGCGCCGGTGGACCCGGCCGCCCGTCCGCCGGGTCGGCCCCAGCCCAGTCCGGGCGCCGCGCACGGCGCCGTGGGCGAGCGCTGACGCGCCGCGCCCGCCGGCTTTGGGTACCGATTTTCTTTTCGGTGCTGCGGTGACGGTAGACTCAGCTATGATCCAGCGCGAGACATCGGCTCGGATGCAGAGAAACACCGTCGAACCTCCAGGTGGACCAGTGCGGACCTGCATCGGATGCCGAAAACGAGAGCTGGCCGTCGAATTGCTTCGAGTTGTTGCTGTCGATGGCGGGGATGGCCCTGGGAATGACGCCAGTGCCGTGACCGTTGACGCAGCAGGAACGCTCCCGGGGCGTGGTGCGTGGCTGCATCCGGACCCCGAGTGCCTTCAAGCGGCAGTTCGTCGGCGGGCGTTCGGCCGAGCGTTGCGGATCACCGGTACACCGGACATCACCGCGGTGACCGAGCGTTTCCCGGACTCGGGGGCACTCGATCCACTGCGGCAACAGGACAGGTAGCGAAGAACATGAGCACACCGTGAAGTCTCGATGACCATGCGTCATAGCTAAACCGAGGCGCGGCGCCCACCACCGCTGTCGCCTCCCAGACAGGAGATGTAGTGGCAGGTAAGGCCCGCGTGCACGAGTTGGCTAAAGAACTCGGTGTCACCAGCAAGGAAGTTCTCGCCCGACTGAACGAACAGGGCGAATTCGTCAAATCGGCGTCGTCGACAGTCGAGGCGCCCGTCGCCCGCCGGTTGCGTGAGTCGTTCGGCGGCTCGAAACCGGCAGGCGAAAAGGTCAAGAGCGACGGCAACGGTTCGGCCGTGAAGCCCGCTGCGCCCAAGCCGGCCGCACCGAAACCGGCTGCGCCCCCGGCCGCCCAGGAGCCCGC
>NZ_JBAUJB010000344.1:0-6432 GCF_049683355.1 Mycobacterium sp.
GCGCAGAGGCGCCGACCGAGAAGTTCCGGGCCCCTGCCACGGTCGAGCCCAGCCGCCCGCTACCCGGGGCCCTCGGTGCGGCCTCGGCCACCGCGCCCGCCGTCGACCAGGTGTGGCTCCGGTGCGCTGCAGCCATCATGGGCGCCATGGGCGTCGCCACGCTGCTGACCGCGGTGTCGACCTACCTGATGGCCGTGGACAGCGACACCGTCGCCTGGTTCTTCTACGGCGTCGCCGGGGTGGTCACGGTGGCCATGGTGGCCATCCCGTGGCACTTCCTGCGCGACCTGCGCGCGCTCCTCGGCTGAGTCGACTCGGCTGTTTGGACCGACACCATATCGTCTGACCCGCAACGTCTGGCCCGCAATCGACAACGGATCCGTCTCGACCTGCGAGACGGATCCGGTGTCTGTGTTCGATGTTGCTTGTCAGTGGTGTCCGTTGGAGGAGCCATTGGACGAGCCGTTGCCGTTGGAGTGCCCGTTGCGATCCTGGTGCTCCCGCAGCGCGGTGAGCGCCCGGCGCTCCGAGCTGTGTGCGGCCTCGGTGATCGCCTCGTGCTCGGAGAGCGGATCCCCGTAGAGGAAGCTGCCGGTGCCGGGGGCACCCGCGGAACCGAGTTTGTTCATCCGCTTCGGCAACGCCGCGCCCTGGTATTCCAGCGGAATCGCGTGGCCGTGCTCGTCGACGGGCCCGAGCGGCTGATGCAGTTCGACATACGCACCGTGGGGGAGCCGCTTGATGATGCCGGTCTCGATCCCGTGCTCGAGAACCTCACGGTCGCTTCGCTGCAACGCCACCGCCCAGCGGTAGGTGACGAAGTAGACGATCGCCGGGAGCAACACCATTGCGATACGCCCGATCCAGGTGGTCGCGTTGAGTGAGATGTGGAACTTCAGCGCGATGATGTCGTTCATGCACGCGAACGTCAGCAGGATGTAGAACGAGATCGCCGCCGCGCCCACCGCGGTCCGTGTCGGAGCGTCGCGGGGACGTTGCAGCAGGTTGTGGTGCGCATCGTCGCCGGAGAACTTCTTCTCCAGGAACGGGTAGGCGACCAGCAACCCGAAGATCACGCCCATTCCCACCGCGACCCACACGCCCTGCGGGATGGTGTGACCCCAGAAGTAGAACTCCCACGCCGGCCACAACCGGATCAGCCCGTCGGTCCACATCATGTAGAAGTCCGGCTGGCTGCCCGCCGAGATCTGGGACGGCTTGTAGGGGCCGAGATTCCAGATCGGGTTTATCTGCAGCAGCCCGCCCATCAGGCCCAGGATGCCGACCGTGACGGCGAAGAACGCGCCGGACTTCACGGCGAACACCGGCATCACCCGGACCCCGACGACGTTGTGCTCGGTGCGTCCGGGGCCGGGGAACTGGGTGTGCTTCTGGAACCACACCAGCGCCAGGTGCACGCCGATCAGCGCCAGGATGATGCCGGGGATCAGCAGGATGTGCAGCGCGTACAACCTGGGGATGATGATGTCGCCGGGGAAGTCACCGCCGAACAGTGCCCAGTGCATCCAGGTGCCGACCACCGGTATGCCCATCGTGATGCCGGAGAACGCGGCGCGGAGGCCGGTACCCGAGAGCAGGTCGTCGGGCAGCGAGTAGCCGAAAAAGCCCTCGAACATCGCCAGGATCAGCAGCAGGGACCCGATCACCCAGTTGGCCTCGCGCGGCCGGCGGAATGCGCCGGTGAAGAAGATGCGGGCCAGGTGCACCATGATCGATGCGGCGAACAGCAGCGCCGCCCAGTGGTGGACCTGACGCACGAACAACCCACCGCGGATCTCGAAGCTGATGTCCAGTGCGGTCTCGTAGGCGCGCGACATCTGCACGCCGCGCAACGGCTGGTACACCCCGTCGTAGGTGACGTGCGCCATCGACGGGTCGAAGAACAGTGTCAGCCAGACCCCGGTGAGGAGCAGCACGATGAAGCTGTACAACGCGATCTCACCCAGCAGGAACGACCAGTGGGTGGGGAAAACCTTGTTCAGCTGCCGGCGCACCGCGGCCGACGGGTGATACCGCGAGTCGATCGCTTCGCCTTGCTTGGCGGCGATCTCGGCCATGTTCGGTCGTGGGCTCATGACGTGCGCTCCCAGAATGCCGGTCCGACAGGTTCGATGAAGTCGCCGTTGGCGACCAGGTAGCCGTCCTGATCGATGGTGATCGGCAGCTGCGCCAGAGCGCGGGCCGCCGGACCGAAGATCGGCTTGGCGAAGTGCAGCGCGTCGAACTGCGACTGGTGGCAGGGGCAGAGGATGCGGTAGGTCTGCTGCTCGTACAGCGACGACGGACAACCCAGGTGTGAGCACACCTTGGTGTAGGCGAACAGCTCACCGAAGTTGAAGCTCTCCTGGGCCTGTCGCTTGACCACCCGCTTCATGTCGCTGGGCCGGATGCGGAGCAGCATAACGGGATTGCGCACCCCGTAGGCGATCTCGGTCAGATGATGCTCGGACTCGACAGTGGTGCCGTCACCATCGGACTCGCGCCACGGGAACACCGTCTCCATGCCGCCCGCGTCGATGTCCTCCGGCCGCATCTTGACGAACGGTGACTCGCCGGGGTTACCGGTGGCCCGAGCCAGGAAGATGGTCTCGCCTTCGAATCGCGGGGTCCACCCCGAGGTCCACAACACGGCCTTCATGCCCTCGGCCGTGGGCACCACCGGCTTCCACGGATTCTTGATCAGGCCGCCGACGAACGCCACCAACGTGCCCACCCCGAAGGCGCCGAACCCGATGCCGAGGGAGAGGCCGATCATCTTGCGGCGCTTGAGCGTCGAGGTGTCCAGTGCGTTGCCCAGGTTGGCGGCGACGGTCTTGCGGTGCAGCTCCGGAGAGCTGCCGTCGTGGCGCTCCTGGATCGAGATCTCCTCGGGGATGAACTTCTTCTGGAAGAGCACCGCGCCGACACCGATGGCCAGGATCGACAACCCGAACGTGAGGCCGTAGAGGGGGGTCGCCAACGTGTACAGGAACTCGCCCTCGGAACCGTAGGGTTGGTACTCCCACGGCCAGAACAGGAAGACCAGCAGCAACGCCAGACCGGAGAAGCCCGCCAGCAGCAGCCAGTACGCCACCGTTCGTTCGGCGCGCTTCTCGGCCTTGGTGCCGGGCACCGGCCAGCGGGGCTCCTTGTAGACGGTCTCGACCCCGTCGAGGCGGCCGCCCAGTTCGACGAGTTGCTCCTGGGTCATCTCAGCCAGTTCGGCGTCGGTCGGCTGGCCGGGAGCGCCTTTCTGGCCCGGGGTGTCGGAGCCCTTGAGATCGTCGTCGCTGTTGTCGCTCATGCGCGGGCTCCGATCCAGAGGGCGGCCGCGATGATGGCCACCATTCCAACGATCCACGCGACCATGCCCTCAGAGGTGGGGCCGAACCCACCCAGCCCGAGGCCACCCGGTGTCGGCGTCGCCGACGCCTCGCGGACGTAGGCCACGATGTCGCGCTTGGCATCGGGTGTCAGCTGCCGGTCGGAGAACTTCGGCATGTTCTGCGGGCCGGTGAGCATCGCGGTGTAGATCTGCGCCTCGGTCGCGTTGCCGAGATCCGGGGCGTACTTACCCGACGACAACGCGCCGCCCTTTCCGGTGAAGTTGTGGCAGGACGCGCAGTTGAGGCGGAACAGGTCGCCGCCACGGGCGACGTCGTCGCCGATCAGGGACTGCTGGGCGATGCTGCCGTCCTCCTGGCGGGGCACGACCGGGCCGCCGCCATTGGCCTGGACGTAGGCGCCGAGCGCGTCGGTCTGGGCTTCGTCGAAAGCCGGTGGCTTCGCCGGTGCCTGCGCCTCACCGCGCATCGCCGGCATGCGACCGGTCGACACCTGGAAGTAGACGGCGGCTTCGCCGACGCCGATGAGGCTCGGACCGCGGTCGGCGACACCCTGCAGGTTGACGCCGTGGCAGGTGACGCACGACGTGTCGTAGAGCTCCTGTCCGGTCCGCAGCAGGGCCGAGGCCGACTCGTCGGCGACCGCCACCTGCGGTGCCGGTGTGAGAGTGGCTGCCAGGCCACCGGCGACTGCCAGTCCGGTCAGCAGCAGCAGGGCTGCCGAGAGGCGCCGGCGTAGCCGGCGGCGGGACTTGGTTGTCATCGAACCCCTTCTCATCGGCTGGGTCTGAGAGATCGGCTGCCCTGTGGAGTCGGCTCCTGCCGTCGCGCGACTCATCGCACGAAGTAGATGACGGCGAACAGGGCGATCCACACGATGTCGACGAAGTGCCAGTAGTAGGACACGACGATCGCGGCAGTGGCCTGTGCGGGAGTGAACTTGCTCAACCGGGTGCGGATCAGCAACAGGATGAAGGCGATGAGGCCGCCGATGACGTGCAGCCCGTGGAAGCCGGTGGCCAGGTAGAACACGGTGCCGTAGGCACTGCCGGCGATGGTGGTGCCCTCTTCGACCAGATGCAGATACTCATAGCCCTGACCGAGCACGAAGAACAGTCCCATCGCGAAGGTGAGGGTGTACCACCGCCGCAGGCCGAAGACGTCTCCGCGCTCGGCGGCGAAGACACCCATCTGGCAGGTGAACGACGACGCGATCAGCACCAGAGTCACCGGCACGGCGAGCATGAGGTTCAGTTCGGTGGGCTCCGGCGGCCAGTCGCCGCCCGCCTGGGCGCGCGCGGTGAAATACATCGCGAACAGGCCGGCAAAGAACATCAGCTCACTAGAAAGCCACACGATCGTGCCGACACTCACCATGTTCGGCCGGTTCAGCGAATGCACCCGAGACGTGATGGCCGTTCCCGAGGTCCCTACAGCGCTCGTCACAGAAGCAAGTATGACGCTTTGTAGTTCTCGAACTCCACCCGGGTGCAGCAATTAGTCATAATCTTTCGGTGACTTCTTCTCCGCCCGACCTCCCGTCATCGCCGAACCCCCCGACGTGGCCGCAGATTCTCGGCAGGTTGACCACAGGTCAGTCGCTTGCGCCCGGTCAGGCGGCCTGGGCGATGGACCAGATCATGACGGGCACCGCAACCCCGGCGCAGATCGCTGCGTTCGGCGTGTCGATGAAGATGAAGCGCCCGACGTCGGCCGAGGTCACCGAGTTGGCCGAGATCATGCTCAAACATGCGCGGCGGGTGCCGACGGACAGTATCGGCACCGCGACGGTGGATGTGGTGGGCACCGGTGGCGACGGCGCCAACACCGTCAACCTCTCCACGATGGCGGCGATCGTGGTCGCCGCCGCGGGGGTGCGGGTGGTCAAGCACGGTAACCGGGCCGCGTCGTCGCTGTCCGGGGGCGCCGACACCCTCGAGGCGCTGGGGGTGCGGATCGATCTGGGGCCCGACGAGGTGGCGCGCAGCGTCGCCGAGGTCGGCATCGGGTTCGCTTTCGCACCGCAGTTCCACCCCTCCTACAAGCACGCCGGGGTGGTACGACGCGAGATCGGCGTGCCCACGGTGTTCAACCTGCTCGGCCCGCTGACGAATCCGGCGGGCCCTCGGGCCGGGCTGATCGGCTGTGCCTGGGGCGATCTGGCCGAGGTGATGGCAGGCGTGTTCGCCACCCGCGGGTCGAGCGTTCTGGTCGTGCACGGTGACGACGGACTCGACGAACTGACCACGACGACGACCAGCACGATCTGGCGGGTGCAGGCCGGCACCGTCGAGCGGCTGACGTTCGATCCGGCCGCATTCGGGTTCCAGCGCGCGGAGATCTCTGCGTTGGTCGGCGGTGACGCCGAGGCGAACGCGGCGGAGGCCAGGGCGGTGCTCGGCGGGGCAAGAGGACCGGTGCGCGACGCGGTGGTGCTCAATGCCGCCGGTGCGCTGGTTGCGCACGCGGGACTATCCAGCGACGCCAAGTGGGTCCCGGCGTGGGAGTCGGGCCTGGCCCGCGCCGCCGACGCGATCGACTCCGGGGCGGCCGAACAACTGCTCGCGCGTTGGGTGCGGTTCACCCAGCAGCTCTGAGGCGATGGTCTGTTCGGCGGCAAGGCGGGCCGAGCGCGCCGTGGCCGCCCAGCGTGCCCAGCGGCCGGCCGCGCCGACCGGTGAGCAGTAGCCCTCGTCGGTGCGCACGATCCTGACGCCGGGCTGGGCCAGCCATCGGGTGATCAGGGCCGTCTCCTCGACCAGCGCGCCGCCCAACGGTCCCGCACCGGGCAGCACGGTCTGCGCTCCGGCGCACAGCGCGTCCACGACCGGCATCGGCGGCACGCCCCTGGGCGCCACACCGGCAGCGGCCAGTTGACCGTGCCGGATCACCGCGAGGTGCCAGCCACGGGCCCCGTCGGGCCTGGCCGCCACCATCTCCGGAACCGATGCCAACGCTCGTAGCCGTTGGCCGCGCCACAGCACATCGATGGTGGCGGCGGTGTGGTCGCGCAGCCGCGCGGCCGTCTCGTAGCGGTTGCGCCCGGCCAGGTCGGCGATGTGGGACAGCGCCGCCTCCAGCGGACGGC
>NZ_JBAUJB010000345.1:0-38367 GCF_049683355.1 Mycobacterium sp.
GCGGGTGGTGGGTGGCCTGGTGGGCCCGGCCGCGCTGCGGGAAGCCCGTCGCGGGATGGCGTTGGCCGCCGGCCTGAGGCTGCCGCTGGTCCTCGTCATCGACACCGCCGGACCTGCGCTGTCCACCGAAGCGGAGCAGGGTGGGCTGGCCGGCGAGATCGCCCGCTGCCTGGCCGAGCTGGTCACGCTGGACACCCCTACGGTGTCGGTGCTGCTCGGGCAGGGCAGCGGCGGCCCCGCCCTGGCGATGGTGCCCGCGGACCGGGTGTTGGCCGCGCTGCACGGCTGGCTGGCGCCACTGCCGCCGGAGGGGGCCAGCGCGATCGTGTTTCGCGATCTCGATCACGCGCCGGAACTTGCTGCTGCACAGGGTATTCGGTCGGCAGAGCTGCTGCGCAACGGCATCGTCGACGCGATCGTTGCCGAGCGTCCCGACGCCGCGGACGAACCCGAGGAGTTCACCCATCGGCTGTCGGCCACCATCGCCCACGAGTTGCATCGGTTGCGCTCGGTCCCGACAGACCAGCGACGGGCCGCCCGGTTCGACCGCTACCGCCGCATCGGCCTGCCCGGCTGATGTTTGAGGCTGCGCTCACGCAGACAAAGTTCGAGTGGCCAGCGCCGTGGCTGCAGTCTCAACGGCTCGAAGCTCACCCCGCCGCCAGCGCCGCCAGCATCGCTCCGCAGGTCACCAGAAGCAGCGGCAGCCGCAGCAGGCTGCGCCGGGTCCAGCCGACAGCCGCTGCTTCATCGACGTCGGCCGGGTCCTTCCTCTCGAACGCCGCGGCCTTCGGCAACAGGTCGAAGGCCGACCAGATCCGCATCACCGCGTGGCTGACCAACGCCACCAGCAGCGCCGCGCCGACATCCGCGTCGCCCCAGGTGAGGACCAGCGTCACGACGAGCAGCACCTCGAACAGGGTGTGTACCGGCAGCCAGAACCGCACCCGCGAGATGCCACCGTTGTGTGATTGGACGATGCCCGGCCGTTTGGGCCAGTAGGGGTCGACGACAACCGCCTCGTAGACGGCACCGCCCAGCGAGATGCACGCCGCAAGCGTCGTGACGGCGATCAGGACGAGAGTCGGGGTGCCCACAGCCACCGATTATCCTGACTGGACCATGGCCCAGATCCAGCCGTACCGAATCGACGTGCCCGATGACGTCCTGGCCGACCTCGCCGCTCGGTTGAAACGCACCCGGTGGCCGGACGCCGAATGCGTCGACGACTGGAGCCAGGGCATCCCGTTGGCCTACACCCGGGAGCTGGCGCAGTACTGGGCCGACGAGTACGACTGGCGCTCAAGGGAGGCCGCACTCAACCGGTTCGACCAGTTCACCACCGAGATCGACGGTCTTCCAATCCATTTCATTCACCAGCGGTGCGGCCGCGACGACGCCTTCCCGCTGATCGTCACCCACGGCTGGCCGGGTTCGGTCGTCGAGTTCCACAAGGTGATCGGGCCACTCACCGACGCCGGGTTCGACGTCGTCTGCCCATCGCTGCCCGGCTACGGGTTCTCCGGCAAGCCGGCGGCCACCGGCTGGGGTGTCGAGCGCATCGCCGAGGCGTGGGACGAGCTGATGGTGCGCCTCGGATACCAACGGTACGGCGCGCAAGGCGGGGACTGGGGCGCCGCGGTCACCACCGCGATCGGCCGCAACGGCCGACACTGCGTGGCGATCCACACCAACATGCCGTTCGGCCGGCCGCCCAAGGATCTACGGGAGCCGACAGCAGAGGAATCCGCGGCCCTCGAGCGGCTCGGCTACTACCGACAGTGGGATTCGGGCTATTCGAAGCAGCAGGCGACCCGGCCACAGACGCTGGGGTACGGCCTGGTCGATTCTCCGGTCGGGCAACTGGCCTGGATCGTGGAGAAGTTCTGGTCGTGGATGGACTGTGAGGGTCACCCCGAGAACATCCTCACCAAGGACGAACTTCTCGACAACGTGATGATGTACTGGGTCAACGGCGCGGGTGCCTCATCGGCCCGGCTGTACTGGGAGAGCTTCGGCAGCTTCGGCGGTGGCGCTCCGGTGGCGCTTCCCACCGGCGTTGCGGCCTTCCCCAAGGAGATCCTGCGCGCGCCACGGCACTGGTGTGAGGCCAACTACAACATCACCCGGTGGACGGACATGCCCCGCGGCGGCCACTTCGCGGCCTTCGAACAGCCCGTGCTGTTCGTCGGGGAGGTCAGCGGATTCTTCGCGGATTTCCGCTAGCCGTCACAGCACCGACGGCGAGGTCTGCACCAGTTCGACCGCGTCGCCCACGTTCACGGTGACAACCTCACCCGAGACCGCGGCCACCGACAGGTCCTGCGGGAGTGCGTCGCCGGCAAGGCGCGCGAGCTCGGCCACGCCATTGACGATCGGGGCCGCCGCGCCGTCGAGGAGCTGGTTCTGCACGGTATCGAGAATGTCGGCAGTCGGTTTGCCGGGCCGTCGGGAGACATCGGTGCTGAAAGTCTCGGCACGAGCGAACAATTCATGGACGTCGAACACCTTCACCCGCAGCGTCTCTTCAGCCAGCCTCCCCAGGACGCGCCCGGACTCCGGATCGGTGACCACCTGGCCCGTCCCCGAGAACACCGCGAACACCATGCCGGGCGCCACGCCCGCGTGCGCGCCTTTGTTGATGACAAGCGTGTACTCGTCCTCCACGAGCGCCACCGACCCGGTGATCGGCTCGGTCATGAACGGTCCGGGTCCGCAGCGTCGGCATGCTGTGAAATCGTCGGCGCTCCGCCGTCCCTGATCCGCGGCCTGTCGGACGGAACGGCCACGGGCGCTGCCGACCTTGCGAGCTCGGTGGCGGTCTTGGCCTGGATCAGCGCGATCACGGCCTGCTGGTGCCTCTCGGTCCCGAACGAGCTGAGGGCGAATGCCAGCTTGGTGTCCACGAACTCGACCGAGCGCTCGAGCTGTGCCGAAGGCGGGGCGACGCGGTCGGCGATCTGACCGGGTGCGCCCTCTCGACCGAGACCTGCGTACCACTTGTGCGCGACGACGCCGAGCGCCAGCGAGAAGCAGGGGACCAGCACGACGGCGAACATCGTTCCGAGCGCGCTGCCGAACGTCACCGATCCGAAGACGCTCAACACCACCGACAACGCGAGTGCGCCGAGCAGTCGAAGTGCCGGCGGTATCTCTGCGACGATGCGCCACCCAGCCGTGAGGCCCCGGGCGCAGGCTGCGAGGAAGACTGCAGCGCACCGGGCCACGCCTGCGCCGAGCCTGGTCAGCGCCGAACCCACGGTGGTCGCGAACCGGCCGAAGTCGGCGGCATAATCCCGCCGCGGCCTCGCCGGTTTCGGGGCCTGTTCCTGCCGGCGGTCTGGTTGTTCCTGCGCCGATTCGGGCGGTGCCGGCGGCTGTTCGGCGGGTTCTGCCGCCACAGTGCCGGCCTGAGCCGTCGGCCTCTCATCGATCGTGCCGATGCTAACCACTTCTGCATCATCCATTAACACCCGTCACAGGTACACCTGACGCGCCGGGGCCCGGCCAGAAACCGCTTTCGGGCTGTCAGGCCAGCGACTGCACCCACGACTGGTGCAGCGCGGCGTAGTGGCCGCCCTCGCGAGAGGTGAGCTCTTCCGGCGAACCGTCCTCCACGATGCGGCCGTGCTCGAGAACCAGCAGCCGGTCGGCGATCTGCACCGTCGACAACCGGTGCGCGATCACCAGCGCGGTCCGGTCGGTCAACACCGTCTCCAGCGCCCGCTGCACCATCCGCTCGCTCGGGATGTCCAGTGACGACGTCGCCTCGTCGAGGATCAACACCGCCGGATCGGCCAGGAACGCGCGCGCGAACGCGACGAGTTGCCGCTGCCCCGCCGACAGCCGCCCGCCCCGCTTGGCGACGTCGGTGTCGTACCCCTCGGGCAGGGCCTCGATGAAGCTGTGCGCGCCCACCGCCTCGGCCGCGCCCCGGACCTCTTCGTCGGTGGCATCCGGTCTCCCGAAACGAATGTTGTCGGCGACGGTGCCGTCGAACATGAAGTTCTCCTGGGTCACCATCACGGCGTGCCGACGCAGTTCGGCCTGCGTCATCTGGCGCAGGTCCACCCCGTCGAGCGTCACCGATCCCGACACCGGGTCGTAGAACCGGGTGACCAGTTTGGCGATCGTCGTCTTGCCCGCACCTGTGGTGCCGACCAGGGCCACCGTCTGGCCCGCCGGTACCACCAGGTCCAGGCCGGGCAACACCGGTCGGCCACGCGCATACTCGAAATACACGTCGTCGAAGGCGATCTCCCCGCGGACCGTGTCGAGGGTGACCGGATGCTCGGGGTCCTTGATGCCCGGCTTCTCGGCGAGCACGCCGGCGAGCTTCTCCAGCGCCGACGATGCGGACTGGAAGGTGTTGAAGAACTGCGAGATCTCCTGCATCGGCTCGAAGAACATCCGCAGGTAGAGCAGGAACGCCGTCAACGTGCCGATCGTCATCTCGCCCTGCAGCACCCGGTAGCCGCCGTAGAGCAGTACCACGCCGGTGGTCAGGTTGCCGACCAGCTTGACGCCCGGCATGAACACGGCCAGCAGCCGAAACGTCTTCTCGTTGATCACCCGGTAGCGGTCGGCGACGTCTTCGAAGATCTCCTGGTTGCGCGGCTCGCGCCGGTAGGCCTGCACCGCCTTGATGCCTGTCATCGTCTCGACGAACTGCACGATGACCAGCGCTGACATCTCCCGCACCTCGCGGTAGATCTTCGACGAGCGATCGTGGAACCACCAGACCAGCACGACCAGCACCGGAAACGCCGCCAGGCACATCAGCCCGAGTTTGGCGTCGAGCACCACCAACAGCACCGCGGTGCCGAACAGCGTGAGCACCGCGGTGATCAGGCTGTCGAATCCGGTTTCCAGCATGTCCTGGATGGCCTCGACGTCGTTGGTGGACCGGCTCAACACCCGGCCGGAGGTGTAGCGGTCGTGAAACGCGATGTCCAGACGGCCGAAATGGCGGAAAACCCGCCTGCGCAGTTCGCGCAGCACCTTCTGGCCGATGCGTCCGGAACGGCGCAGGAAGAACATCCGGCTGACCGCCTGCACCACCACCACCGCACACAACGCGCCGACGATCATCAGCAGGACGTTCGCCGGGCCCCCGTCGGCCAGTGGCGGGATGCCGTCGTCGATGCCCTTCTGCACCAGCAGCGGAACCGACAGCCGCGCAACGTTCTCCACGACGACGACGACGGCCAGTGCCGACAAGCTCCACTTGTACGGCCGCAGCAGCGAACCCAGCAGTGCCCGCGCTTCGCGCCGTCGCGGCACCGTCTCGTCGATCGGCAGGTCGCCCTGCTCGTCGAACTTGCCGCGCCAGTCGGTGATCGTCTTCTCCTCGCGCGAGCGCTCGTCGGCGGTCGTCACCGGCCCTCCAGCACTCGGTCTTCGAGCTGCGAGCGCGCGTCCTCTTCGTCGCCGTCGATCCGCGCAACCGGCTTGTCGGCCTCCCAGACACAGTCACGTTCGGCACCGTCGTCGAGCTCGTCGTCGGCGGCCAGCAGGTACCGGTACTCGGGGACCTCGGCGAGCATCTCGGCGTGGGTGCCGACGTGGGTGATGGTGCCGTCCTGCAACAGCCCCACCCGGTCAGCGAGCATCACCGTCGACGCCCGGTGTGCCACCACGATGCCGGTCACGTCGTGCAGCACCCGGCGCAGCGCCTCCTCGACCACCGCCTCGGTGTGGACGTCCAACGCGGAAAGCGTGTCGTCGAGCACCAGGATCCTCGGGTCGGCCAGGATCGCGCGCGCCAGCGAAAGCCGTTGGCGCTGACCACCGGACAGGCTCATGCCCTGTTCCCCGATGCGGGTGTCCAAGCCGAACGGCAGGTCGTAGACGAACTGCGCCGCGGCCACCTCGACCGCCTGGCGCAGCTCGGCGTCGGTGGCACCCGGACGACCCAGCCGCAGGTTCTCTGCCACCGACATCGAGAACAGCGTCGGATCCTCGAACGCGGTCGCGACCGCGTCCCGCAGCGCATCCAGGGACAGCTCGCGGATGTCCTGGGCGTCGATGCGGATCTCCCCCTCGCTGACGTCGTAGAGCCGGGAGATCAGCCCGATCAGCACCGACTTGCCCGCGCCGGTGGTGCCGACGAGCGCGAGCGTCTCACCCGGCTCGACGGTGACGGTGACGTGCCGCAGAACCCAGTCCTCGCTGTCAGGAAACCTGAACCCGACATCGATGAGCTCCAGCCGACCGCCTCGCGGGGTCTGGTCCCGGGGGCCGTCGGTGATCTCGCGGGGCGCGTCGAAGATCTCGGCGATGCGGTTGGCCGCGGTGAAGGATTCCTGCGTCATCGACAGCAGAAAACCCAGCGACGCGATCGGCCACACCAGGGACAGCATCATCGTGATGAAGGCGACGAGCGTGCCCATCGTCACATATCCGTGGCCGGCCGCGTACGCCCCGAAACCGAGCACGATGATCAGCGTCAGGTTCGGGATGATCTCCAGCAGCGTCCAGAACTTCGCCGACACCGACACCCGCCTCACCTGGGTGTCGTACAGGTCGGTCAGTTGGTCGTCGAACCGTTGGTAGACGTAGTCCTCGCGGCCGAAGGACTTCACGACGCGAAGACCGAGGGCCGACTCCTCGACGTGCGTGGCCACGTGGCCGGCCTGGTCCTGGGCCAGCCGCGACAGCCGGGTGTACTCCTGCTGGAAGTGCAGCACCGTCAGCGTGATCGGCACGATCGACACCAGCACGACAACGCCGAGCGGCCAGTACATCGCCAGCAGGATCGCGGTGACTACCGCGATCTGCAGGACGTTGAGCATCAGGAAGATCAGGCCGAACGACATGAATCGGCGAATCGTGCCCAGGTCGTTCATGATCCGCGACAGCAGCTGGCCCGACTGCCACCGGCCGTGGAACGACATCGGCAGGATCTGCAGCCGCGCGTAGAGGTCTTTGCGGATGTCGGCCTCCACGCCCATCGTGGCGCGCGACACCAGCCAGCGTCGGATGAACCACAGCACCGCCTCGGCGACACCCACCGCCATCGCCGCGGCGCCGACCACCCAGAGGCCCTGCTGGTCCTGGTGGCGGACCGGGCCGTCGATGACCGCTTTGGTCATCAGCGGGATGGCCACGGTGGCGCCCAGGCTGGCGAGCGCGGTGATGATCATCGCGATCCAGCGCACCCGGTAGGGCATCAGGTACGGCAGCATCCGCCACAGATCCGAGCTCGGCCTCACCCGCCTGGCCGGGGGGCCGATCGCGGGCGCCGCCCGAAGCGCGTTCAAGGGGTCACTCACTTAGAACATCTTCCCATTGCGCGCAAGGGATTAACCCCTCCGCCGGAACTGTATTCCGGCAGGGAATGTTCGAGTGCGCGCCTGCTGGAATACAGTTCCGGCGGGTGGTGCCGAACTGGGTGCGGTACAGCTCGGCGTACCGGCCGCCGCGGGACAGCAGCTGCTCGTGGGTGCCGCGCTCGACGACGCGCCCGTCCTCGACCACCAGGATGACGTCGGCGGCCCGCACGGTGGACAGGCGGTGGGCGATGACGATCGACGTCCGGCCTGCCAGCGCCTCGGCCAGTGCCTGCTGCACGGCGGCCTCCGACTCCGAGTCCAGCGACGCCGTCGCCTCGTCGAGGACCACCACCTGCGGAGACGCCAGCAGCACCCGCGCGATCGTCAGCCGCTGCCGCTGCCCCCCGGAGAGCCGGTAGCCGCGCTCGCCCACCACAGTGTCCAGCCCGTCGGGCATGTCGGCGACGAGGTCGGCGAGCCGCGCCCGCTCCAGTGCCTCCCACAACTGGTCGTCGCTCGCCTGCGGCGCGGCCAACAACAGATTCGACCGGATCGACTCGTGGAACAGGTGGCCGTCCTGGGTGACCATGCCGACGGTGGCCTTCAGCGACGCGAACGTCAGGTCGCGCACGTCGACACCGTTGAGCCGGACGGCGCCGGAGTCGACGTCGTAGAGCCGCGCCAGCAGTGCCGCCGTCGTGGACTTCCCGGCTCCCGACGGCCCGACCAGCGCCACCATCTCACCCGGCCGCGCGGTGAACGACAATCCGTGCAGTACCTCCTCGCCGCCGCGATCGTCCAGCTCGGCCACCTCTTCCAGCGACGCCAGCGACACCTTGTCCGCGGCCGGATAGGAGAAGCGGACGTCATCGAATTCCACCGATACCGGTCCGGCCGGGACATCGGTCGCATCCGGGCGCTCCCGGATCAGCGGCACCAGATCCAGCACTTCGAAGACCCGCTCGAAACTGACCAGCGCCGTGGCGACCTCCACCCGCGCGTTGGCCAGTGCGGTCAGCGGCGCGTACAGCCGGGTGAGCAGCAGCGCCAGCGACACGATCGCGCCTGCCTGCAGCTGCCCGCCGATGGCCAGCGCCCCACCCAGTCCGTACACCAACGCCAGGGCCAGCGCCGACATCAGCGTCAGCGAGTTCATGAACGTCGCCTGCAGCATCGCGGTACGCACCCCGATGTCGCGCACCCGGCCGGCCCGCACCCGGAACTCCCGGGATTCGCTGGTCGCGTCGCCGAACAACTTCACCAGCGTCGCCCCCGGCGCCGAAAAGCGCTCGGTCATCTGGGTGTTCATCGTCGCGTTGTGCGCCGCCGCCTCCCGCGACAACCGGGCCATCGTGCTGCCGATCCGCCGGGCCGGGATCAGGAACAGCGGCATCAGCGCCAGCGAGGCCAGCGTGATCTGCCACGAGATGCTCAGCATCACCACCAGCGTCAGCGTCAGCGTGACGAGGTTGGACACCACCCCGGACAGCGTGTCGGAGAACGCCCGCTGAGCACCCATCACGTCGTTGCCCAGCCGGCTGACCAGAGCGCCCGTGCGGGTGCGGGTGAAGAATGCCACCGGCATCCGCTGAACGTGGTCGAACACCGCGGTACGCAGGTCGAGGATCAGACCCTCACCGATCCTCGACGACAACCAGCGCGTCAGCAGCGACACCACCGCTTCGCCGACGGCGACCGCGGCGATCACGGCCGCCAGCCTCGCCACCACCGCAGAACTGCCCGCACCGGTGATCTCGTCGACGACACGCCCCGCCAGCAGCGGCGTCACCACGGTCAACACCGCACCGACGACGCTGAACCCCAGAAACACCGCCAGCCTGCGGTGATGCCGCGCGGCGAACCGCCAGATACGGCCCAGCAGGCGACGATCCGCCAGCGAACGCAGGTCGCCGCCACGCGCCCGCGTCTGCCGGTAGAGCGATTGCCGGGCAACCGTTTCCAAACTCATGTTTTCACCGTAGAACCTCAACGATGGATGAGGTCAAAGCCTTCCCGGGCGATCGACGGTGATCATTCGATGCCAGATCCGGGTTTTGCAGGGGCAAGTGCGAGTGGTCGGCGCCAGAAGTCGGATCTCGTGCTGTGGCGCAGCCTCCCCCAGCCTAGGCCTCGCATCGGGCAAGATTGCGGGCATGGACAGTGGTGTGGGGTCGCCCAGGGTGCTCGTGGTCGACGACGATCCCGACGTCCTGGCGTCGCTGGAGCGGGGGCTGCGACTGTCCGGGTTCGAGGTGTTCACCGCGGTCGACGGCGCAGAAGCGCTCCGCAGCGCGACCGAGACCAGGCCCGACGCGATCGTGCTCGACATCAACATGCCGGTGCTCGACGGTGTCTCGGTGGTGACCGCGTTGCGCGCGATGGACAACGACGTGCCGGTGTGTGTGCTCTCGGCGCGTTCGTCGGTCGACGACCGGGTAGCGGGGCTGGAGGCCGGCGCCGACGACTACCTGGTCAAGCCGTTCGTGCTGGCCGAGCTGGTGGCACGGGTCAAGGCGCTGCTGCGCAGGCGGGGGTCGACGGCGACGTTCTCGTCGGAGACGATCGCGGTCGGCCCGCTCGAGGTCGACATCCCCGGTAGGCGCGCGCGGGTCGACGGTGTCGACGTCGACCTGACCAAACGGGAGTTCGACCTGCTGGCAGTGCTCGCCGAGCACAAGACCGCCGTGTTGTCCCGCGCGCAGCTACTCGAGCTGGTCTGGGGGTACGACTTCGCCGCAGACACCAACGTCGTCGACGTCTTCATCGGGTACCTGCGAAGAAAACTCGAGGCCAACGGTGCACCGCGGCTGCTGCACACCGTCCGCGGCGTGGGGTTCGTCCTCAGGCAGCAGTGATGAGCGCTCGCGCGAAGAACAGACGTCAGTGATGAGCGCTCGCGCGAAGAACAGACATCAGTGAGCGCGCTGTCGCGGATCTTCCGGCGCACCCCGTCGCTGCGAACCCGCGTCGCGCTGGCCACCGCGCTCGGCGCGGCGATCGTCGTCGTCATCGTCGGCAGCGTGGTGTGGATCGGCATCACCAACGACCGCAAGGAACGCCTGGACCGCCGCCTCGACGAGGCGGCCGGTTTCGCGATCCCGTTCCTGCCCCGCGGCCTCGACGAGATCCCGACATCACCCAACGACCAGGACGCGATCATCACGGTGCGCCGCCCAGACGGCCCGGTGACCTCGAACTCCAAGGTGGTGCTGCCCCAGCTGGAACCCGGCTACGGGGACACCTACGTCGGTGATGTCCGCTACCGGGTGCGCACGGTCGACATCCGGCTGCCCGAGCCGATGTCGGTGGCGGTCGGCGCGACCTACGACGCGACCATTGCCGACACCAACAACCTGCACCGAAGAGTGCTGATCCTGTGTGTGTTCTCGGTGGGCGCGGCAACCCTGCTCGGCTGGCTGCTCGCGGCGTTCGCGGTGCGGCCGCTCAAACGGCTGGCACAGCAGACCCGCCAGATCGACGCCGGCGACGAAGCTCCCGATGTCGAGGTGCGCGGCGCCAGCGAAGCGGTGGAGATCGCCGACGCCGTCAACGGCATGCTGCAGCGCATCTGGAAGGAGCAGGGCAACACCAAGGCCGCGCTGGACTCGGCGCGCGACTTCGCGTCGGTCTCGGCGCACGAGTTGCGGACGCCGCTGACCGCGATGCGCACCAACCTCGAGGTGCTCGCCACGCTGGACCTGGCCGAGGACCAGCGCAAAGAGGTCGTCGGCGATGTCATCCGCACGCAGACCCGCATCGAGGCCACGCTGGGGGCACTGGAACGTCTCGCGCAGGGCGAGTTGTCCACCGAGGACGACCACGTGCCGGTGGACATCACCGAACTGCTCGACCGGGCTGCGCAGGACGCGATGCGGGTGTTCCCCGACCTGGACGTGTCGTTGGTTCCCGCGCCGACGGTGATCATCGTCGGCCTGCCGGCGGGCCTGCGGCTTGCGGTGGACAACGCGATCGCCAACGCGGTCAAGCACGGCGGCGCCGGCCGGGTGCAGCTCTCGGCGGTCAGCTCGCGGGCCGGGGTCGAGATCGCGGTCGACGACGACGGTGTCGGGGTGCCCGAGGAGGAACGCACGATCGTGTTCGACAGGTTCTCCCGAGGATCCACCGCGTCACACTCGGGCTCGGGGCTTGGCCTCGCGCTGGTGGCTCAGCAGGCCGACTTGCACGGCGGCACCGCGACGTTGGAGGCCAGCCCGCTGGGCGGGGCGCGGCTGCTGCTGCGACTACCCGGACCGCGTTAGCCGCCCCGTTCGCCGGAACGGTATTCCAGGCGAGAAATCCCGAGTTCGGGGCGCCTGGAACGCAGTTCCGGCGGGGGGTCAGCGGGTGGCCAGCAGGTCGATGACGAAGATCAGCGTCTTACCGGAGAGCCGGTGCCCGCCCCCGGCCGGTCCGTATGCCTGCGCCGGTGGAACGGTCAGCTTGCGTCGCCCACCGACTTTCATGCCCGGGATGCCGTCCTGCCACCCCTGGATCAGTCCGCGCAGCGGGAACTCGATCGACTCGCCCCGGTTCCACGAGCTGTCGAATTCCTCGCCCGTGTCGTATTCGACGCCGACGTAGTGCACCTCGACATTGGCGCCTGGAACGGCCTCGATGCCGTCGCCGACGACGATGTCCTCGATCAGCAGTTCGGTCGGGGCGGGGCCGTCGGGGAAGTCGATTTCTGGTTTGGTAGCCACCACGTCACCCTACTGCGAGCTCAACGCTCGATGAATGTCCGGTTCAGCCGGGCGCGCAGCACCGCGGGATCGCGGTGCGCGTCCAGGTAGGCCAGGTAGCCGTCCGGGCGGATCAGTGCCAGCCCTCCGTCGGGAAGGCCGTAGCGTCGCCACACCGCGGTGTCTGCCACCACCACCGTGGCTACGACGTCGACGAAACCCTCTGTGGCCCTGTCGATATCGGGCGGCTCAGGTCCGAACCAGGCGAGCGTGTGGCGCGTCGGGTCCAACTCGAAAAGCGCGGGCGCCCGGTCCCCCACCGCGACCCGGCAGCGTGGCCCGGCGCCGCTGTGATCGTGATAGGAGACATCGATCTGGGAGATGGCACGGGTCAACGCCTGTTGCACGTGCGGGCGGGCCAGCACCAGCGGGGCCACCCTGCGCCGGAACGCCGTCGATACGGGGTTGCGCAACAACGTCATCCGGGTCACCCTTCGGGTTCCCTTGACCAGACGGGCGGCGACGGGTGCGCGTTCGGTCGCGTACGTGGCCAACAGCTCAGGCGGCGCCGTCCCCTGGGCCACCGCGGCGAGTTTCCACCCGAGATTCATCGCGTCGGCGATACCGGTGTTCATGCCTTGCGCCCCGACCACCGAATGGATGTGGGCGGCATCGCCCACCAGGAAGACGCGGCCCTTCGAGTGTGTTTGTGCGCGATGCTGGTTGATCCGGAACCGGCCTGCCTGCCGAATCTCGGCGATGGTGGCGCCGGCGGGGGCGCAGACGTCGACGGCCTCCTGCAACTCGTCGCGGGTGACGTCGCCGTCGGGCACGGCGTGAGCAGGCTGGGCCACCGCGATCCGGTGCCAACCGTGCAGCATCGGGAAGTAGGCGACGAACCTGCCCCGATTGAGGTATGCGAAGAACTGGTCGTGCGGCAGGGACCAGTTCATGCGCAGGTCGGCGACGGCGAAGTTCTCCTCGAAAGCCGAACCGACGAATCCGACCCCGAGCTCGTGCCGCCCCGTGCTGTGCGCACCGTCAGCGCCGACAAGCCGTGTGGCCCTTGCCTCTTCGAGGGACCCGTCGGCATGTCGCAGCCGGGCTGCCACGCCGTAGGGGTCCTGGTGCAGACCGGTCAGCTCGACATTGCGCTCCACCGCCACGCCGAGTGCGGCGAGGTGCTCGGCCAGCACATCTGGGTGTGGTTCTGCGGGATCATCAACAGGAACGGATACGGGCTGTCCAGTCCGACGAAGTCGGCCCGCAGAATCTGGCGGTTCTCACTGAACACGTTGAAGATGCGGGCCCGAAGGCCGCGGTCCAGCAGCGGTTCCACCAGACCCGCATGCTGGTAGAGCTCCAGGGTCCGGGCCTGCATGCCCAGCGCCCTGGTCTCGGTATTGGGCCCTGACGCGGCGTCGACGATCCGCACCGGCACTCCCCTGCGTGCCAGTTCGATCGCCGCCGTCAGCCCGCTCGGGCCGGCGCCGGCGATGAGAACATCGGCGGTTCGGTCTGTCACGACACCTTCCTCCCTGTCACCTCGTCGAGAAATCGGATCTGATCGGCGAGCACCCGTTCACGGTTCTGCGGCCGGTAGAAGTCGAAGTGGCCGAGGGGATAGCGCCGCAGCACCCCGTGTGGTGCGCGGTCTGCGATCGGTGCGGCGTCGACTTCTTCGGTTTCCCGGTCGAACTCGCCGACTGCGACCAGAACCGGCATCTCCAGTTGTGCTGCCACATCTCCGGGCCGGTAGCGCATCATGCCGAAGAGCGCCCTGGGGGCGACCTCGTTGCGCCATGTCCGACTGTCCATCGCCGCGACGGCCTGTTCGGCTTCCTCGCCGACCATCACGGCCAGCTCACCTTCCCCACCGACAGCGGCGATGTAGCGCGGCGGGCATGAAAACCAGCCGCGGACACGGTCGGTGAGCATGGCCAGCAGCAGTCGCATCGTGGCGCGCATCGTCCGCCCGCGTACCCGCCGGGGGAAGCCGTTGAACGGGATCTGCGCGATCACGGCCGTGAGCTGGGGGCCGGTGGCCGCGACCGACACCACGTGCCCGCCGCCCAGCGAGGTGGCCCACAACACGACGCCGGAGGTGTCGGGACGCGTCCGTGCATACGAGATCGCGGCACGGATGTCATCGAGTTGACCGTCGAGATCGACGAGCTGTCGTGGTTCACCGTCGCTGAGCCCGAAGTGGCGGTAGTCGAACGTCATCGCGTGATAGCCGTGACGCGCGAACTCCTCGGCCGCGGCGATCAGCGAGGGAGTGTCCTTGGTGCCGCCGAATCCCGGGCACAGGATCACGTAGGGACTCGGGCCGGTGGTGACGGCCGGGTAGACCAGTCCGCGGCAGCGGCCGGCTCCCGAGACAAAACTGACGGGTTCAGGCATCGGAGCCGCCTCCGAGCCCGGGCGGGACGCCGAGGATGCGGACCAGCAACGCGATCACGCCGCGTCGATGAGCCGCCAGGTCCAGATCGGCGCGACCGGTGTAGACGTTGTGCAGGTTCGTCAGGGCTCCGAGCACCGCGGCCGCGGTCATCTCGGCGTCAACGACATCGAATTCGCCTGAGCGCTTGCCGTCACCGACGAGAACAGTCATCGCGGGCAGCAGGTCAGCGGCCACGAGGGTGGAGATCTTCTGATCGACCTCGGTCACGGCGGGAGGCTGCGGCTGGCGGAGGATACCGTCGGGCGCCTCGGCCAGCCGGTAGGTGTGATCGAGGAACCTCACCAGACGCGCTCCCGGGGCCAGCGAAACGTCCTGCAATATCGCGAGGTACTCGGCGGTGAGCGCCTGCGCCGCAACGGTCGCGCACGCGTCGAACAGCGCTTCCTTCGACCGGAAGTGGTGATAGAAGCACCCCTTGGCGACGCCGAGCTCGCCGATGATGGCCTCGACCGTCGTCTTCTCGTAACCCTTCCTTGCGAACAACCGCAACGCTGTGTCGACGATCTCGCTGCGGCGGACGTCGGGCTTCTTCACCTCCCGCATGGTTGCGACCTTAACCGACCGACGGTCGGTCTGTCGAGGTCTCTTGGGGTGGACGCCCCCGTCCGGCAGACTGGTGGGGTGGCATCCGACAGAGAAATCCTGGACCGCGTCAACGAGCTGATCAGCCAGGAGACCGAGCTGCGCGACAAGCTGCAGCACCACCAGATCGACGAATCCGAGGAACACCGCCGGCTGCAGTCGATCGAGGTGCAACTCGACCAGTGCTGGGATCTGTTGCGTCAGCGCCGTGCGCTGCGGGACAGCGGCGGTGATCCCCGGGACGCGCAGGTGCGCCCCGCCGGTGAGGTCGAGGGCTACCTCGGCTGACCGGGCGCAGCGGTGACGCACCCTGACGTCGTCATCGTCGGCGGCGGACACAACGGGCTGGTTGCGGCGGCATATCTGGCCCGGGCGGGTCGCCGGGTCCAGGTGCTCGAGCGCCTCGACCACGTGGGCGGGGCAGCGGTGTCGGCCCACGCGTTCGAGGGCGTCGACGCGCGCCTGTCGCGCTACTCCTACCTCGTCAGCCTGCTGCCGAGGAGTGTCGTCGACGACCTCGGCGTCCGGGTCAGGCTGTCCCGGCGTCGGTACTCGTCCTACACCCCCGACCCGGCCGCCGGCGGGCTGGCCGGGTTGCTGGTCGGGCCCGAGTCGACCTTCGGCGCCATCGGGGCATCCGCCGACGAAGCCGGATTCGACGGTTTCTACCGCCGCGCCGCAGCGGTGACGTCGCGGTTGTGGCCGACGATGACCGAGCCGCTGCGCACCCGCGCCGACATGCACCGGGCGGTCGTCGCCAACGGCGGAGCCGACGCGGACGCCGCGTGGCGGGCACTGATCGACCGTCCCATCGGCGAGATGATCACCGCGGCAGTGGACAGCGACCTGGTGCGCGGGGTGATGGCGACCGATGCGCTGATCGGTACGTTCGCCCCCCTCGACGACGAATCGTTGCGCCAGAACGTGTGCTTGCTGTATCACCTGATCGGCGGGGGCAGCGGCGACTGGGACGTGCCGATCGGCGGGATGGGCGCGGTCAGCGGGGCGCTGGCGGCCGCGGCCACCGGCTTCGGCGCAGACATCGTCACCGGCGCCGAGGTCTTCGCGATCGAACCGGACGGCGAGGTGCGCTACCGGAACGGCGATGCCGAGCACCGGGTGGGCGCCGACCACGTGTTGGCCAACGTGACGCCGGCCGTGCTGGCCCGACTGCTCGGTGCGCCCGAACCCGAGCTTGCGCCCGGCGCGCAGACCAAGGTCAACCTGATGCTGCGCCGACTGCCGCGACTGCGCGATGAAACCGTCACGCCGGAACAGGCTTTCGGCGGCACCTTCCACATCAACGAGACTTTCAGCCAACTCGACACCGCGTACCGCCGGGCCGCCGGTGGATCCGTGCCGGACCCGCTGCCGTGCGAGGTCTACTGCCATTCGCTGGCCGACCCGACGATCCTCTCCGAAGTCTTGCGCACCGCCGGCGCGCAGACCCTGACCGTGTTCGGGCTACACACCCCCCACACCCTGGCAAGTTCGGGAACACCTGAGCGGATGCGCGATTCGTTGACATCGGCGGTGCTGACATCGTTGAACTCCGTGCTCGCCGAACCGATCCAGGATGTGCTGATGGAGGATTCGTCGGGCCGGTTGTGCATCGAGGCCAAGACGACGTCCGACCTCGAGCGGTCACTCGGCATGACAAACGGCAACATCTTCCACGGCGCGCTGACGTGGCCGTTCGCCGAGGAACACGAACCGCTGGAGACACCGGCGCAGCGATGGGGCGTGGCCACAATCCACGACCGGATCCTGTTGTGCGGATCAGGATCTCGACGCGGTGGCGGCGTGTCGGGCATCGGCGGTCACAACGCGGCGATGGCCGTCCTGCAGGGTTAGCGTCCGGTCAGCTTGTCGAGGATCCCCCGCAATGTCGCGACCTCGTGCTCGTCGAGTTCGGCGAGGATCTCGGGAGCGGGATCGTGCACGCCGTCGATCACGCCGACCATGTCGTGGCCGGCAGCGGACAGCGACACCACCTTGCACCTGCGATTCGTCGGGTCCGTCCGGCGCACCACGAGTCCACGGTCCTCGAGGTCGTTGACGGCCACCGTGGCCGCCGGCGCGTCGACGGTTGCGGCCGCGGCGAGCTCCTTGACCGTCAGCGGGGATCGACTCAGTCGCTTGAGGATCCGGATCCTGCTGAACGGCAACCCCGATCGCTCGACGACGGCGTGCTTCCAGACGTCCTGGTGATCGAGGACAAACGCGGCGAGGTCCCGCCACACCGCGTCGGCGAGCTCCCTACTGGACACGGGCCTCCTTCGGCGGTAGTGCCGGACCGGCGATCAGTGGCGCCAACCGCTGCGCCGAGCGCAGGCCACGCTGCGACGTCGAAAGCAGGCCGAGCGACAGGATCACCAAACCCAGTGCCGCGCAGATGAACCACAGCGGCCGCGCCGCCGCCGCGAAATCTGTGCCGTCCATCGCCAGCGCCGAGCCGGCCACCGAACCGCAGAGTGCCACACCAATGCTCACACCGACCTGACGGCTGGTGGACGTCACCGCCGAGGCCGCGCCCGCACGATCGAGCGGCATACCGCTCACCGCGGCGTTGGTGATCGGCGCGTTGACCATCGAGAAGCCGATGCCGAAGACGGTGAAGACCACCAGCAGCGACCACACCGGCGTCGTCGCGGTCAGGAAGGTGAGCATCACCGCGGCGGCCGATATCAGCACCCCCGCCGCCACCAACGACGGCCGGGCGCCGTAACGGCCCACCAGTCGTCCCGACAACGGGGAGAACAGCAACGCCCCGAGCGCGATCGGCAGGTAGATGAGCCCGGTGTGCATCGCTGAGAAGCCACGTTCGCCCTGCAGGTACAGCGACATCATGAACAGGAACGCGCCCCACGCGGCGAAGCCGCTGACGGCGGTGATCGTGGCTGCGCTGAACGGGATGCTCCGGAAGAAGCGCAGGTCGAGGAACGGGTCGGCACGCCGCGATTCGTACCGCAAGAACACCGCGAAGGCAGCCGCGGCGACAGCGGCGATGGCGATGACCCTGGCACTGCTCCACCCCAGCACCGGTCCTTCGATCAGGGCGAAGACCACGCCGAACAGGAAGAGCACGGCCAGGCCCTGTCCGACCGGGTCGATGTTGCGCATGGTGGCGGACTTGGATTCCGGCACGAACAGCGCGGTCAGCAGGATCGCCACCGCACAGATGGGCAGGTTGATCCAGAAGACCCAGCGCCAGCCGATCGTCTCGATCAGCAGCCCGCCCACGATCGGGCCGAGCGACATCGAGATCCCGACCACCGCGCCCCAGGCCCCCAGCGCCCGCGCGCGCTCCACACGTCCGGTGAAGATCTGCGAAATGATGGACAGTGCAACAGGATTGAGCATCGACCCGCCGATGCCCTGCAGGAAGCGGGCACCGATGAGCGTGTCGATGGACGGCGCCAGGCTGCATGCCAGCGAGCCGATCGCAAACAGTGCCAGACCGGTCTGGAACACCCGTCGGCGGCCGAGGCGATCCCCGGCCGCGCCGGCGAGCATCAGCAGCGATGCCAGCACCAGCGTGTAGATGTCCACCACCCACTGCAGTTGGGCGGGCGAAGCGGACAGGTCGGTGCGGATCGCCGGAATCGCGACGTTGACGATGGTCGCGTCCATCGAGACGATGAGCAGGCTCAGGCAGCAAGAAACCAGAATGACGGCCTTGCGCCTGGGCGTCATGGCCGCGACGGTTTCATTCACCCAACGATTGTGAAACTACAACCGTCTGGTCGGCAAGCGACAGAGTTGTGACGTTCGACGCAGGTGACCGCGCCCGCAATGCCGGCGAATGCGGCGCGCCAGCGTGCAAACCCGCGCGCTCGCGGCGCAAGGTCAGCGGGTGTCGAGGTCGGAGTAGTCGCGCTCGGTGTAGCCGGTGTAGATCTGGCGCGGCCGGCCGATCTTGTTCGGCTCGCCGTGCATCTCCCGCCAGTGGGCGATCCAGCCCGGCAACCGGCCCAGCGCGAACAGCACGGTGAACATCCGCGTCGGGAAGCCCATCGCTCGGTAGATCACCCCGGTGTAGTAGTCCACGTTCGGGTAGAGCTTGCGCTCGACGAAGAAGTCGTCGGTCAGCGCGATCTCCTCGAGTTCCTTGGCGATGTCGAGCAGCGGATCCTGGACGCCGATCTTGGCGAGGATCTTGTCTGCCTGCTCCTTGACGATGCGCGCGCGGGGATCGTAGTTCTTGTACACGCGGTGGCCGAAGCCCATCAGCTTGACGTTGTCCTCGCGGTCCTTGACCCGTTTGACGAAGGTCGCCACGTCGTCGTCGCCGTCGCGGATCTTCGCCAGCATCTCCAGCACCGCCTGATTGGCGCCACCGTGGAGCGGACCCCACAGCGCGTTGATGCCGCCGGAGATCGACGTGAACAGGTTGGCCTGCGAGGAACCGACCAGCCGCACGGTCGACGTCGAGCAGTTCTGCTCATGGTCGGCGTGCAGGATGAACAGCATGTCCAGGGCCCGCACGATCTCCGGATCGACCTCGTAGGGCTCAGCGGGAAACCCGAACGTCATCCTCAGGAAGTTCTCCACCAGCGTCAGCGAGTTGTCCGGGTAGAGGAACGGCTGCCCCTCGGACTTCTTGTAGGCGTACGCCGCGATGGTCGGCAACTTGGCCAGCAGCCGGATGGTGGACAGCTCCACCTGGCCGGGATCGAACGGATCGAGCGAGTCCTGGTAGTAGGCGCTCAGCGCGTTGACGGCGCTGGACAGCACCGGCATCGGGTGCGCGTTACGGGGGAAGCCGTCGAAGAAGCGCTTGAGGTCCTCGTGCAGCAGCGTGTGCCGCTGGATCTGGGTGGTGAACTTCTCCAACTGCTCGGCCGTCGGCAGTTCACCGAAGATCAACAGGTAGCTGACCTCGATGAACGTCGACTTCTCCGCCAGCTGCTCGATCGGGTAGCCGCGGTACCGCAGGATGCCGGCGTCGCCGTCGATGTAGGTGATGGCGCTCTTGGTGGAGGCGGTGTTGACGAAACCGCCGTCGAAGGTCGTGTATCCGCTCTTGGCCAGCAACGAGCCCAGAGCGATGCCATCCGATCCCTCAGTGGCTTGGACGATGTCAAGGTCGAGCTCGCCACCTGGGTACTTCAGGGTGGCATGTGCCTGCCCGGCTTCGGCGTTATCGGCCACTGGGATCCCTTCTTGCTTCCATCGGATCTGTCGGGAAATCGCTGAGTCTGCCTACAAAAGGTAGTCCCATTGCACCAGTCACGCCCGCGGGGGGCGGACGGGGGGTCAGACCACCTGTCCGAGGCCGGCGATTTCGCCGGCGAACTCGGCGTAGGTGACATCCAGGACGGCCACCATGTCGTCGATCTCGACGCTGCCCGCCGTGTTGAGATCGTCGGTCAGCTCGGTCAGCGCGGTCATCAGGACAGCCGCCCACACTGCGGCGATCAGCTTGACCCGCCGGTCGCCGAGGGTGGTGCCCAGTCGCTGCGCCATCACGGCGTCGACCGCACTGGCCCGGTACTCGGCTGCGGCGTGCCGCAGGGCCGGGGAGGTGACGACGATGCGGATGATCTGCAGCAGCCGATCCGACGACAACGCACCGGCAGGCGCCAGCCTGGTGCCGCGAGCCATCGCGATGTACGCGCGCCGCAATGCTTCGAACTGGCCGATGTCGAGCGGCTGACGCTTGAGTTCACCGGCCACCGTCGCGAGGATCTCGTCGATCAGCGCCGTGGCGATGGCGTCCTTGGTGGAGAAGTAGCGGGTGAATGTGCGCGGTGACACGTCAGCGATGGCGGCGATCTGGTCGACGGTGGTGCCGTCGAAACCCTGCCGGTCGCACAAGCCGACGGCCGCGTCGATCAGGGTGGCGCGAGTTCGGCGTTTCTTGCGCTCGCGCAGACCGAGGACCGGCTCCCCCCTGACTTCAGCCACCTCTGGATGCTATCTCGGCCGGTTGTGAATTGACTGAGAAAATGGGCACCCCGGACATTTCCAGCCGCTCGGCGGAAACGATTCAGGGCTGCAGACGTTCGACCACTCCGTCGCAGACCCGAATCCTGTTGTGCACCCGGTTCTCCCGGCCCTGCCAGAACTCGATCGCCTCGGGGGCGATCAGGTAGCCGCCCCAGTGTGGGGGCACCGGGACTTCGTCGAGGTCGGCGAACCGTTCCGTCACGTCTGCCAGTTGTCGCAGCAGTGCCGCCCGCGACGCGATCGGCCGGCTCTGCTGCGACGCCCAGGCGCCGAGCTGTGAGCCCCGCGGTCGGTTGGCCCAGTAGGCTGCCGTCGCCTCCGGGGACACCTTCGTGACCGGGCCGCGGACGTGGACCTGGCGCCCCAGCGCGTACCACGGGAACGTGGCCGACGCGTACGGGTTGGCGGCCAGCTGTTCCCCCTTGTCGGAGTCGTAGTTGGTGTAGAACGAGATGCCGGTTTCGTCCACGCTCTTGCACAACACCGTGCGGGACACCGGCCGACCCCCGGCGTCGACGGTGCCGACGACCATCGCGTTGGACTCGGCGACGCCGGCCTGTTCGGCCTCCGACATCCAGGTGTTCAGCAGCGCCACCCAGCCCGCGTCGAGACAGCCGACGTCGAGATCACTGCTGCCGTCCTTCTCGACCGAGCCGTACTCCACCCGCATTCTGGCCAGGTGATCAGAAGTGCCCACGTGACAACGCTACCGCTCCCGGCCGGACTCTCGGCTCGGCCGAGGAGACAGGGTGCGAGAATCGGCCCATGACTTCGGTGCCGAAAGATTTCGCTCCAGGATTGGCGGGGGTGGTGGCGTTCGAGACCGAGATCGCCGAACCCGACAAAGACGGCGGCGCCCTACGCTACCGCGGAGTGGACATCGAGGATCTGGTCGCGGACCGGGTCACCTTCGGTGACGTGTGGGGGCTTCTGGTCGACGGCCGGTTCGGCCACGGCCTGCCCCCCGCCGAACCGTTCCCGCTGCCCATCCACAGCGGCGACGTCCGCGTCGACGTCCAGGCCGGCCTGGCGATGCTGGCGCCGATCTGGGGCTACCCTCCGCTGCTGGACATCGACGACCAGACCGCGCGCGACCAACTCGCACGCGCCTCGGTGATGGCACTGTCCTACGTCGCACAGTCGGCGCGCGGTATCTACCAACCCGCGGTGCCGCAGCGCACGGTCGACGAATGCCAGACCGTCACAGAGCGATTCATGACCCGCTGGCAGGGTGAGCCGGATCCTCGCCATGTCGAGGCCATCGACGCCTACTGGGTCAGCGCCGCCGAGCACGGGATGAATGCGTCCACGTTCACCGCCCGCGTCATCGCATCGACGGGCGCCGACGTGGCCGCCGCCCTGTCAGGGGCCATCGGGGCGATGAGCGGGCCGCTGCACGGTGGCGCTCCGGCGCGGGTGATCCCGATGATCGAGGAGGCCGAGCAGACCGGGGACGCGCGCGCGGTGGTCAAGGGCATCCTCGACCGCAAGGAAAAGCTGATGGGTTTCGGCCACCGCGTGTACCAGGCCGAGGATCCGCGGGCGAGGGTGTTGCGTGCCACCGCCCAACGGCTCGCGGCACCGCGGTACGAGGTGGCGGCCGCGCTGGAGCAGGCCGCGCTCGCCGAGTTGCGGGAGCGCCGTCCCGACCGCGCCATCGAGACCAACGTCGAGTTCTGGGCCGCGGTGATACTCGACTTCGCGCAGGTGCCGCCGAACATGATGCCCGCGATGTTCACCTGCGGACGCACCGCAGGCTGGTGTGCACACATTCTGGAACAGAAGAGGCTGGGCAAGCTGGTGCGGCCGTCGGCGGTCTACGTCGGGCCGGCACCGCGCAAACCCGAGTCGGTCGACGGTTGGGATCTGCTCGCCTGATGACCGCACGCGAACCGCGGGTGGTGTTCGCCTCGGCGGCAGAGAGTTTCGCGGCGCTGGTACGGCGCATACCGGACGGGCGCTGGGACGGACCCGGCCTCGGGGAATGGGATCTGCGCTCGCTGGTCGGCCACACGTCCAGATCCCTGGTCACGGTGAGCACCTATCTGCAGACCGCCGCCGGGCACGAAGACGTGCTCGACGCGGCCGACTACTACGCGAAGATCCACGACCTCGCCGCAGGTATGGGGACCGCAGCCATCGTCGAGCGGGGCCGTCAGGCCGGACGTGACCTCGGCGCGGATCCGGTTGCCGCGATCAGCACGCTGGTGGCGCGCGTGCGTTCTGACCTGGACGGGGTCGGCGACCCGCTGATCGAGGTGATCGGTGGTCTGGGAATCCGGCTGAACAGCTACCTACCGACCCGGACGTTCGAGTTGGCCGTGCACGGGATGGACATCGCCGGCACCGTCTGCGTCGAGTTCGCACCGCCGGACGACGTACTGGCCGAGGCCGCCACGCTGGCAGCCCACATCGGCGTCCGACTGGGTCGCGGACCCGAGGTGCTGCTCGCGCTGACTGGGCGGGCGGGCCTGCCTCCAGGATTCTCGGTGGTCTGAAGCGCGATGAGTTTTCGGTGCGCGGCTGGTCTCCATCCACGTCCCATCCCGATTCTGAGGAGACCCCATGGCCGTCAACCCTGAAGCCAACCAGCCCATGCTGGTGCCGCACCTCGTCGTCGACGACGCTGCCGCCGCGCTCGACTTCTACGCCAAGGCGTGCGATGCCCAGGAGATGACTCGTCTTCCCGGCCCGGGGGGCAAGCTGATGCACGCGGCGTTCCAGATCAACGGTTTCATGGTGTTCCTCAACGACGACTTCCCCGAGTTCAACGACGGCAAGTCGACCACCCCGACCGCGCTGGGTGGCTCGTCGGTGACGCGGCGATGCTGTCCGGTTTCGGGGTGCGTTCCAGTTCGGGAGTGTTCGGGTCCGAGCCGTACAGGCCGAACTTCAGGTCGTAACCTTCGGACCACTCGAGGTTGTCGACGAACGACCAATACGTGTACCCGCGGATGTCGGTTTTGTGGGCGGCGAGATCCTGTACCACCGCGATGTGGTTGACGATGTAGGACGGCCGCTTGGAGTCGTCCGCGTCGGCGATCCCGTTCTCGGTGATCCACAACGGTTTTCCGTAGGACGCCGCGAGTTCGAACACCTCGCGGAATCCGCCCGGGTCGGTGGGCTGGTTGAAGTCGCTGCATGTCGGCGAAGCCTGGCAGCGGATCGGGAAGCCACGCAGGAACGGGAACCCGGGCACCGGTGCCACACCGAAACCGATCATGGGCTGCGAGCCGTAGTACTGCACGCCGAGGAAGTCGACCCTGCCCACGAAGTCGGCGAACACCTCGTTTGCGGTTTTGATGCCGTCGAAGTTGACGTCCACCCACCCGTCGATCACGGCGTTCGGGAACCACTGGTTGTAGTATTGGTTCCAGGCGTCGGCGGCCTGCACGTCGAGCAGGCTCACCGGGTTGGCCGGCCGCGCCGGGATCATGTTGTGGGCGGATCCCACAAATGCGGCAGGCCCCCCTACGTTCGCCGACTCGGTGTCCCAGGCGTGGATCGCGTCGTAGGCCGCCACGTGACCGATGGCCTGGTTGACGACGAACATCGACGCGAGGTCGGGACGGATCACCCCGGGCGGCCAGTTCGGCACCACCCACGGGATCGCCAGCAGCTCCGTCAGCACCGGCGGGAAGGGCTCGTTGACGGTGACCCAGTTGTCGACCTGGTCGCCGAACTTCCACGCCACGTAGGCGGCATACTTCTCGAACTCCTCGGGTGTGCTCGACGACAACCAGCCGGCCGCGGGCGCGGGCAGCCCCAGCTGGATCAGTGGACGCGCGACGATCGGGTCGTGCACCCACACCGGCAGGGTGAAGTGGTTGACGGTCACCATCGGGTCGAGCCCACGCAGCCGCAGCGCGTCGAACACTGCCCGATAGTGGCCCACCTCGTCGAGGTTCGCCAGCTCATCGAGCGCCTGCAGATCGGCATGGCTGACGCCGCCACCTTCGTCCGAGATATCAATAGCTGCAGTGGAGTTCGGGAATATGCGGCTCCACTCGATGCCCATCCGGAAGGTGTTCACGCCGAGTTCGTCGCGCGCCAGGTCGGCGTCGTTCTCGTAGGAGACGTACGCTCCAGGGCCGTCGTCGGGCACCCCGTTGACGAGGCCGAGGAGCTGGTTGAGGGGATCGTGCACCCACCGGTACCAGTCGGAGTTGGTGTCCACCGGCGAACCGGGGCCGCCTTCGTGCCTGGAATCCGGAGTGCGCCACGCCCCAGCGGAAGCCGTCGGGCATCGACAAGTCGACGCCCGCCACGGGATCGACCGTGACGGGGTGATGGTGTGGGCCACCCGGTGCCCTCCGCTGGGGTAGAGCAGCGGGCCCAGAATGGGCACGAACTTCAGCAGGCCGAGCAGGCCGCCGATCTGGAGGCCGGCCCGCTCGTCGCTGACGACGACGGTGAACGAGTCGGTGCCGCCGACCGCTGCCATCGCGTTCATCGGCCGGTAGATGAAGTCGCCGTTCTGGTCAACGTGCACAGTGCCACCGTTGTGCGGCCTGCCGATCACCGTGTAGCTCAGTGGGTCTCCGTCACGGTCTTCGAACCCGACTGCGCCCGTCACAACGACGTCGCCCTCGAGGGTCAGGCTTTGGGTGTAGGGCAGCGGGTTCTCCACCGGTGTCGGCCTCTGGTTGAAGAACTCGCGTCGGATCCACGCCACCAGTGCCCATTCGGCGGGGTCGGCCGACGGTGCAGCCGGCTTCGACACGAACGGCTGAAGCAGGGCCTTGACGAAGCTGCTGGCGAGATCGACCACATACGTCACGGCGGTACGCAGGTCGTATGCGGTAGGCCACGGGCGCCATGACGGGACCTCGGGTGGGGCGACGGTGGTGGTGACGACGCTCGGCGTCGTCGGCGCTCCCGGCGAGGACTCCTGAGTCACCGCGATGGAACCTGCGATCTCTGGGGGTTCGGCGACGGCTTCTGCTGAGACCGCGACGGCCTGTTGGCGGCGGGCCGGTGCGGACTCCGTTTCCTCGATTCCCTCGGCAGCGTCGTCCGTACGCGGCAGCGCCCGCTTGGGTTCGGCTGCCTCGTCGGTCCCGGCCGGTTCGGCAGGGGCGGGGTCGTCCTCGGTGTCGACGGGGGGCGTGGTCGCGCTGTCGGGGTCGGGCAACTCGTCGTCGGCCTCGGCGTCGTCGGCGTCGGCGTCTTCGGCGTCGGCGTCTTCGGCGTCGGCGTCTTCGGCGTCTTCGGCGTCGGGGTCTGTGTCGTCGCCGTCGCCGTCGCCGGCGGCGCCGCCCCTCTTGCCCGAGGAAGCGCCGGCGTCGGTCGGCGCTGCCGACTCCGACACGGACGCGCCGGGCGTCGAGGAACCACCGTCGGATTCCTCGGTCGCCCATGCCGCCCCGGTGCCGGTGAACACGGCGGCCCCTACCCCCAGTGCCGCCACCGCCAGGCTTCCGACACGACCAATGACCTGTGCAGAGTTCACCTCCACTACATACCTCCACGCGGGCGTGGTGGGGGCAGCTTTGCCCGAAGACAACCCCACGGAGACCAGGCAGGTGTGTTCACCTCACGGGGACGGGTGAGGACAGTGATAATTACCCGTCGACTTACTGTGAGGGTGGAGCTTGTGATTTGGCTGCTGCAGATTCCTGCACCGATACTGGGCTTCCTCTGGGTCGTCGTGATCGTCGGGTTCTCCGTGGGCGGTCTCCTTCTCTTCCGCAAGCTGGTCTCGCACACCCGACTCGAGAACGCGAACACGGTGTCGGGCACCATGTTCCAGCTGACCGGTGTGCTGTACGCCGTGCTGGTGGCCTTTGTGGTGGTGGTGGTGGTCTGGGAGCAGTTCGGCGACGCCGAGGACGCGAGCACGATGGAAGCCAACGCCATCTCGGACCTGCTCCGCGACTCGGTCGCCCTGCCCGCCGAATCACGGACGCCGATCGAGCAGGCCCTGATCGCCTATACCCGCGACGTGATCGAGGACGAGTTCCCTCGGATGCACCGGGGTGAGCCGGTCGAGCTGCGGTCTGAACAACTCGTGGCCGTGTGGGAGGCGTACCTGGCGGTGCAACCGCAGACGCGCAACGAGATCGCCTTCTTCGACCACGCGATCGGCCGGTTGAGCGACCTGGACACCGACCGCTCGCTACGGGTCTCGGCCAGTGAGGACTCGGTACCGGCGAACTCTGGGTTCTGCTGGTGGGCGGCGGCGGCGGCGTGGTGATGGCGTTCACGTTCCTGTTCGGCACCCGCGATGTGGTCGTCCACGCGCTCGCGGTCGGCCTGACCGCGGCGCTGCTGGCCTTCGTCCTCTACCTGATCTTCGCGCTGGAACACCCGTACGTCGGTGATCTGTCGGTGGAGCCGACCGAGTACGCCAACGTGCTGGAGGCGTGGGCGGTGTGACGGTTCAGCGCCGTAGGCCGGCGAGCAGCCGCTGATGTACCGGCGGCGCCGGTGCTGCTGCAGCGGCTTCGACCATGCCGGCGACGGTGGTGAACTTGACGCGAGGTCGCCGATCACCGCCGCGGCCGACCTCGGCGTCGTCGATGGCCTTCCACCCGGCGGCATCGATGACGGCGGGCTGTCTGCCCCGGACGAACCGGTCGAGCGAGGCGACCTTGTGGACGGGGTCGGTCAACAGCCCGGTGTTGTAGTCGGCGACCAGGTTGTGCACCGTCTGGGCAGCACACGACTTGTTGGTCCCGATGAACCCCGTCGGGCCGCGCTTGATCCACCCCGCGACATAGCTGCCCGGCACCGGCTCGCGGGTCTGCGGATCGAGCACCCTGCCGCCGTCGTTGGGGACCACCGCGGCCGCGTCGTCGAACGGCAGACCACGGATCGGCTTGCCGCGGTACCCGATTGACGTCAACACCAGACCGGCGGCGAGTTCGCGCACCTCGTCGGTGCCCGTCACCGAGAATTCCACCCCGGTGGCGGCGCCCTCCCCCAGCACGCGCCTGGGGGTCAGCCCGTACGTCAATCGGATTCTGGGCCGCCCTCCCCGGGAGTCGGACGCCAGGCCCAGCTCGGCCAGGATCTCGAGCTTGTTGCGGGTCAGCGGGTCGGCTTCGCTTGCGAGATCGCGGATCACCAGATCGTGGTCGGCGGTGTCGAGCACCACCTCGCATGTCGACGTCAGACCGATGAGCTCGGGCAGGGTGAAGGCCGACGCAGCGGGTCCGCGACGGGCGGCGATCACCACCTCGTGCACCCGGGAAGCACGCAGGGCTTCCAGCGCATGGTCGGCGATGTCGGTGCGCGCCAGCACATCCGGGGCGGTCGTCAGGATGCGCGCGACGTCCAGCGCTACGTTCCCGTTGCCCACTATGACTACGCGTTCGCCGTTGAGATCGACGGGCAGCCCGGCATATTCCGGATGCCCGTTGAACCAGGCGACGACTTCGGTCGCGGTCGATGTCCCCGGCAGTCCCATCCCCGGCACCTCGAGACGACGGTCGTCGGGTGCGCCGACCGCGTACAGCACGGCGTGATGGTGTTCGAGCAGTTCGTCGTGCGTCAGGTCCGAGCCCACCTCACAGTTGAGATAGAAGGAGAACCCGGGGAGGCGGGCGATGCGGTCGAAGAGCCTGGTCACCCTCTTGGTGCTCTGATGGTCGGGCGCCACACCGGCGCGCACCAGGCCGTAGGGCGTTGGGAGCTTTTCGAAGACGTTGACCCGAACGCCCTGCTGGGTCAGCAGTTCGTCGGCGGCATACATCGCGGCCGGGCCGGACCCCACCACGGCGACGCGCAGTGGGCCGCCCGGCCGTGGGTGCACCACCGGCGCCTGCAGCACCGGAGCCAGCTTGGACGTCGGGGGCAGCTTGGTCTCCCGCTGCGGATAGAACGCCGCGTTCAGCTCGACGAACGGCAACTGCTTGTCGGTCAACCGGGTGTCCGGCGCGATCGCGCCGACGGGGCAGGCGGACACACACGCGCCGCAGTCGACACACGCCACCGGATCGATGTAGAGCATCTCCGCGGTGGCGAAGCCCGGCTCGTCGGGTGACGGGTGGATGCAGTTGACCGGGCACGCGTAAACGCACGACCCGTCGCTGCAGCACGACTGGGTGATGACGTGAGGCATGAGGATCCTGTCCGGGACCGCCTAGGCGGCGGTCACCACGTGCTGACGCGCCGGCTCGCTGCGGTAGCGGCTGGGCTGGCCGTCGATCCTGCATGCCCGCCACATCAGCTTCGCGGCCGGGTTCATCAGCCCCGTCTCGTGGCACAGCATCCGGACATCGCCGAACATATCGCGCAGGAACTGCCGCGACTCGGGCGAACGGAAGAACAGCTCCTGCTTGACCGAGCGCGGGATGTCGAACTCCTTCCAGAAGGATTTCGGCGGCTTGACGATCGCCTGGCACAACACCCGCATGATGATCGGCACGTGCAGCGACAGCCAGAAGCGCTTGCGACGCGGCAGGTGCGGAACCCGCTTGCGCAGGTACTCGTGGGCGAACGAGATGTGCCGGGCCTCTTCGGCGACGTGGATGGCCATCACGCGCTCCATGATCGGATGCAGCGCCTTGCCTTCCCGCAGGATGTTCTTCTGGGTGTGGTCGATGGGCTCCTCGCCGGCGAGCACCCCGAAGAAGAACGGGATGGGCAGCGGGCCTGCGGCCAGCGGGATGAACTGCGACAGCCACTTGAGCATCCGCGGCATGCCCGGCACGTCGGCGCCGATGCGGTTCACCATCTCCTGGAACATCATGGTGTGGTTGCACTCTTCGACCGATTCGTGCAGGCAGTACCGGTATTCCGGGGAGCCGTTCGGGACCCAGAACGCGTAGTTCATCAGGCCGCGAATCAAGATCGACTCGAAGTGCAGCCCCACTTTGGCGACGTTTGCCTGGCGCCACATCCCGATCTCGATCTGCCGCTCCACCGGCTGTGATCGGTACCAGGGGTGGCGTCCGATCGGGTCGGTACCGGGCAGGATCCAGCGGGTGTCGTCGGGGACCACCGCGAACTCGGGCGAGTCCCACTCGATGTCCGTATACGGATTGAAGTTACGTCGAACCGAACCCTCGGACAGGGTGGTCAGCATGTCGACGTACTCCCGGTCCTCGGGGGTGACGCCGATCTCCATGTTCTTGCGCCAGCGCCGGATGATCGGCGTTCGAGCTTCCTTGACAGCCATCTTGAGCCTCCCGTGAGGTTTACATTTGTCCGCTCGCTGTCCAAATACAGTACCCATGGTCCCAGGAATTGAACAGGCCGTTTTGCGGCAGTGTGGCCACCAGGGGTTATCTGCGTCACATGTGCCCTGGGTCACAGGCGCGGGGGCCTCGACCGTGACCGAGCCCGCAGCGGGAGCGTCTTGCGTACCCAGGACCCACGCTCGGCGGACCGGGCGCCGGAACTTAGGCTGGTCGACATGGCCGATGCTTCACTGATCATCCCGCCCGAGCTCAAGCCCGCAGACGGCCGCTTCGGCTGCGGACCGTCCAAGGTCCGGCCGGAGCAGCTGCAGGCGCTGGCCGCCGCCGGCGAGCTGTTCGGCACCTCGCACCGGCAGGCGCCGGTGAAGAATCTGGTGGGACGCGTGCGGGACGGGCTGCGCCGGCTGTTCTCCCTGCCCGAAGGCTACGAGGTGGTCCTCGGCAACGGCGGATCCACCGCGTTCTGGGACGCCGCGGCGTTCGGCCTGATCGACAAGCGCTCGCTGCATCTCACCTACGGCGAGTTCAGTGCCAAGTTCGCCTCGGCCGTGGCGAAGAACCCGTTCGTCGGCGACCCGGTGGTCGTCAAGGCGGACGCGGGCAGCGCGCCCGCACCGGTGTCGGACCCCTCCGTCGACCTGATCGCGTGGGCACACAACGAGACGTCCACCGGCGTCGCGGTCCCGGTGGTGCGCCCCGACGGCTCGGGTGACGCGCTGATCGCCATCGACGCCACCTCCGCGGCCGGCGGGCTGCCGGTCGACATCGGTGATGCCGATGTCTACTACTTCGCGCCGCAGAAGAACTTCGCTGGTGACGGCGGGCTGTGGATCGCGCTGATGTCGCCTGCCGCGCTGGCCCGGGTGGAGGCGATCGCCGGTTCCGGACGCTGGGTGCCGGAGTTCCTGTCGCTGCCGATCGCGATCGACAACAGCGTCAAGAACCAGACGTACAACACCCCGGCCATCGGCACGCTGGTGCTGTTGGCCGAACAGATCGACTGGCTACTCGGCAACGGCGGCCTGGATTGGGCCACCAAACGAACCGCCGACACCTCGGGGCGGCTGTACTCGTGGGCCGAGGCGTCACCATTCGCCACACCGTTCGTCACCGATCCGAAGCTGCGCTCCCAGGTCGTGGGCACCATCGACTTCTCCGATTCCGTCGACGCCGCGGCGGTCGCCAAGATCCTGCGTGCGAACGGCATCGTCGACACCGAGCCGTACCGCAAGCTCGGCCGCAACCAACTCCGCGTCGGGATGTTCCCCGCCGTCGAGCCCGACGATGTCAGCGCGCTGACGGCATGCGTCGACTTTGTGGTGGAGCGGCTTTAGCCGCGACAGAAGGTGGGCGATGAAGTGCTCACGATGGGTCTATGGCTCGCTGCAGAGGGCCAGTCGGTCGGAACGAACATTGGCGACCGTGGCCGGGTCGCCGACAGGGCGAACTTGCATGTTGCTGAAGACATCGGGCTGGTCGTCGAGGGCGACAACGTCGGTGATCCCTGCGGGAAGGTCGGCAGGAACCATTCCGTCGGTCGGGATTTCGGCCAACACCCGAAGCCGTTTCCCGCGCAGCCCGGCGGCGTCGTAGCCCAGCGCGCGATAATCGGTGCCCACCGGCACAGGTGTAGTCATGCAGGCGGGGGCCGAAAAGGGTGACTCGTCCTGCGCAGTTCGGCGCGGGTGTGGTTGACCGTCTACGGGCGCTCGCCGGTAACACTGGGCGGCCCAGCTGAGATGAACTCGCTTCCCCGGGGGCGTCGTAGGGGAATTGCATCATTAGGCCCCCGCGGCGCCGGATTCAACTGGCCCGCACCCGGAGTTCCGGATCGCGACGCTGCCGTGGCAGCGCGATCTGGCAATGCCATCGAGCGGTTGGCAACTTCCTGGTTTCTACCGCGAGTAGCGTTCAACCCTCAGGGTTACCCGACCACAGCTCGTGAACGCTCCCGCCGTCGGCGGTGACATACATGATGTGTTGGGTCTTCTGGGTTTCGAAGGCATAGCCGAACATTCGGCCCGGTGCCGGTTTCGGCGCACCCAGGCCCGCTGTCAGGTTGCCGACCTGCCAACCGCTGCTGTCCCACCACAATTCGTAGAGCTGGCCGTCGGCGCCCTGATAGACGACGTGCTGGGTCTGCTGCGCCTCGAACGCATACGCGGCCAGGGGGTTCTTCGCCGGTGTCGGCGCACCGGTCTGGCTGCTCAGATCGGATCGCTGCCAACCGTCGGGCTGACTGAACAGCTCATAGAGCTTGCCGTCGATACCCACGAAATACACGTGCTGAGTGCCTTGCGCGTCGAACATGTACCCCGCGAGCGTGGCCGGGACCGGCGCCGGGGTACCCGTTACCGCCGTCAGATCTGTCAGGTGCCAACCGTCCTGATCGGACCACAGCTCGTAGAGGTGGCTGTCGGTGCCGACATAGAAGACATGCTGAATACCCTGCGCGACATCGACATAGCTGACCATTGCGCCATCAAGCCCCGGTGGGGACAGCACCGCGGCGGAAAGGTCCTGAGTGTGCCAGCGCTCGCTGTCCCACCACAGTTGCTGCACATGATTGTCGGACCGGCGCAGGTAGAAAACGTGATGACTCTGTTGCTCCTCGATGCTGTACCCGGTCAGAGTTGAACCCGACGGCGGCGCCCCGGCACTTGCGGTGAGATTGTCCTGCTGCCAGCCGTCGGCCGTCCACCGCAGTTCGTGGACCTGCCCGCCACCGGCGCCGGCGTAGAACAGATGCTGGCTGTTGGCCGTCTCCGAGGCGATCCCGGTCAGCGAACCCGGTTCAGCAGGAACGGCATTCGCGGCTGCCGTGACATCGCCGAGGTGCCAGCCGTCGAGATCCCACCAGAACGTCCGGATGTGCTGCTGCGCCGCGTCGACGTAATACACATGTTGGGAATGGTTCGCCTCCAGAACGTAGCCGGTCAGACTGCCCGGCAGCGCACCGGGCGCGCCCACAGCGGCCGACAGATCATCATCGGTCCACGGGTTGCCGGCTTCCGGGCCGTGCGTCTCCGTCGCCGCCGGCGGCGACCAGGCCACCGCCCCGTCCGAGTTCGAACAGGCCGACATGTTCAGGGCGAGAACCAGCACGACCGTCAGCGCGCAGAACGGGACGGTGATCACGAGCAAGCGTCCACAGTGTCGGCGTAGTTCAACCACGAGGGTAGGTCCTCGGTGAAGGCGTCACGGACCACCGGGACGCCCGCGGCGCGCCAGTCGACCCAGTCGTTGATCTCGATCTCGAACTTGTGCCATTCGAACCAGTTGATCATCTTCAACTGCGGAAATCGCTCGTGGGTGTCCTCCGCGAACACCTGCTGCCACCAAGCCTGTTTGACCGCGAGTTCGTCCGCGCCGGGACGGGATGGCGTGTAGATCGCCGCCGTCTCGACGATGGCCACCGGGCGGTCGCGCTGGACACCGAAGACGTCGTAGAAATCCGGAACACCGAGATCGCTACCTGCCGTGCCGTCGTAGGCGCCGGTCAGCATGTCAATGAACTTGTTCGGCTCGGTGATTTCGTTGTTTCCCCACGGTCGCTGATTTCCCCAGTGATACAACGACATTCCAACCCAGTCCACATATTCGTCGCCCGGATAGTAGGGCAGGTAGGAGTCGTCGTACATCGTCAGCGCGCCGTCGCCATCGGTGTCGAGCACTTGATGGGCGGGGGTACCGCGGGCCGCCGTGAACTGCCCACCGGTAAACGGATAGCCGCCGCCGTAGTTGGGCGCCCACATCATCGCGGACCCCGGCGCGATCTCATGCACCGCCGTGGCCACCTGCTGGAAGACCTGCTTGTAACGTTGCGGCTGTTGGCCCCAGGCATACCAGGATCCGTTCATCTCGTGCGCGAATCGCACGATCACCGGAACACCCTGGTTGTTGAGGTCGAGCAGGTCGTGGGCCAGCGTCAGAATCACCTCCGGGCTGATGGTGTCCAGCCCACCATGCGGTTCCAGTGTCAGCACCATGACACCGCCGTTCTCCCTGATCTGGGCCACGGCACTCTTGGAGTGCTCCCACGTCGCCCGGTCGTACGGGATGTCGGAGAACTGAACGGCCACCGCCGGCCGGTGATCCATGTTGGCGCGATGCTCGGCGAGTGTCTCCGATTCCCAGTCCAGGTTGACGCCGAACAACACACCGCTGTCCGGAATGATGGCTGAGGCGTCCTTCACCTGGCACCGGCCGAGCAGTTCCTGCAGCGGCTTGATGCGGGGTTCCACGAAGAGCACTCCGGCCACCGCGAGGACCATCACCAACAGCGGGGTCAGTGCGCTCTGCCCACGACGCCGGCGGCGGGGTGGGTGGGCTACGAAGGAGTCGTCAACTAGTTCGGTGGTCATGGGGTCTTTCGTGGGCTAGCGGATTGGCAGTCTGTCGTTAAGATCTGGCCATGCGCCCCTCCCACAGCCGGTCCGCACGCCTTGGGGCCGTCCTGCTGGCAACGACGCTCCTGACGGCATGTACGGCACCGTCCGACGACGCTGCCGCCGCCGAGGACGGCACGCACCGTGTCGACTGGGGTGTTTTTCTTCCCGACGATCGGGCGCCGTCGAGCGATCTGCGGACGGTGGCCCAGATGGCCGGATCGATGCCGGCCTACATCCTGCGGTTCGCAGGGATCGACGAGCGCACCCCGATCCCCGAACTGGACGGGATCGTCGAGGCCGGTGCGATGCCCATCCTGACGCTGGAGCCGTGGCAACCAGGAATGGGACCCAATCAGCCGGCGTATGCCCTGCGCCGGATAGCGGCCGGTGAGTTCGACACCCAACTGGACTCCTGGGCAAAAAATCTGGCGCAGTGGAAGCAGCCGCTCATCGTCCGGTTCGGACATGAGATGAACAGTGACCACTACCCGTGGTCGGTCGGCGTCAACGGCAACACGGCGGCGGACTTCGTCAACGCGTGGCATCGCGTGCGAGAGCGGTTCACGCTGCAGGGCGCGTCCAACGCGACGTTCATGTGGTGTCCCGACGCTCCCCACGACGGGTCCACCGACATGGCAGCGGCCTTTCCCGGTGCCGACGCCGTCGACGTGCTCGGACTCGACGGCTACAACTGGGGCTTCGGGGACGGCCACAGCTGGCGCCAACCCGAAGCGGTTTTCGCCACCGGGCTCGACCAATTGCGCGCCCTCGAGGGCGACCACCCGATCCTGATAGGGGAGACGGCTACGGTCGAAGGCCCGCAGTCCGGTGTGGACAAAGCCGAATGGATCGAGAGGCTGTTCACGTTCTTGTCCCGGCAGGATCAGGTGGATGGGGTGGTGTGGTTCCAGATGGTCAAAGAACGGGACTGGCGGTTCAACTCCTCCGAGCAATCCCAGACCGCGTTCCACGACGCACTTGCCAACCGTCCAACCTGATCGCCACCGAGTTCGCATCGGTCAAGCGCTCAATTCAAGTCTGCGTGAAGCATCGGCGTGGTCTGAGTGCAGCGAGGTGACGCCCGCCAACTCGAGCACCTTGTGGGCCCGTTCGAACGCACCCGATGCGCCGAACAGCCTCAACTCGCCGCCGCGCGCCCGGACCATTCGGAGCAGGTCGAGCATCACCGCGACACCCGACGGCGTCACCGAGGCGACCCCGCTCACGTCGATAAACAGCACCGGCACCGGCGCGGCATCGGCCACGGCCTGCCGCAACTCCAGCGCCGCACTGGCATCGAAGCACTGGACGTCACATCGGATCGCCGAGGCATTCGCCGAGATACACCGGTGACGACCGCCTGTCGGCTCCAAGCCTTCGTGCCGCACGGCACTCACGACCCGCGCCGCATCGGCGACAATCTGTTCGGTGACAATCTGGGAGATGGTGCGCTCGGCTTCCTCGCGTACACCGTGGTCGATCGGGCATGACAGGCCCGCGGAGGGCCCACCGTAGCGAGCGGCCCGCACCATCGACCACAGCAGTGCGATGTCGATGGCCACCCATGCAAGCGTGAGCTGGGTTGCAATCATGGGCCGTGCACCGTGGGCGGCCGCAATCACGCCGACGCCGGCGGCGATCGTCAGGGCGGTGATCGCGATCAGCTGAGGACGCACATAGCGGAGTCCGCGTCCGCTGTCCGCCCTGGTCTTGCTGGTCACCTTGAACTTCAGCGTCTTTCCGAAGAAAGCTGCCCCAGCGCCGGCGATGGTTGCCTTGATCCAAACTGGAAAGAGCGCGAAGGACATCTGCTGGCCTCGCCACAACCCGCGGGAACCGTTGCCCGCGACGACAAACAGCAACTGGCACATCAGGAAGAACGGCATGAAGTAGACGAAGAAGGCCGTCGTGTCGGTGTGGATCGGGAACACCCCGGTTGTCAGAAAGACGATCGGTGCAGCGATGTAGACCACGGCGGCAAAACCGTTGAGATAGCTCGTCATCGTGGCGAGGTACATCAACCGCTGTCCGACGGTGAGCCCGCGGATGAACAACGGGTTGTCGCGGAAGAAGACCTGCATCGTGCCGGTGGCCCAGCGCTGCCGCTGAGTGAGCATGCTGCTCACGTCCTCGGGCGCCAGCCCGTGCACCAGCACCTCGTGGTGGTACACGCTGGTCCATCCCAGTGCATGCAGGTGCATAGCCGTCGCCATGTCCTCGGTGATGGAGGAGGTGGTGATCGGATCGATCGCCAGTGCGTGATCGGTCCGGGCGACGTCGGCCCGCTCGACGATTTGCACCAACGCGTGGCCCAGTGGTTCAGTCACCGGGCGTTGACCGAGGAGTTCGACCATGCGCCTGCGCAATTCGTAGGTGATGTCGGCGAGCACGTCGCCGGTGCGGATGCGCGCCTCAGCCCTCTTGATTATCCGCAGGGCGCTCAGCGCGCTTTCGGCCGCCCGTTGTTGATCAGCCGATAGCCCGCCCAACACGGCTTCGACCTGACCGCGGCCCCGCCGAAGTTCCCTGCGCACCCGTTCGGCCGCCGCGCGGCAGAACCTAGTCAGCCCGAGCGCCATCAACGCTTCGCGGCGTAGCACGGCGTTGGAACCGCAGAAGAACGCGGCGCCCATGCCGTCCTTGCCCTGTTGGATCGGACCGTAGAACAGATCGGCCTGACTGCCGAGCGGATCGCAGTCGGGGACGTTCCAGAATCTCTGTGGGGTCTGCACGAACGCGACCTCCGGATCGTCGAAGTACCCGAGCACATGGTCGAGGAACTCCGGCTGCGGCACCTGATCGGCGTCGAGTACCGCAATGAACTCCCCGGAGGTCTGAAACAGTGCGTTGTTGACGTTGCCGGCCTTGGCGAATCGGGGCCGCCCTTCCCACTCCGGACCACGGTTGATGTAGCCGACGCCGAGGATCTCGGCAGCGCGGGCGAACTCCGCCCGGTCTCCGTCGTCCAGGATCCACGTCTGGTGCGGATAGGTGATGTCCCGCGCGGCGACCGCGGTCCTCAACACGATCTCCAATGGCTCGTTGTAGGTGGCGATGAAGACATCGACGGTCTTGCCCTCGGGCGCCTGCGGTGGACTCGGACGCCGCCGGGCGTTCCACATCGTGAGTCCGTACAGCACCGACTCGCTGAGGCTGTACGTCTCGGCCAGTACCAGCGGGACCGCGATCCACCAGACGTCCCATGCGATGGTGCTCGACCAGCGCCAGCCCAGGTACCCGATTCCGAGTGATACCACCAGCAGCGCGAGGACACGAACCAGTAGGAGCCGTTTCATGGACATACTGGAATTACCTTTCGGCGAAGCCGACAAATGAACAATTCGTCCATATAAATCAGCCGTCGAATAAGGGCGCACAGATGACGGCCAAGGATTGCCGAGGGCGCCGTAACAGCGAAATATCATCCCGCGGCGACAATTGTTAACTTGGATGACATTAAAACGTCACCCGGAGGCGGCCCACATAGGCCTGCCATTAGGTGCTCTTGCTTATATCCGGCATATTTCCTCCCCCTCGGGGCCGCAGGCGTGTCACACCGTCCCCTGTCCAGCGCTGCACAAAGAGCGACACGAATCACGTTTATCGTTCGCGCTCTAATCACACCACAGAACATCTCGCAATGCACATGGCGAATTAGCTGTTGGCTGTGATTTCGACCATAGCCCTGCTACAAGGCATGGGACACACCAGAACATACGTTGCTAGTTTTGCATTTGTTTGTTGCTTTCTATCCCGACTTCCGCAGTTTGTAGGCACATTGCGGGGTAGCGTGGAGCGATTGTGCTGGTAGGAGGCTTGGGGGGTCGCCGAATCGGCGAATTCGTGTAGGCACACGACTATTGGCGTGTCGCTGGCTCC
>NZ_JBAUJB010000346.1:0-1620 GCF_049683355.1 Mycobacterium sp.
CCGATGGACAACCCGAGGGGTTCGCTCATGACCCAGGCCACGATAGCGCCCGAACCGATCCCAACCGCTCAGACACTCTGCCCTAGGCCGCGTAGCCGCGGTGTGCTGCAATGTCGCCATGGGTGACATCGATGACATCAAGCAGGTCAAGTACCGGTATCTCCGCGCTCTCGACACCAAGCACTGGGACGAGTTCGCCGACACCCTCACCGAGGACGTCGTCGGCCGGTACGGCGAGTCGATCGGTGAGGAGCACCATTTCACCAGCCGCGACGAGCTCGTCGGCTTCATGCGCAACTCGCTGGGGCCCGAGATCCTCACCGAGCACCGCGTCAACCACCCCGAGATCACCGTCGACGGCGACGAGGCCAGCGCGACCTGGTATCTGCAGGACCGGGTGATCGCGCCGGATTTCAACTTCATGCTGATCGGCGCCGGTTTCTACCACGACAGGTACCGCAGAACCGATGCAGGCTGGAAGATCTCCGAGACCGGATATGACCGCACCTACGACGCCTCGATGTCGTTGGAGGCGTTGAACTTCAAGGTCAAGGCAGGCCGCGCGCTCAACCTGTGAAGCTATTCGGTGACCGCGATCATCGCTCCCGGCCGTAGCCACCGCATGATCGTCACCAGCTTGGCGTCGTCGATCGCCACGCAACCGGCGGTGGCACCGCCGTCGGTGCTGTGCACGAAGAACGCCCCGCCCTTGCCCGGGATCCGCGCCTTGTTGACGCCCATCACCACCGCGTGAGCGTACTGCGGGATCTGCAGGTTCTCGGTGCCCGCGCTCAGTGAGGTGTTGAATGCGCACTCGTCCTTCTTGCACACCTGCATGGTGTTGTAGGTCGGGCTTTCCATGTCGCCGTCCCACCAGTGGTCCGGCCCTACTTGGACGTATTGCAGGCCACCGCCGGGGTTGGGTTCGGTGCCGAACGCGAAGTCGAGGGTGTAGATCCCCTTCGGCGTCATCATCGAACCGTCGAAGTGATTGGGCGACATACCTTTTGCGCCGATCTTGGCTGGGATGCCGACACCGCCGTCCACCGGTTGCCAGCCGGCGGCGGTGCGCTGCCACACGTCCATCTTGGCGTCCGAACCGCCCACGCCGGTCACGGACAGCACCTGGGTGGCGCCTCCCACGGAGCGGGCGAACCAGGGCGTGAACTCCGCCGCGGCGTGCGGCGCAGCCAGTGAGGTCAGGACCGCAGAGACCGCCGTCGCGCACAGCAAGATCAGCGATCGGCGCATCGCCCCATTCTGGTGGATCGAAGCCGCATCCCCGGTAAAGCTTCGGACACGATCGGGTCGCGCCGGCGACCGGAACTTGTCGGTGGTCGAATGTATGTTCGAGGTATGTCGGGTACGGGGACGGTATTGCAGGAGGCGGTGACCGCGTTGCGGGCTGCTTTTGATGCGGTGGCCGCCTGTGATCTCGACTTGTTGACCCGTGCGGAGTTGGTCGATTCGCTCGATGAGTTGGAGACGCTGACATGTCAGTTGCCGGGGTTGCGGGATCGGCTGTTGGCCCGGTTGCAGGTCGAGGCGACCCCGCAGCAGCTGGGCGCCAAGTCCTGGAAGGACGTGCTGGCGACCCGGTGGCGGATCTCCCACGGTGAA
>NZ_JBAUJB010000347.1:0-7282 GCF_049683355.1 Mycobacterium sp.
ACGGCGTGCCCTCATTGGGGGCGGTCGCCCGCTGTTTGAGTGCCGAGAGATCAACTGCGCCCGCCATGGCCGGCGCGATCGGGGGTCGAGGACGAGTCACGAGATCAAGTCTGTCACGTTGTTTCCGGTGCCGACCGCCCTGGTTGCCCACCGGCGGGCGTCATGCTCGCGGTCGCCGAGGACGGCTCCATCCGGCCCGTCCGATCAGCCCATATGAGGAAAATCACACTGCCCAACGGCACGATGCTGCCCAGCAACGCCAGCAACCACGTGCCGATCCCCCACTTGTGCGCGAGACCGACCAGCAGGGCCGCCACCACGAAGGCGACGAAGACCCCACCGTGCACGGGTCCGAACACCTTCACCCCGACCTCGGTCTGGGGGGAGCCCAGGTACTTGAAGTACATGCCGATCAGCAGTCCGACCCAGCTGACCGCTTCAGCCAAGGCGACCAGCCGGAACCAACCCGCGACACTGCGAACGTCGAATGCGCTTGTCATGGCCACCATTGTGCCGGAATTCCCGCCCAGCTACTACGTTGCGTCGTTGATCAGCCGCGCTGCTCAGGGGCGCCGCAGGATCAGAGCATCACCCTGGCCGCCGGCGCCGCACAGCGCTGCCACCGCATAACCCGGCCGTCCACTTGCCCCGTCGTCGCCCCGGCGCGCCAACTCCAGCGCGGCATGCAGCGCGATTCTGGCGCCCGACATCCCGATCGGATGGCCGATGGCGATGGCGCCGCCGTTGGTGTTCACCCGCTCGGGGTCGACCCCCAGTTCCTTGGTGGAGGCCAGCGCGACGGCGGAGAAGGCCTCGTTGATCTCGATGACATCGAGGTCGTCGAGACTGATGCCTTCCTTGGCCACCGCCTTGCGGATCGCGTTGGCGGGCTGGCTCTGCAGTGTCGAATCCGGTCCGGCGACGACGCCGTGAGCACCGATCTCGCACAGCCAGGTCAGCCCCATTTCCTCGGCTTTCGCTTTGTTCATCACCACGACGGCGCATGCGCCGTCGGAGATCTGGGAGGCGGATCCGGCGGTGATGGTGCCGTCCTTGCGGAACGCGGGCCGCAGACCAGCCAGCGACTGGGCCGTCGTGTCGGCGCGGATGCCCTCGTCCTCGGTGAATTCGACCGGATCACCCTTGCGCTGCGGGATCTTCACCGGCACCACTTCGTCGGCGAAGACGCCGTCTTTCCACGCCCTGGCAGCTTTCTGATGCGACGCCGCGGCGAATTCGTCCTGCTCCGCGCGGGTGAACTGATCCACGTCGTTGCGCTGCTCGGTCAACGCCCCCATGGGCTGGTCGGTGAAGACGTCGTGCAGACCGTCGTACGCGAGGTGGTCGAGTGCGGTGACATCGCCGTATTTGTAGCCGGACCGGCTGTTCATCAACAGATGCGGCGCCTGGGTCATCGACTCCTGACCTCCGGCGACGACGACGTCGAACTCCCCGGCACGGATCAGTTGGTCGGCCAGCGCGATGGCGTCGATGCCCGACAGACACATCTTGTTGATGGTCAGCGAGGGCACATCCCAGCCGATTCCGCCGGCCACGGCCGCCTGACGGGCCGGCATCTGCCCGGCGCCCGCGGTCAGCACCTGCCCCATGATCACGTACTCCACCGCCGAGGCCGGCAGATCGGCCTTCTCGAGGGCACCCGCTATGGCGACCGCACCGAGATCACTGCCGGAGAAGTCCTTCAGCGAACCCATCAGCTTGCCGACCGGCGTGCGGGCTCCAGCAACAATCACAGACGTCGTCATGCGTACCTCCAGGCAGGTTTCGAGCGGTTCAAAAACGGCTAGTTCAGGCTATACATCCGGCCCGACCTATTCGAAACCGATGTCGTTAGGTTACCTTTGCGATATGACCGCCGAGCAGACTGACGCCCGTCCTGTGCTGGCCACCGCGCTGGTCACTGCCATCGACCACGTCGGCATCGCCGTGCCCGACCTGGACGTTGCCATCAAGTGGTATCACGATCATCTGGGCATGATCGTGCTCCACGAAGAGGTCAACGAAGACCAGGGTGTGCGCGAAGCGATGCTGTCGGTGCGGGGCGCCCCGGTGGGCAGCGCCCAGGTGCAACTGATGGCCCCCATCGACGACACCTGCACGATCGCCAAGTTCATCGACAAGCGTGGACCGGGCCTGCAGCAGCTGGCCTACCGCGTCAGCGACATCGACGCGCTGACCGCTCGGCTGCGCGAGCAGGGCGTGCGGTTGCTCTATGACGCCCCGCGACGCGGCACCGCCAGCTCGCGGATCAACTTCATCCACCCCAAGGATGCGGGTGGCGTTCTCATCGAGCTCGTCGAGCCGGCGGCCGCCGAGGACGATCACTAGACCTCCACCAGACCCCCGGTGTCACGACCATCTGCGTGTCGGGCCGCGGGTCGCCCGGTGGCTCCAGCAGGCGGTGTGCCAGTGTCTGCGGTCCTCGACCGCGTCCGCCACGCCCGAGTCCGCCGGCAGTACGACCACATGCGCTGTTCCTGGCTTGATCTCGTGGTCGCAACCGGGACACCGGTAGACCTTCGTCGCTCTCGCCGCCGGCACCGGTCGGACCTCGTAGTCGTCGCCGTCGGCGCCCACCTCGATACGCCGGGTCGGTAGCGGATTCCGACTCGGCGTTCTCCGTCGCGCCGCTCGCCGCCGCCCCATCAGAACAGCCGGAACTCGTCGCTGTCCATGCCGCGCATCTTGTCGTAATCCAAAGTCAGACAACGGATCCCGCGATCCTGAGCCAGGGTGCGTGCCTGCGGCTTGATCTGCTGGGCGGCGAACACGCCCGCCACCGGGGCCAGCAGGGAGTCGCGATTGAGCAGCTCGAGGTAGCGGGTGAGCTGTTCGACGCCGTCGATCTCACCGCGACGCTTGATCTCCACGGCGACCGAGCGGCGCTGCTCGTCACGACAGAGCAGGTCCACCGGGCCGATCGGGGTCATGTACTCGCGGCGGACCAAGGTGTACCCGGACCCGAGCAGCTCGACGTGTTCGGCCAGCAGCGCCTGCAGGTGGGCCTCGACGCCGTCCTTCACCAGCCCGGGGTCGACACCCAGCTCGTGGCTGGAATCGTGCTCGATGTCCTCGACGGTGATGCGGAGTTGTTCACCGGCCTTATTCTCCACCACCCACACCGGTGCGGCGCCACCTGCGTCCTCGATCAACCAGCACGGAGGGCTCATCCAGTTCAGCGGTTTGTAGGCCCGATCGTCGGCGTGCACGCTGACCGATCCGTCGGACTTGAACAGCAGAAGTCGCCGGGCCGACGGCAGATGAGCGGTGAGCCGACCGACGTAGTCGACAGTGCACTGGGCGATCACGAGACGCACCCGAACCACCTTAAACGTCGAACAAACGTCTCGACCCGACACGGTCATTAGGCTGGCGCCACGATGACGGCGAACCGGACGGCGGCACAGCGGCTCGGCCGTGTGCTGGAACGAGTGACCAAGCAGAGCGGCAGGGTCGCGGCGACCCCCGAGTTCGGTTCGTGGATCCTGGGCCGCGTCTCCGAGAGCCAGGGCCGCCGCCGGGTCCGTATTCAGCTGATCCTGACCACGTTCGTGGTGATCGCCAACCTGATCGGCATGGGCGTCGCGGCGCTCGTGGTCACCGTCGCATTTCCGATCCCCAGCGTCTTCGACCGCGACGTCGTCTGGATCACCGCGATCGCGGTGCCGGTCTATCTGGTGACTGCGTTGGTGGTCGGGGTGTTCTGGGCCACGCTGCGGGTCATCAAGAACGTGCGCTGGGCGATCGAGGAGCGTCCCCCCACGCGCGAAGACCAGCGCAACACATTCCTGGCACCGTGGCGGCTGACCCGAGTCCTGTTGATCCTGTGGGGCCTCGGCACCCTCGTCCTCACCACGCTCTACGGTCTGCAGGACACCGCCTTCATACCGAAATGGTTGTTGGGCGTCAGCTTCCCCGGCATCGTCGTGGCCGCGAGTTGTTATCTCTTCACCGAGTTCGCGCTGCGCCCTGTCGCCGCCCAGGCGCTGGAGGCGGGCAAGCCACCGCGCCGCTTCGCCGAGGGCCTGATGGGCCGCACCATGCTGGTGTGGGCGCTCGGGTCCGGGGTGCCCGTGCTCGGCATCTTCCTCGCAGCCGCAATCACGTTGATCCAGCGCAACCTCACCCCCACGCAGTTCACCGTCGCGGTGATGATCCTGGCGCTGTTCGCCCTCGTCTTCGGGGCCATCCTGATGTGGATCCTGGCCTGGCTGACGGTGACACCGGTCCGGGTGGTGCGGGCGGCCCTCAACCGGGTCGAGCAGGGCGACCTGGACACCAGCCTGGTGGTCTTCGACGGCACCGAACTCGGCCAGCTGCAGCGCGGGTTCAATGCGATGGTGCACGGCCTGCGGGAACGCGAGCGGGTCCGTGATCTGTTCGGCCGTCACGTCGGTCGGGAGGTCGCCGCGCTGGCGGAGCAGGAACGGCCCGGGCTGGGAGGCGAGGAGCGCTACGCCGCAGTCGTCTTCGTCGACATCATCGGGTCGACCAAGCTGGTGACCAGCCTGCCGGCCGCCGAGGTCGTGGAACTGCTCAACCGGTTCTTCGCGGTCATCGTCGAGGAGGTCGACCGCTACCACGGGCTGGTGAACAAATTCGAGGGTGACGCCGTGCTGGCGGTGTTCGGTGTCCCGGTGTCGCTGGAGCATCCCGAGGACGAGTCGCTGGCGGCGGCCCGGGCGATCAGCCGTCGGCTGTGTGACGAGGTGCCCGAGTGCGAGGCGGGCATCGGCGTCGCCGCGGGACATGTCGTCGCCGGCAACGTCGGCGCGTGGGAACGCTTCGAGTACACGGTCATCGGCGAACCCGTCAACGAGGCGGCCCGGCTCTGCGAACTGGCCAAGAACGAACCGTCACGGCTGGTCGCCTCGGGCTCGGTGGTGCGCAACGCCACCGAAACCGAAGGTGCGCACTGGACTCTCGGAGAGTCGGTGACCCTGCGCGGATACGACGAGCCGATCCGGCTGGCCACCCCGATCAGTGCGGACTGACGGGTGGGGTGCGATCCAGCCAGGACTGCGCTTCGTCGACGGCGGCGTCGACGGTGTGGAAGCGAACCGCTTGCAGCTCGGACTCGGAGCGGATGACGATCCCGTCGGGGTCCACCAGATAGCCGACCTTGCCGGCGGCCCGTAGCGCGGAGCTCATGCCCGACAGCAGCGCCCGTGCGGCGTCGTCGATGTCGTCGACACGAGACACGTCCAGGATCGCGACCTCGAAGTTGTCGCGGTCCCGGTCAGCGACCCGCAACACCTGCTCGGCACCGCTGAACAGCAGATCGCCATGGGTCTCATAGACCCGAACGCCCGGGCGGGGCTCGTACACCGCACGCAGTGTCGAGCGGGAATCGCGCGCCACCGTCAGGAAGTGCAGACCCAGCTGCTCGGACAGGCTGCGGCACAACAGAACTCCGCGCACGCTGTTGCCCTTGTCATCGAGCAACGGGGAATACACCCCGATGCCGAGCTGGCCTGGCAGCACCGCGACGATCCCACCGCCGACGCCGCTCTTGGCGGGCATACCCACCGCGCTGACCCAGTCCCCGGCGGCGTCGTACATCCCGCAGGTGACCATCACCGACAGCGTGCGCCGGACCACCGCGGCGCCGGCGACCCGCCGGCCGGTCTGCGGGTTGACGCCACCGCGGGCGAGCGTGGCCCCGATCTTGGCCAGGTCCGTCGACGTCACGCGTAGCGAGCACTGGCGGAAGTACACGTCGAGGACTTCGTCGGGATCGTCGTCGAGCGCCCCGAGGCTCTGCAGCATGTAGCCGATCGCGCGGTTGCGGCTGCCGGCAGCTTTCTCGGAGGCGTAGACGGCATCGTCGAGTTCGAGTCGCCGTCCCACGATCGCCGAGTAGAAGCCCCGGATCAGCGCGAACCGCTCGTCAGGAGAGGCGCCCGGTACGAGTGAGACCGCGGCGATCGCCCCGGCGTTGATCATCGGGTTCTTGGGCTTCTTCGTGGCGCGGTCCACGCTGATCTCGTTGAACGCTTCGCCGGAGGGTTCCACGCCGATCTTCGCGTCGACGGCAGCCATGCCGATGCGCTCGAGCGCCAGCGCGTACGTCAACGGCTTGGAGATCGATTGAATCGTGAATTCGACTGATGCGTCGCCGGATTCATAGATGAATCCGTCTGCGGACGACAGTGAGAGGCCGAAACCGTTCGGATCGGCAGAGGCCAGCTCGGGAATGTAATGTGCCAGCTCGCCGTCGGTGACACCGGCATGTTCGGCGCGGATGCCGTCGAGGTAGCGCTGCACCAGTTCGGCCACAGCTCGGAGTATGGAGCTTGCACCCCGGGTTTGTCATGCTCTGGGTTGTCCGGCCCGGAACATCTTCGATGTCGGTTTTCCGCTAGTGATGTCGGTGCCCACGTGTAAGTGTGAATGTCATGCACACCGACTTCGACCGCTGCTACCGGGCCGTGCAGGCCAAGGACGCGAGGTTCGACGGTTGGTTCGTCACCGCTGTGCTCACCACGAAGATCTACTGTCGGCCCAGCTGTCCGGTCCGGCCGCCCTTTGCCCGCAACATCTGCTTCCATCCCACCGCGGCCTCGGCGCAGCGGGCCGGCTTCCGGGCCTGTAAGCGGTGCCGGCCGGACGCCTCCCCCGGCTCACCCGAGTGGAATGTCCGCGGTGACGTCGTGGCCCGTGCGATGCGGCTGATAGCCGACGGCACAGTCGACCGGGAAGGCGTCACCGGTCTGGCTGCGCGGACGGGGTACACGGTGCGCCAGCTCGAACGGCTCATGCATGCTGAGGTGGGGGCGGCGCCGCTGGCGCTGGCCAGGGCACAGCGGGCGCAGATGGCACGGGTGCTCATCGAGACCACCGAGATGCCGTTCAGCGACGTCGCGTTCGCGGCCGGGTTCTCCAGCATCCGCCAGTTCAACGACACCCTGCGCACGGTGTGCGACCTGACACCGACGTCGCTACGCAGAAGAGCGCAAACCCGTTTCGGCGCTGACGACACCCTCGGTACCGGTGTGATGACGGTGCGGCTGCCGGTGCGGACACCGTTCGCCTACGAAGGACTGTTCGGCCATCTGGCGGCCAGCACCGTGCCCGGTGTCGAGGAAGTGCGTGACGGCGCGTATCGGCGGACGCTGGCCCTGCCGCACGGCACCGGGATCGTCAGCCTGCAACCACACCCCGACCATGTCCGGTGCCGACTTGTGGTCGACGACTTTCGTGATGTGTCCACAGCGATTGCCCGGTGCCGGCGACTGCTGGATCTGGATGCCGATCCCGA
>NZ_JBAUJB010000348.1:0-3949 GCF_049683355.1 Mycobacterium sp.
CCCGCCGCCGGCGGACCCGAACGCACCACCACCGCCACCGCCGCCACCGCCGGCGGACCCGAACGCACCACCACCGGCCGATCCTGACGCCCCCGCGCCCGAACCGGGGCGTGTCGAGAACGCTGCGGGCGGTTTCAGCTACGTCGTGCCCGCAGGCTGGACCGTGTCTGACGCCACCCAGCTGTCGTACGGACAGGCGCTGCTCACGAAGCTGCCGCCCGAAGGCGCGCCCCCGGACGCGCAGCCGCCCAACGACACCAGCGTGCTGCTCGGCAGGCTCGACCTGAAGCTCTTCGCAGGTGCCGAGACGGACAACACGAAGGCCGCCCAGCGCCTGGCCTCGGACATGGGTGAGTTCTTCATGCCCTTCCCGGGCACGCGGGTCAATCAGAAGACAGTGCCGCTGGACGCCGCGGGGATGACCGGAGTCGCCTCCTACTACGAGGTGGATTTCACCGACACCGCCAAGCCCAACGGCCAGATCTGGGCCGGAGTGGTGGGCGCGCCGACCCCCGCGGGGACCCCCCGTGGTCAACGCGCGCCGGAGCGGTGGTTCGTGGTGTGGCTCGGCACCGAAGCCAACCCGATTCCCCAGGAGGAGGCGGTGACCCTGGCCAACTCGGTCCGGCCGTGGACACCTCCGCCGCCTCCGCCGCCGGCGGACCCGAACGCACCGCCACCACCGCCGGATCCGAACGCACCGCCGCCGGATCCGAATGCGCCGCCGCCGCGGCCGGAGGTCGGGGTGCCGGTCCCGGTCGACCCGAACACGGCGCCGGGGATGTTGCCACCCGCATAGCGGACCCCGGTCGGCACGCCCGTCGTTCGTTCACGTTTCCGGTGCATTCCCACAGCCGAACCGTTACCCGTGAGGCGTATACCTGGCTCTAGTCCGGTCGCGTCCGCGCCGGGCCGACCGGCAAGCGGCAGGAGATTCCCATGGAAATCGTTGCAGCCACCGAGTTGCTCGCACGCTCGTCGACCCTGACGAGCGTCGGGTGGATCGGATACATCATCATCGGCGCGATCGCCGGCTGGATCGCCGGGAAGATCATGAAGGGCGGCGGTTCCGGGATCCTGATGAACATCGTCATCGGTGTGGTCGGCGCCCTGCTCGGCGGTTTCCTGTTGAGCTTCTTCCTCGACACCGCCGGTGGCGGTTGGTGGTTCACCCTCTTCACCGCGATCCTGGGCTCGGTGATCCTGTTGTGGATCGTCGGCATGGTGCAGGGGAGGAGCAAGGTCTGACCGCGACCTGGGTACGGCGAGGGCGGTGAGCCGCCCCACGATGCGGGCCTGGCAGGTGCAGCGGCCGGGTCCGATGTCGTCCCGGCCACTGGTGCCCGCCACCGTGGCCGTCCCGGAGCTCGGCCGCGACGAGTTGCTCGTCGGCGTGCTCGCCTGCGGGGTCTGCCGGACTGATCTGCACGTCACCGAGGGGGATCTCCCGGTTCACCGCCATCAGGTGGTCCCCGGACACGAGGTGGTCGGGGAAGTCGTCCAGATCGGGGCCGATGTGCCGCCGGGGTTCGCGGTGGGGGACCGCGTCGGGATCGCGTGGCTGCGCCACACCTGTGGGGCCTGTGTCTACTGCACGCGTGGACAGGAGAATCTGTGCCCGCAATCTCGCTACACCGGCTGGGATGCCGACGGCGGCTACGCCGAATTCGCGACGGTCCCTGCGGCTTACGCGCTCCGACTGCCCTCCGGCTATCTGGATGCCGAGCTTGCGCCGCTGCTGTGTGCGGGCATCATCGGGTATCGCTCGCTGCTTCGCGCCCAGCTACCCGCCGGGGGCAGGCTCGGTATCTACGGGTTCGGCGGGAGCGCGCACCTCACCGCCCAGGTGGCGGTGGCGGGAGGCGCCGAGGTGCACGTCATGACCCGCGGTGACCAGGCCCGCGAGCTCGCCCTGGCGCTGGGCGCCGCCTCCGCCCAGGGTGCGGACGACCCGCCGCCGGTGCCTCTGGACGCCGCGATCCTGTTCGCTCCCGTCGGCGAACTCGTGTTGCCCGCCCTGGAAGCGCTGGACCGCGGGGGCACCCTCGCGATCGCAGGCATCCACCTCAGCGACATCCCGACGCTGAACTACCAGCGCCACCTGTTTCAGGAGCGGCAGGTCCGGTCGGTGACCTCCAATACCCGCGACGACGCTGCGGCGTTCCTGGACTTCGCGGCCCACCATCGCCTCGAGGTCACCAGCCCGCAGTACCCGCTGGACCGGGCCGACGACGCGCTCGGCGATCTGAGCAGCGGGCGGATCTCCGGAGCCGCGGTGCTGATCGTCTGACCTCAGGTCAGATGCCACACCAGGGCGGCGGCCAGCGCACCCAGACCGTTCAGTGACCAGTGCAGTGCGATCGGCGCGATCAGGCTGCCGCTTCGCCGCCGCAGCCAGGCGAAGACGAAGCCGGCCGCGGCAGTGGCCAGGACGGCCCCGACAACACCCACCACGGTGCCGAAAACGCCACCGCCGAGAATCCTGGTCAAGCCGACGTTGCTGGCGGTCAGACCCATCGACGTGGCGATGTGCCACAGCCCGAACAGCAGCGATCCCGCGGCGGCGACGCCGCGCCAGCCCCACGCCCGGTCCAGCGCACCGTGCAGCACCCCCCGGAAAGCCAGTTCCTCGGGGATCACGGTCTGCAACGGGATGATGATCATCGAGGCGATCAGCGCCCCCGACAGCGTGGCGTAGTTGTTGTTGAGGAACATCGGGCGTGTCCACGGCAGCAGCGCACCGACGGCGATCACCGTGCCGACGAGGGCGACCGCCGCGAGCGCGTAGCCGGCGCCGGACCGCCACTGCTCCCGGGCGAGCCCGAGCTCCGCCCAGCCCAGGCCGCGCGAACGGACCAGCAGAACCAGTCCCACCGCGGCCGCGGGCACCACGGCGATGCTTGCCCACGGCGTGGTGAAGTGCGCGAGCAGATTGGTCAGCGCCAGCACCACGATCACGACCGCCACGTCGGCGTAGATCCGGAAGTGGTGCAACGCGGACAGCTGAGCCACCAAGGGGTGGGGCTCTGCAGGTGCGGCGACCGTGCTGGCGTCAGTCATATCCGGTCAAGAGTACCGGGCCGGGCCGGCTGTGCCGCTCAGCTGTGACCGACCTGACCGCTGGGCTACTCGTTGTCTCCGCCGGTGTCGGCGGCAGCGGCGACGGCTTCGGTGTCCACGCCGGCCTTTTTCGCTGCCGGCCACACCCATTCCTTGACCTCGGGGATGTCGTCGCCCCGCGCGCGGGTGTACTCTCGGGCGGCGATCCGCTTGTCGGCCATCTGCTGGCGCAGCGTGGCGCAGGTCGATCCCAGTGTGGGCACCCGGTCGATGACGTCCATCACCAGGTGGTAGCGGTCGAGGTCGTTGAGCATCACCATGTCGAAGGGAGTGGTCGTGGTGCCCTCCTCCTTGTACCCGCGGACGTGCAGGTTGGCGTGGCCGGTGCGCCGGTAGGTGAGCCGGTGGATCAACCACGGGTAGCCGTGGTAGGCGAAGATGATCGGCTTGTCGGTGGTGAACAGCATGTCGAACTCCCGGCTGGACAGGCCGTGTGGATGCTCGGTGCTGTCCTGCAGCCGCATCAGGTCGACGACGTTGATGAAGCGGACCTTGAGGTCAGGCAGGTGCGTGCACAGCAGGTCGACGGCAGCGAGTGCTTCCAGCGTCGGGACGTCGCCGGCGGCCGCGAGGACTACGTCGGGGTCGGCCCCGAGCACTTCATTGCCCGCCCATTCCCAGATGCCCAACCCGCGGGTGCAGTGGGCGATGGCCTGTTCCATCGTCAGGAAGTTGGGTGCGGGCTGTTTACCGGAGACGACGACGTTGACGTACTGCCGCGATCTGAGGCAGTGGTCGTAGGTCGACAGCAGGGTGTTGGCGTCCGGCGGCAGGTAGACGCGCACCACGTTCGCGCTCTTGTTGACGACGTGGTCGATGAAGCCGGGAT
>NZ_JBAUJB010000349.1:0-17575 GCF_049683355.1 Mycobacterium sp.
CCCGCACCCGGCGCATCGTGGCGCTGCCGCCGCGCGCTGCCCCGGCGTGCGCGATCACCCGGTCGACCAGCACCGGGGGCATCAGCGGGCGCAGCTGAGCGATCGGCCTGCGCCGGTCGATCACCTCGATCACCTGGCGCAGCGCCGTCTCGGCGAACACCACCGCCGATCGCGGCGGGGGCGGCTCGCACGGGTGCCCCGGAGGCCGTCGCGCCGGACGCTGCGCGAAACGGTGCAGCGATTCGACCGACGGCGCCGCACACACCGGTCCGCGGCGCGGCCCGGGTGCCTCGGGTGCGGGTTCGTAGTCGATGACCGGCGAGGACGTCCACTGCTGGGGCGTCGGATCAGGCAAGGTCGAAGTGGTCATGAATGGTCTCCAGCGATCGGTCACGGCACGGCGGGCGTCTGCTGGAGAGTCACAGACCGCTCCATGATCCCATGTCCGACAGGCACATCAGTGCACCCGTTGAGCGGGCGCCCAGAATTTCCGGATAACGTGGCACTGATCGTCAATCGAGCGAGGGGAGCGTGGCGCCGCAATGGTGACGAGGTTGTCGGCGTCCGACGCGTCCTTCTTCCGGCTGGAGAACTCCGCCACCCCGATGTACGTCGGGTCGCTGTCGATCCTGCGCAAGCCCCGCAACGGGCTGAGCTACGAGACCCTGCTCGCCACCGTGGAACAGCGGCTACCGCAGATCCCGCGGTACCGGCAGAAGGTGCGCGAGGTGAAGTTCGGACTGGCCCGGCCGGTCTGGGTCGACGACCGCGACTTCGACATCACCTATCACGTCCGCCGCTCCGCACTGCCGTCCCCGGGCAGTGACGCCCAGTTGCACGACCTCATCGCGCGCCTCGGCTCCCGGCCCCTGGACAAGTCCCGGCCGCTGTGGGAGATGTACCTGGTCGAGGGCCTGGCGAAGAACCGCCTCGCGATCTACACCAAATCGCACCAGGCGCTCGTCAACGGGATGACCGCGCTGGAGATCGGCCACGTCATCGTCGACCGGACGCAGAAGCCGCCCGAATTCGGCGAGGACATCTGGATCCCGTCGCGCGAACCCAACGACCGGCAACTGCTGATCGGCGCGCTCGGCGAATGGGTCATCGGACCCACCGCGCAGGTGGCTGCCGTGCGTTCGGCGGTCACCGAGGCGGTCAACAACACCGGTCTGCTGGTGGACCTGGGGCGTCGCGCGGCCGAGGTGGCCCGCACCGTCGCGCGCGGCACCGCGCCGAGCAGCCCGCTGAACACCACGGTGTCGCGCAACCGGCGGTTCTCGGTGGCCTCGGCCAGCCTCGACGAGTTCCGGCGGATCCGGGCCCGCTACGACTGCGACGTCAACGACGTGGTGCTGGCGGTGATCGCGGGCGCCCTGCGAAACTGGCTGCTGTCCCGGGGCGAACCGGTGAGCACCACCACGACCGTGCGTGCGATGGCGCCGATGTCGGTCTATCCGGAGGATGAACACGACTCGAGCGCGCCGGGCCAGGCGATCAGCGAGGTGTCGCCGTTCCTGGTGGATCTGCCCGTCGGCGAATCGAACCCGGTGGTCCGGCTGTCCCAGATCGCGCACGCCACCGAGGCGCAGTCCAGCGCGACCAGCCTGGTCGACGCCCGGACGATCGTCACGCTGACGGGTTTCGGGCCACCGACGTTGCACGCCATGGGCATCCGCGTGGCGACCAGCTTCTCGGCCCGCCAGTTCAACCTGCTGATCACCAATGTGCCCGGCGCCCAGAAGCAGATGTACCTCGCCGGCACCAAGCTGCTGGAGACCTACGCCGTGCCGCCGCTGCTGCACGACCAGGTGCTCGCGATCGGCGTCACGTCCTACAACGGGACGCTCTACTTCGGCATCAACGCCGACCGGGACGCGATGAGCGACGTCGAGATGCTGCCCAGCCTGCTGCGCGAATCGCTGGACGAGCTCACCGAAGCCGCTCAGTAACCCGCGCCGGGAACCCGCAGGCATCTAGGATCGGTAGGTGGGCAAGAAGCGGGCCGGCACGAAGGTCAAGAAGATCCCGAGGGACATATACGAGGCCGAACTGTTCCTTCTGCAAACGGAATTGGTGAAGTTGCAGGAATGGGTCCGCGACACCGGTGCCCGCGTCGTGATCGTCTTCGAAGGCCGTGACGCCGCAGGCAAGGGTGGCACGATCAAGCGGATCACCGAGTGCCTGAGTCCGCGCATCGCCCGGATCGCCGCGCTGCCCGCGCCCTCGGACCGCGAGCGGGGCGAGTGGTACTACCAGCGCTACATCGCCCACCTGCCCGCCAAGGGGGAGATCGTGCTGTTCGACCGGTCCTGGTACAACCGCGCCGGTGTGGAGAAGGTGATGGGGTTCTGCACCCCCGCCGAGCATTCGCTGTTCCTCCGCCAGATACCGATCTTCGAGCAGATGCTCATCGAAGACGGTGTGCTGCTGCGCAAATACTGGTTCTCGGTGTCCGACGACGAACAGCTCCACCGGTTCCGGTCCCGCCTCAAAGACCCGATGCGGCAGTGGAAGCTCAGCCCGATGGATCTGGAGTCGGTGTACCGCTGGGAGGACTATTCGCGGGCCAAGGACGAGATGATGGTGCACACCGACACGCCGCTGAGCCCCTTGGTACATCGTCGAATCCGACGTCAAGAAGCACGCCCGGCTGAACATGATCTCGCATCTGCTGTCCAGCATCGACTACTACGACGTGGATCCGCCGAAGGTGGCGCTGCCGAAGAAGCCGGTGCTCAGCGGTCACTACGAACGGCCGCCGCGCGAGGTGTCGACCTACGTCGAGGACTACGTCGAGACGCTGATGGGCGACGTCGAGTAACCGGCCGGCCTCACTCCGACCGGGCGCACGTCACCCCCTGCACACCACCCTGGGTATGGGGTCGTAGGTGACGGTGTGGGATTCGCTCCGGGTTCGTCCGGTGGCGATCTCGCGCAGAGTGCGGGTGTCGGTGACGGTGAACCCCGGCCCGCCACCGCTGGCACTGCAGGCTTCACCAGCGGGGATCGTGACGGTCCGCGGGCTCGTCGGGCGGCTGCGCGAACTCGTCGACGACGTCACCTCGTAGCGTTTGATGCCGATCAGCCGTGCGGTGATCGAACTCGACGTCCATTCGGTCTGAATCTGGACCGATGTCGGGCCGTCGTTGCGGAACTTGACGTCGAGGATGTCGCCGAACACCGTGGCTTCCCGGGCGGGCGGGTAGCGACTGATGTAGTAGCTGTGTTCGTGGTGCTCGATGTCCTCCATGCCCGCGAAGTAGGCGGCATTGAACAAAGTGGTGGCCATCTGCGAGACGCCGCCACCGACACCGCGGGCGGGCCTGCCGTTTCTGATGATTCCGGCCTCGACGTAGCCGGCCGCGGCGTTGCGCGGGTTGGTTGCCGCGTTGAGGCTGAACGTTTCCCCGGGCCCGACCACGATGCCGTCGATCTGCTCGGCGGCGCGTCGGATGTTCCTGCCCGAGTCACTGGCGAACCCGCCCGTCTGGAACTCCCCGATGACTTCGACAGGGCCGAGTTCGCCGAGATCTTCGAGGGTGATCCTGGCCTGCTCGTCCGCGTACTGCGCCGTGATCTCCCGGTTGTCGGCGCTGGTGAGCACCGAAAGCAGATCGGCCAGGGTGGCGTCGTAGTCGACTCGTCGACCGTCCTGGGAGGGGACCACGACCGCAGGGGTGGCGGTGAAGTCGATGTCGGCGTCACGCTGCGGGGTTTCCGACGAAACGAGCTGGGGGCGTAGAGCGTCGACGATCCGCGCCTGGTCGATGTCCGGCACGAGTCCCTCGTCATCGGGCCGGAATGTCAGGGCCGCTGCGATGACCTCCTCGGTGATCACCGCCTCCGTGTCGTCGTCGCCTTTGACGATGACCGGCCCGGACACCGCTGGCGTGGCGATGTCGCGGAGGGTTTCTGCGACGTCGGCGCGGGTGGTGCTAGGCCGGAGTTCCACCATCGGCAAATCGAGGGTCTCGCCGGTGGCCCAGTCGCGGGTGAACAGCTCCGCGGCGGCGGTGACGTCGAGGCGCTGCCCGGGCTGGGGGTCAGAGGACACGGGTTCGCCGTCCGCGAACCCGATGGAACCCTCGACCGGGTCTTCGGCGACGGTGGCCGCGAGCTCTTCGAGCGTGGCTTCCAAGGCCTCTTCGTCCGCTGAGGAGACCACGCCGACGGGAGTGTCCACGAAGAACGACGTGAGTCGGGTGATCGGGTTCCGGGGTTGGGTGCCTGCCTGGTCGACGGTGGCCCGCGCATCCACGGTCAACGCGACAGCATCGGGGTCCACTTGGGCGCGAACCGTGCCGAGTGTCACATCGACGGGCTGTCGCGCCCGTGGTCCGATCTGCTCCCGGACGCGCTGCTCGGCCTCGTCCCGGGTCAGGCCGCCGAGCGGTACGCCGGCTGCGGTGACACCTCTGGGCAGCTTCGACGAGGTGACCGTCAGGTCGGCGACGTAGAGCACAGCCAGCAACGCGAGCGCAACGCCGACAGCCAGGAGCAGATGCCGGCGTCTGGGCCTAGTACGCAGCACCGGGCGTCACCGCAGGCAGGTCCATGTGTTCCATCGTGCCCTGCCGGACCGCGCCACGCGGGCCGGCGGACGTAGTCTCGGCCTGTGCGCGTCTACGTTCCCGCAACCCTGGCCATGCTGGCGCAGTTGGTCGCCGACGGATCGCTGCGACCCGTCAGCAGCACCGCGTTCGCGGTGACCCCGACGCTGCGGGAGGCGTATTCGGACGGGGACGAAGACGAACTGGCCGACGTCGCGCTGCGCGACGCGGCGCTGGCGTCGCTGCGTCTGCTCGGTGCCGACGGCTCGGGGGAGGGCCTGCCGGCCCGGCGTGCGGTGCTCGAGGCCGACTGCGACGACGCCGAGATCACGCTGCGGCCGGATCTCGACGACGCGGTGGTGCGGCTGGGCGCGCCGATCCCGCTGGAACGGGTGATCGCCGCCTATGTCGACAACGCGGCCGCCGAGGCCGCGGTGCTGGCTGCCGTCGAGGTCGTCGACGCGGCCGATCTGGGGGATGAGGACGCCGAGCTCACCGTCGGCGACGCCCAGGATCACGACCTGGCGTGGTACGCGCCACAGGAGCTTCCGTTCCTGCTCGACCTGCTCTGAGGGCTGGATACGGTACCGTAAGTTACGGTACCGTAGGTAGACGCCTCACGGGACCCAGAGTGTCACCGCAATCGGCAGGAGCCGTCATGGCCAAGAACACCATCAAGACCACGGCCAAGGTCGCCGACACCGTCCGGCCGAACATCGCCAAAGGTACTACCGGCTGGCATCTGCTGCGCACCGTTGCGGGCCGGATCACCACGCCGCTGCTGCCCGATGACTACCTCAAGCTGGCCAACCCGCTGTGGTCGGCCCGCGAGCTGCGCGGCAAGGTGCTCGACGTCCGCCGGGAGACCGTCGACTCGGCCACCCTGGTCATCAAGCCCGGCTGGGGATTTTCGTTCGACTACCAGCCCGGCCAGTACATCGGCATCGGCCTGCTCGTCGACGGACGGTGGCGTTGGCGGTCCTACTCGTTGACCAGCGTGCCCGAGCGGCACCGGGGCCTCGGCAAGGGCGCGCGCACCATCACCATCACGGTCAAGGCGATGCCCGAGGGGTTCCTGTCCACGCACCTGGTCGGCGGGGTGGAACCCGGCACCATCGTGAGATTGGCCGCCCCCCAGGGGAACTTCGTCATGCCGGACCCGGCGCCGGCGTCGGTGTTGTTCGTCACCGCCGGCTCGGGCATCACGCCGGTGATGTCGATGCTGCGGACACTGGCCCGGCGAGATCAGCTGGGCGACGTGATGCACCTGCACTCGGCGCCCACGGAGGCCGACGTACTCTTCGCCGACGAACTGTCCGAGCTGACCACCCGGCATCCCGGCTACCGGCTGCAGCTGCGTGCCACCCGCGCCGAGGGCCGGGTGGACCTGGCACGGCTGGACGACGTGGTGCCCGACTGGCGGGAGCGCCAGACCTGGGCCTGTGGGCCCGAGGCGATGCTCGAGGCCGCGGAGCGCACCTGGGCGGCGGCGGGAATCCCGGAGCGTCTGCATCTGGAGAGGTTTGCAGCCGTGCGCACCGCGGTACACGGCAGTGGAGGCACGGTTGAATACGCGCGCGCCGGCAAGACGGTCACGGTCGACGCGGCGACGTCGCTGATGGACGCCGGCGAGGCCGCCGGGGTGCAGATGCCGTTCGGCTGTCGGATGGGGATCTGCCAGTCGTGTGTGGTGGGCCTGCTCAAGGGTCACGTGCGGGATCTGCGCACCGGCGTCGAGCACGAGCCCGGCACCCGGGTACAGACGTGCGTCTCGGCCGCATCGGGAGATTGTGTGCTCGATGTCTAGGCTTTACCGGGTAGTAACCTACGGGGCCGTAGGTTACGGTAGCGTAGGTACCCGAGAGGAGGCTGACCATGGCGATCACCGACGTACCTGAGTTCACACATCTCACGGACGCAGACATCGAGAGCCTGGGGGTCGAACTGGATTCGATCCGCCAGGACATCGAAGACTCCCGCGGCGCGCGAGACGCCCGCTACATCCGCCGCACCATCGCCTTCCAGCGCGCACTGGAGGTCACCGGCCGGCTGATGCTGGCAGGCAGCTCCAAGCGGTCCTACTGGTGGGCCGGTACCGCGACGCTGGGCGTGGCCAAGATCATCGAGAACATGGAGATCGGCCACAACGTCATGCACGGCCAGTGGGACTGGATGAACGATCCCGAGATCCACTCCTCGACGTGGGAATGGGACATGAGCGGCGCCTCCAAGCACTGGCGCTTCACCCACAACTTCATGCACCACAAGTACACCAACATCCTGGGCATGGACGACGACGTCGGCTACGGCGTGATCCGGGTGACGCGCGACCAGCGCTGGAAGCCGTTCAACCTGAGCAATCTGTTCTTCAACACCCTGCTCGCGATCGGCTTCGAATGGGGAGTCGGCCTGCAGCACCTGGAGCTCGGCAAGATCTCCAGGGGCCGCGACGACCGGGCGGGCACGCTCGGCCGAGTGAAGGAGTTCGGCGTCAAGGCCGGCCACCAGCTGGCCAAGGACTACGTCGTCTACCCGGCACTGACCTCGATGTCGCCCGGCGCGACGTTCAAGTCCACGATGAAGGCGAACGCGGTGGCCAACGTCATCCGCAACGTCTGGGCCAACGCGGTGATCTTCTGCGGCCACTTCCCGGACGGCGCCGAGAAATTCACCAAGACCGACATGGTCGGCGAGTCGCGGGGACAGTGGTACCTGCGCCAGATGCTGGGCAGCGCGAACTTCGAGAACGGCCCGGTGCTGCGCTTCATGAGCGGCAACCTCTGCTACCAGATCGAGCATCACCTTTACCCGGACCTGCCCAGCAACCGGCTGCACGAGATCTCGTTCCGGGTGCGCGAGATCTGCGACAAGTACGACCTGCCCTACACCACGGGATCGTTCCTGTTGCAGTACGGCAAGTCGTGGCGCACGATCGCCAAACTGTCTCTGCCGGACCGCTTTCTGACCGACACCGCCGACGATGCGCCGGAGACGCGCAGCGAGCGGATGTTCGCCGAACTCGAGCCGGGGGAGCGGCGCGGGCTGAAATCCGCCATCGCCGCGGTGCGGGCCCGTCGTCGCAACAAGGTGGCCGCCAAGGCCGCGGTCAAGCGCCCCGACCTCGCCGCCTGAGCGTTCAGAATCTGTCGTTGACACTGCGCTCACGGCGGGAGTTTCTCGTACTTCCGCGCCGTGAGCGCAGTGTCGATTTCTCAGGTCAGTCGGGCACGTAGTCGAACGTGTCCGGGTTCGGGCCGATACGGCCTGCCTCACCCTGGTCCAGCGCCGAGATCGCGTCGAAGTCCTCGCCGCCGAGCTCGAAGTCGAACAGCGCGAAGTTGTCCTTGATGCGTTGGGCCGTCACCGATTTCGGGAACACGATGTCGCCGCGCTGGATGTGCCAACGCAGCACCACCTGAGCCGGCGACTTGCCGGTCGCCTCGGCGATGCGGGTGACGACGTCGTCGTCGAGCACCTTGCCCTGCGCGATCGGTGACCACGCCTCGGTCGCGATGCCGTGCTGTTGGCCGTAGCCCCGCACCTCGTTGTTGGCGAAGTACGGGTGCACCTCGATCTGGTTCACCGCGGGCACCGTGTCGGCTTCGTCGGCCAGCCGCTGCAGATGGGCGACCTGGAAATTGGAGACGCCGATGCTACGTGCGCGGCCGTCGTTCTTGAACTCCTCCAACACCTTCCAGGTGGAGACGAAGTCGCCGTCATAGAGCGTGGGCAGCGGCCAGTGGATCAGGAACAGGTCCACGTAGTCGAACCCGAGGGCGGACAGCGTGCCGTCGAAGGCGCGCCGCGCGTCGTCGGGCTTGTGGAAGCCGTTGTTGAGCTTGCTGGTGATGTACACCTCGGACCGGTCGACACCGGCGTCGCGGACACCCTGCCCGACACCCTTCTCGTTCTGGTACATCTGCGCGGTGTCGATGTGGCGGTAGCCGACGTCCAGCGCCGTCTTCACCGCGTCTGCGGTGTCCTCGGGCGGGATCTGGTACACGCCGAAGCCCAACTGCGGAATCTGCGTGTCGTCGTTGAGTTGGATTGTGGGAACTTTGCTCACGTTGTGGTCCTCCTTCGCGCACAGCGTGCCCAGGTAGCGGGCGCTGCAAACCCTCCGCTCGGGCCCGTTGAACCGGGCCCCACGGTCGCCGGAAAGCCCATTGTGACCACCGGGAATCTCAGTTCGCGGGGGAGCGCATCGCGGCCAGCAGCCTCCGGGCGGCGCCCACCCGCTGCGACGCCGGCCCGGACAGCGCGTCGAGGGCGCACTCCGGGTCGGCGGGCGCCCCCAGGTGGCCGCACCCTCGCGGGCAGTCCGCGATGGCCTCGGCCAGGTCGGAGAACGCCATGATCACATCGTCGGGGGCGATGTGGGCCAGCCCGAACGACCGGATGCCCGGGGTGTCGACCACCCAGCCGCCGAACTCCAACGGCAACGCCACCGACTGGGTGGAGGTGTGCCGGCCCTTGCCCACGTCGGTGACCGTGCCGATGGCCCGTTCCGCTGCCGGGACAAGGCGATTGACCAGCGTGGACTTACCCACCCCGGAGTGCCCCAGCATGGCGGTGACCTTTTCGGCCAGCAGGGGCACGACCTCGTCGAGTCGGTCGCCGCGGCCGGCGTTGACGATCGTCAGGTCCAGGTCGGAGAACTGCGCGGTGAACGGTTCCGCCGCAGCCAGATCGGTCTTCGTCAGGCACAGGATCGGCACCAGACCGCCGGCGAACGCGGCGATCAACGCCCGCTCGACCAGCCCGGTCCGGGGTGGAGGGTCGGCCAGAGCCACCACGATCAGCAGCTGGTCGGCGTTGGCGACGAACACCCGCTCGGACGGGTCGGTGTCATCTGCGGTGCGCCGCAACACCGTTCGACGTTCTCCGCGGCGCACGATACGGGCCAGCGTGTCGGTGCGCCCGGACAGGTCGCCGACGATGTCTACGTCGTCACCGACGACGATCGGGGTGCGGCCCAACTCACGGGCCCGCATCGCGGTCACGCGGCGCGCCGGGTCGCGGCCGAGCACACAGCCCCAGCGGCCCCGGTCGACGGTGACCACCATCGCTTCCTGCGCGTCGGCGTGTTCCGGGCGGGTCTTGGTCCGCGGCCGCGAGCCCCGGCCCGGTCGCACCCGGACGTCGGTCTCGTCGTATTCGCGTGGACTCAAGCTCCCGGCTTTCTACAGATCAGTGCTCTGACCGGCGAGCATGCCGGCCCACAGTTGCGGGAAATCGGGCATCGTCTTGGCCGTGGTGGCGATGTCGTCGACCTCGACGCCGGGCACCCGCAGCCCGATGATCGCGCCGGCTGTCGCCATCCGGTGATCGGCGTAGGACTGCCACAGATCGGCGTGTAGTGGTTGTGCGGTGATCGTCAGCCCGTCCGGGGTCTCCTCGCACTGGCCGCCGAGCCGGGTGAGTTCGGTGCGCAGCGCGGCCAGCCGGTCGGTCTCATGACCGCGCAGATGGGCGATGCCGCGCAGCCGCGACACCGAGCCCTCGGTGGCGAGCGCGGCGAGCGCGGCGACGGACGGGGTGAGCTCGCCGACCTCGCGCAGGTCGACATCGATCCCGCCGTAGGCGGTGGCGCCCTGCACGTCGAGGTGCGAGTCGCCGTTGCGCACCGTCGCGCCGAGCTTCTTCAGGATCGACAGGATGGTGCCGGCCGGCTGGATGCTCACCGTCGGCCAGCCGGTGAGGCGGACCGCTCCGCCGCTGACCACCGCGGCAGCCAGGAACGGCACCGCGTTGGACAGATCGGGCTCGATCATCCAGTGCCGCGCCTCGATCCGGCCGGGGGACACCCGCCACCGGTCAGGCTGCGAGTCGTCGACGTCGGTCCCGGCGTCGCGCAGCATCGACACCGTCATCGCCACGTGCGGCGCCGAGGGCATCGGCTCGCCGGTGTGCACGATCGTCAGGCCCTCGGTGAACGCGGCGCCGGAGAGCAGCAGGCCGGAGACGAACTGCGACGACGCCGACGCGTCGATCTCGACGGTGCCGCCGCGCACCGCGCCGTCACCGTGCACCGCAAACGGCAGGCCGTCACCCTCCACCCGCACCCCGAGCCCCCGCAGCGCGTCGAGCAGCGGGGCGATCGGGCGTGCCCGGGCCTGCTCGTCGCCGTCGAACGTCACGGTCTCGGTGCTCAGCGCGGCCACCGGCGGCAGGAACCGCAACACCGTGCCGGCCAGCCCGCAGTCGATGCTGGTGCCGGGCGGCGCCAGCGTGCCGCTGACCGTCAACTCGGTGCTGTCGGTGTCGGAGGCGTCCACCACGAACCCGAGCACCCGCAGCGCACCGATCATCAGGTCGGTGTCCCGGCTGCGCAGCGCACCGCTGACCGTCGATGCACCGTGGTCGGCAGCCAGCGCCGCCAGCACCAGTGCCCGGTTGGTCTGCGACTTCGACCCGGGGACGGTGACGGTCGCATGTACGGGGATGTCGGTCGACGGGGCGGCCCAGGTGCTCACGAGTTCCTATTCTTGCCTGTCGGCGATTGCCGGGTGAATCCGGCGCGCAAAAGCATCGTGGCGGTCGGGTGGCGCGCCCGATCCGCGGTGTCTGGAACGATGGGAACCATGTGCGGGCGATTCGCGGTGACCACAGATCCAGCGCTGCTGGCCGAGAAGATCAAGGCGCTCGATGAAAGCACGGCGGTCGCATCCGCTGAAAACTCGCCGGCGCCCAACTACAACGTGGCGCCGACGACCACCGTGGCCACGGTCGTCAAACGGCACAGCGAGCCCGACGACGAGTCCACCCGCAGGGTGCGGCTGATGCGCTGGGGTCTGGTGCCGCCGTGGGCCAAGACCGCCGATGACGGCGCCCCCGACACGTCCGGACCGCTGCTGATCAACGCCCGCTCGGACAAGGTGACCACCTCGCCGGCGTTCCGCAGCTCCGCCAAGGCCAAGCGCTGCCTGGTGCCCATGGACGGCTGGTACGAGTGGAAGGGCACCAAAGGCAACAAGACACCGTTCTTCATGTATGCCGGCGACGGTGAGCCGCTGTTCATGGCCGGGCTGTGGACCACCTGGCGGCCCAAAGGCGCCGACAAGGCCAGCAAACCGCTGCTGAGCTGCACCATCATCACCACCGACGCGGCCGGCCCGCTCGCCGACATCCACGACCGGATGCCGCTGACCATCAGCGCGCCGGACTGGGACCGCTGGCTCGATCCCGACGCCCCGGTCGACGAAGGTCTGCTGCGCGGCCACGGTGACCTCGACCGGATCGAGATCCGTGAGGTGTCCCGGTTGGTGAACAGCGTCCGCAACAACGGACCGGAGCTGATCGAGCCCGCCGAACCCGAGCCCGAGCAGGCCACCCTGCTGTAGTCAGCGCCGGGTGGCCGTCACCACCGCGTAGCGCACGTCGAACGACACGGCGCCGCGGTCGTCGCTGTGGGCGCGCAGTGCCTGGTCGAACGCCGCGACCAAGTTGTCGCGCGCCGGCCCCGGCACCCGGCCCAGCACATCCACATGCATCGGCGACTCGTCGGTGATGAAGGTCATCGCCGCAGCGTGCGAAGCGAACTGCCAAGTGTGCCAACCCGATCGGATGGCGACGTCGTCGAAATCGGCTGCCAGTCTGGCCTCGGCGATGTCCGGCTCGCCCCACTGGTCAGGTGAGTAACCCCGGTCGGGCGGCGCGCCCAGCGTCGCGACGATCGGATCGTAGAACGGGTTGTCGGTGCCGCGCACCCAGGTGGAGAACGCCAGGGTGGCGCCCGGGGCCAGCAGTCGGGCGATCTCGGCGACCTGGGCCGACGGCTCCACGAACACGATGCCCATGTTGGACACCGCGGCGTCGAACGACGCCGCGGGCAGTCCGGTGTCGGACGCGTCGGCCGTCACCCAGTTCACCGAGGTGCCGCCGGCCTTCTGCGCCCCGAGGGCGAGCAGCTCCGGGGTGATGTCGACGCCGGTGACCCGGGCGCCGCGGGCCGCCGCCGACAGTGCGGCGTTACCGGTGCCGCAGGCGAGGTCGACGAGCCTGATGTCGCGCAGCGGCCGACGCTGTTCGGCGGCGTCGAGCACTTCCTCGGAGATGTTCGCGATGCGCTGGGCAACGGCCTCGTAGCGCCCGGCAGACCAGATCGTCGGTGATGACACGGCACCAGCGTTCCACGATGACGAGGTGAACGGTGAGCTCGGTCCATGCGGTGTCAGCCTGCTGGCGCCGACGCTGGTGCGTCCCGTGATCTTCGACCAGTACTGGCTGGACCTGACGTTCGTGCACTGGCCCGTGGACCCGCGAGCCGTCGCGCATCAATTTCCGACCGGTACCCGTCCCGACGTGTTCGACGACGGCCTGACCTATGTCGCCCTGGTGCCGTTCGTCATGCGGCACACCCGGCTGGGCACCTCGGTGCCGCTGCCGTACTTCGGTATGTTCGCCGAGACGAACGTCCGGCTCTACTCGGTCGACGACGCAGGAAGACACGGCGTGCTGTACCGGTCGCTGGAGACCGAGCGGCTGGCCGTCGTCCCCGCCGTCCGGAGCAGCTCGGGGTGCCCTACACCTGGGCGAAGATGCGCGTCACCCGCAAGGCGGGCCGCACCTGGTGGTTGCCCAACGAGCACACCGCCTGGCCGCTGCACGCCGCGGAGATCGTCGAACTCGACGACGAGCTGGTGGCGGCCGCGGGCGTCGTCGTGGCCGGCCCGCGACTGCGGGTGGTGTTCTCACCCGGGGTACACACCCGCTTCGGTCGACCCGCCCGCGTCACCTGACCCGGGAACTGAGGGCTGGCTGTAGCCGGGCGGGTTGGCGCCCTCGACCCAGAAGTCGACACCGAGGTCGGATCCCGGAATGCAGTCGTAGACCGACAGGTCGGAGACGCCCGACTCCAGCAGCACGTCCTCGCACAGCAGCGTGTTGCCGGTGTAGCTGGACGGCTTGGTCAGCACCACGTACGCCGCGTCGCTGTACACCTCGGCCTTGCGTGACCGAGCCATCGACTCGTCACCCCCGAGCAGGTTCTGCACCGCGGCGGTGGCCACCATGGTGCGCGGCCACAACGTGTTGGAGGCGATTCCCGACTCCCGCATCTCCTCGGCAATACCCAAGGCGCACAACGTCATCCCGTACTTGGCCATCATGTACGGGGTGGGCTTGAGCCACTTGGACTCCAGCAGGATCGGCGGGGAGAGCGTCAGCACGTGCGGGTTCTCCCGGCCCTTCATGTGCGGCAGGCAGGCCTGCGACACCGCGTAGGTGCCCCGCACCTGGATGCCGTTCATCAGATCGAAGCGCTTGAGCGGGACGTCTTCGATGGAGCCCAGGTTGATCGCCGAGGCGTTGTTCACGCACATGTCGATGCCGCCGAACTGTTCGACGGCCTTGGCGACGGCGGCGGCCACCGAATCTCCATCCCGGACGTCACCGACGATCGGCAGCGCCTGACCGCCGACCTCCTCGATCTCCTTGGCCGCGGTGTAGACCGTGCCGGGCAGCTTGGGATGCGGCTCGGCGGTCTTGGCGACCAGCGCGATGTTCGCGCCGTCGGCCGCGACGCGTTTGGCGATCGCCAGCCCGATGCCGCGGCTGGCACCGGAGATGAACATGGTTTTCCCGGCAAGTGACATGGACCCACCCTAAATGGCGCGGATGTCCGCGGTCACCGCCTTGGTGAGCGTGATCAGATCGGCGGGCGCCAGCTGGACGTCCCACCCGCGCTTGCCGGCGCTGCACAGCACCCGGTCCCACTGCAGCGCCGACGAGTCGACGACCGTCGGCAGCAGCCTGCGCTGGCCGAGCGGGGAGATGCCCCCGAGGACGTAGCCGGTCGCCCGCTGGGCCTCGGCGGGCTCGGCCATGGTGGCCTTCGGCACGCCCAGCGCCGCGGCGGCGGCCTTCAACGACAGCTTCGACGGCACCGGAAGCACCGCGACACCGAGCCCCCGGGGCAGCGCGACCACAAGGGTCTTGAAGATCTGCCCGGGGTCGACGTCGCCGGCCCGGGCCAGCTCGTCGACCGCCTCCTCGCCGAACGAATCGCTGCGGGGGTCGTGTTTGTACTGCACCACGGTGTGCGGGATGCCGGCGGCCAGAAGGGCCGCGATCGCCGGTGTTGCTGCACGGGACACCAGCTCAGCGTAGAGCCGGAAGTCACCGCGATCCGGAGCGCCACGTGATCCGGGGCGGTGTGTCGGTGCCGGCGCGAGCCAGGCGCCGAGAGGCCTTCACGCCGGCTCCGACCGTCACCGCGGCGAGCGCAGCGTTGAGCGCTGCCAGGGCAGTCACGGCGCGGCCGGTGCGTTCAGCGACGGGACCGAAGTCGTGGAGGAAAGACCGGATATTGCCCACCGCGATCATCTGCACGTTCGCCAGCCCGGTGTAGGAGGTGGGACCGCCGGCACCCATACCGCCCTGCAACTCGCCCCACACCACCACCGGGTCGCCGCGGCGCAGCACACAATCGGCGCCGACGGAGGGCCACCGCCCACGCCTGATCGGGCGCGATCGGCCCGGCGACGATCGGCGGACCGCCCGGCAGGTCGAGCAGATACCGGCTGGGCAGCTGATCGCGAGCGCCCGGAAGCCGAAGCGGCCCGATGGAGGGACACCGGTAGGGCGCCACCACCCCGGACCCCAACACGGCGGTGGCATCACTGACCCTGGCCTCCAGCAGCACCGCACCGGGGGGGGACGGTGAGTCACGCCGGTCGATGAACTCGTCGCGGGTACGCAACTGGGGAAGACCCTGCACTTGTGACCCGTCGTGTGCGGCCGCGGCCAGAAACGCGCCGACCGCCAGGTACATCGCGGCCACCGCCGCGAACACCACCACCACGGAGTGACGGTCGTTCCTGCTGGCGAGCTGGGGCAGGGTTCGGACGACGAGCAGCACCGCGACGATCGACAGCACCACCGTCGCAACGGAAATCCTTGCTGCCGTTGCGAACAGCTGAGGCGCCACCTCGCCGGTGAGTGCCACCGCCAAGGCCAGGGCCACCGCGACGCCGACGACCAGAACACACAACCGCAGGGCCCGGTGGCGCCATCGGTGCGCCAGCACCGCCGCGCCCAGCCCCACCGCACACCATGCGGCAGCTGCCGTCACGTCCCGGTCCGGCCGATCGCGTCGCGCACCGCACGCCGAGATCGACGAACGCGTCGAGGTGTTCGACCGAGCGCAGGACGTCGGTGCGGACCCGGATGCGGACACCGGTGTCATCGATCGACAGCACCGGCTGCTCCCTTTCGGCGCGATGCACCGCGCACCATGCGCTGACGGCGTCGGCGACACCGGTGAGCGCACCCACCGCGCCGTAACCGTCAGTCGCGAACACCAGCAGGCGCCGGTCGGCGGACGGCACCGCGCTCAGGGGGTGCCCTCGCTGACCTGATCGATGCCCAGCAGCCGGGTCATCGCCGGCGTCGCAGATCCGAGTAGCTCCACGGCGAGGTCCCGCAACTGCGGTTCAGGCGCCGCGCCGGCGACCAGCGCCGCGTCGTGCACGACGGGGGTCGGCGCGCTCCACACGCTGGTGACGACGTGTGAGCTCGGTGGTGACATCTGCGCGGCGAACGACCGGCTCACGGTGACGGACCAGTCGCCGGTGGCCGGGGCGACGGTGGTCTTCTCGCCTCGGCGGGTCCGCTGCCAGCCACGATGCGCCAGTGCAGCGCGGAACGCGGCGCGGCGGCGGAGAAGCCACCCCCACACTGCAGCGGCCACCGCGAGCGCGACCGCGGCGACGAGAAGGTTGCTGAGCAGGTCCATGGCGAAGTCAGTATCGCCGAGCTGCAGCTGGGCCGCGAGACACCGGGGAACAACGCCGCCCGTCGGCGCTGTTGTTCAGCACAGCTGTGGTAGCGCACGGCCGAGCGAAGAAAGTCGTCGGTCGAAACCTCTAGGATCGGCAGAAGGGGATTGATGGTGCCAATGTTGGCCATGGAGGCCCCGTGGCGTCCGGTGGTTTCGCCGGACGTTTTTGGCGGCGCCGCGACAGAAGGGACGGTGTTCCCCACGATGACCGACACCGATGGGTCTGCTTCCAAGACGACCCTGAAAGACACAGACGAACCTGTGGAAACCGATACCGAGCTGACCGCCCGTTTCGAGCGTGATGCCATCCCGATGCTCGACCAGCTCTACGGCGGCGCGTTGCGGATGACCCGCAATCCCGCCGATGCCGAGGATCTGCTGCAGGAAACGATGGTCAAGGCGTACGCCGGGTTCCGTTCGTTCCGGGCGGGCACGAACCTCAAGGCGTGGCTGTATCGCATCCTGACCAACACCTACATCAACAGCTACCGCAAGAAGCAGCGTCAGCCCGCTGAGTATCCGACCGAGGAGATCACCGACTGGCAGCTGGCGGCCAATGCCGAACACACCTCAACGGGGTTGCGTTCCGCCGAGGTCGAGGCACTGGAATCGATGCCCGACAGTGAGATCAAGGAGGCGCTGCAGGCGCTGCCCGAGGATTTCCGGATGGCGGTGTACTACGCCGACGTCGAGGGCTTCCCCTACAAGGAGATCGCCGAGATCATGGACACGCCGATTGGGACGGTGATGTCGCGGTTGCACCGCGGCAGGCGCCAGTTACGCGAGTTGTTGGCCGGGGTGGCCCGCGATCGCGGCTATCTCCGGGGTCAACAGTCCGACGCGCCTGAGGAGGTTTCGTCATGAGCGGCACCGATTCGACCGGGGCGTCGGATTCCGAGGAGCGGTGGACCCCGCCGATCGGCCCGGTGGACCCCGAGCATCCCGAGTGCGCCGCCGTGATCGCGGAGGTGTGGACGCTGCTCGACGGTGAGTGCACCGTCGAGACCCGGGACAAGCTGCGTCAGCACCTCGAGGAGTGCCCCACGTGCCTGAGGCACTACGGCATCGAGGAACGGGTCAAGAAACTGATCGCCGCCAAGTGCAGCGAGCGGGCCCCGGAGGGCCTTCGTGAGCGGCTGCGCATCCAGATCAGCCGCACCACGATCATCCGCGGCGGCTAGCGCACCGACTTCGAACCGGCGTTGGGCCGCTTGCCGTGGTTGGCCTTCGAGTGCTTGCG
>NZ_JBAUJB010000350.1:0-1701 GCF_049683355.1 Mycobacterium sp.
ATGGCGCCCACCCCCGGCGTCACGCTGGCGCCGCCGACGCCGGCCGGGTTGGAGGAGTTGCCGCCGGAACCGGCGCGGGCGCCGGCCGCAGACGCCGACGCCTGCAACGTGACGGCAAGTTTGCGCCCGTTCGACACCGAAGCCGAGGCCGAGGAGGCAGTCGCCAACATCAGGGGCCGCGGCAGGCTGGTGGTCGGCCTGGACATCGGCAGCAACCTGTTCAGCTTCCGTGACCCGATCACCGGCGAGATCACCGGTTTCGACGTCGACATCGCCGGGGAGATCGCGCGCGACATCTTCGGCACCCCGTCACAGGTCGAGTACCGGATCCTGTCGTCGGCGGACCGTGTCGATGCGCTGCAGAACAACGAGGTCGACGTGGTGGTCAAAACCATGACCATCACCTGTGACCGCAAGGAGCAGGTCAACTTCTCCACGGTCTACCTGACCGCCGACCAACGGATCCTGGCCCCCCGCGACTCGCCGATCAGGACCCCGGCCGATCTGTCGGGGAAGCGGGTCTGCGTCGCCAAGGGCACCACGTCGCTGCAGCGGATCCAGGAGATCTCGCCGCCGCCGATCGTCGTCGGCGCGGTCACATGGGCCGACTGTCTGGTCGCACTGCAGCAACGCCAGGTCGACGCGGTCAGCACCGACGACTCGATCCTGGCCGGGCTGGTGGCCCAGGATCCCTATCTACACATCGTCGGCCCCTCGCTGAGTGAGGAGCCGTACGGCATCGGCATCAACAAGGAGAACACCGGCCTGGTCCGGTTCGTCAACGGCACCCTTGAGCGGATCCGTCGCGACGGCACCTGGAACACGTTGTACCGCAAGTGGTTGACGGTGCTGGGTCCGGCACCGCAGGCTCCACCGGCGAGGTACTCGGACTGATGGGCGAAGCACCACGCGAGGACCACGACAGGGACCACGATGAAGACCCGGGCACCCAGCCGGCGAGCCTGGACGAACTCGACATGGAGTCGGCGCCGACGATGCGTCCGATGTCCACGCAGGCGGTGTTCCGCCCCAACTTCGACGATGACGACGAGGACAGCGATTCGCTGCAGACCGGCGACACCGAACCTCAGGACCAGCCCACGACGCTGACCCGGACGGTGTCGCCGACCCGTCGGCTCGGCGGCGGGCTGGTGGAGATCCCCCGGGTGCCCGCCGTGGACCCGTTGGCCGCGCTGATGACCGACCCCGTCGTGGCGGAGTCCAAGCGCTTCTGCTGGAACTGCGGACGACCCGTAGGCCGGTCGACGCCCGACGGGCGGGCCCTGTCGGAGGGCTGGTGCCCACACTGCGGCAGTTCGTACTCGTTCCTGCCGCAGCTGGGCGTCGGCGACATCGTGGCCGACCAGTACGAGATCAAGGGCTGCATCGCGCACGGTGGTCTGGGCTGGGTGTATCTGGCGTTCGACAAGAACGTCAACGACCGTCCGGTGGTGCTCAAGGGCCTGGTGCACTCCGGTGACGCCGAGGCCCAGGCCATCGCGATGGCCGAGCGGCAGTTCCTCGCCGAGGTGACCCACCCCGGCATCGTCAAGATCTACAACTTCGTCGAGCACGACGACAAGCACGGCAACCCGGTCGGCTACATCGTCATGGAGTACGTCGGCGGATCGTCGCTCAAGCAGGCCACCCGGCTCAAGCAGACCGAGGGCACCCGGCTTCCGGTGGCCGAGGCCATCGGCT
>NZ_JBAUJB010000351.1:0-11227 GCF_049683355.1 Mycobacterium sp.
TTCCGCGACACCGCCGTCCCCGTCGGAGTTGTCGATGTCCTCGTTGTAGAAGGGCAGTTCGCCCAGTCGGTCGAACAACTCGAGCGTGACTCCGGCCGGGGCAGATTCGATCGCCAACTCGGCGACCTGACGGTTGACCGAGGCACCACGCAGGCTGCCCACCAGAACCAATACCTTGCTGTCCGACATTTTGTCCTCCGTCGCTCGGGTGCCCCCCACAGTAACCGGACTGCGGTCCGAGTTAATTCCGCTGAGCTAGAGTTGCCAGGTGAGTGTGTCCGACCGGCTGACGATGCTCCCGGTGAGTGAATCCGGCCCGCCCGAGCGGGGTGACGCCGCGCGCAATCGGGCGCTGCTCCTCGATGCCGCACGACGGCTGGTCGACGAGCGTGGCGCCGAGGCGGTCACCACCGAGGACATCGCGGCGGCGGCCGGTGTGGGAAAGGGCACGCTGTTCCGCAGGTTCGGCAGCCGCGCCGGCCTGATGGTGGTCCTGCTCGACGAGGACGAGAAGACCCAGCAGCAGGCCTTCCTGTTCGGCCCGCCGCCACTGGGGCCCGGCGCACCGCCGCTGGACCGGCTGCTGAGTTACGGGCGGGAACGGCTCAAGTTCGTCATCGTTCACCACGCGCTGCTCTCCGACGTCAGCCGCGACCCGCAGATGCGGTACAACGCGCCGATGACACTGCACCACAGCCATGTTCGGCTGCTTCTCGAATCCGCTGGCACCACAGGCGATCTCGACGCCCAGGCTACGGCACTGCTTGCCCTGCTGGATGCGGATCACGTCCACCACGAACTCAACGACCGGGGCCGCACCGTTCACGAACTCGGCGACGCGTGGGAGACGTTGGCGCGCAAGCTCTGCGGGACATGAGCACCGCCCACCACCCGTGGATCCTGCACGTCGACCTGGACCAGTTCCTGGCCTCGGTGGAACTACGACGCCATCCCGAACTGGTCGGCGTTCCGGTGATCGTCGGCGGCAGTGGTGACCCGACCGAACCCCGCAAGGTCGTCACCTGCGCGTCGTATCAGGCCCGCGAGTTCGGCGTACACGCCGGAATGCCGCTGCGCGCCGCCGCGCGCCGGTGTCCCGACGCCACGTTCCTCGCCTCGGATCCCGCTGCCTACGACGCGGCGTCGGACGAGGTGATGGCCCTGTTGCGTGATCTGGGGCATCCCGTCGAGGTGTGGGGATGGGACGAGGCCTACCTCGGAGCCGATGTCGAGGACCCGGTGGCGCTCGCTCGACGGATCCAGGACGTCATCACCACCGAGACGGGCCTGTCGTCCTCCGTCGGGATCAGTGACAACAAGCAACGGGCCAAGGTCGCGACCGGGTTCGGCAAACCGGCGGGTGTGTACGCGCTCACCGACGACAACTGGATGTCGACGATGGGCGACCGTAGCGTCGACGCGTTGTGGGGCGTCGGGCCCAAGACCACGAAAAAGCTCGCCGCGATGGGCATCACGACGGTTGCCGACCTGGCGGCAACCGATCCTGCGGTGCTGACGACCGCGTTCGGCCCCAGCACCGGACTGTGGCTCCTGTTGTTGGCCAAAGGCGGCGGTGACACCACGGTCAGCGCGGCGCCGTGGGTGCCCCGGTCGCGCAGCCATGTGGTCACCTTCGCCCAGGACCTCACCGACCGGAGTGCGATGGACGCGGCGGTCGTCGAACTCGCGCAGCGGACACTGGCCGAGATCGTCGAGCAACAGCGGGTGGCCACCCGGGTGGCGGTGACGGTACGCACCAACACGTTCTTCACCCGCACCAAGATCCGCAAGCTCCCGTCGCCGACCACGGATGCCGAGATCATCGTCGCCACCGCGCTGGACGTCCTCGGGCACTTCGAACTGGACCGTCCGGTCCGGCTGTTCGGAGTGCGGCTGGAACTCGCGATGACCGACGAGTCGGCTGTCGGCACTGCCCGCTAACGTCGACGGCATGCTCGAGGCCGTTGCCATCCGCGGATACCGCTCGCTGCGGGAGCTCGTGGTGCCGTTGCGCCGTCTCACCGTCGTCACCGGGGCGAACGGCACCGGCAAATCGTCGCTGTACCGCGCACTTCGGCTGCTGGCAGACTGCGGCCGCGGCGAGGTCATCGCCTCGTTCGCCCGAGAGGGCGGGGTCGGCTCGGCACTGTGGGCCGGCCCGGAGAACCTCGGCGGCGCCCGCCGCACCGGCGTCGCACAGGGCGGCCTCCGCACCAGGTCCATCTCGATCGAATTGGGTTACGCTGCAGATGATTTCGGGTATCTGATCGATCTGGGGCTGCCGCAGGACGGGGGTACGGCGTTCGCACGCGACCCCGAGGTGAAACGCGAGTTGGTCTTCGCCGGTCCGGTCGCCCGTCCGAGCGCGACGCTGGTGCGCCGGGTACGCGGTTTCGTCGAGGTCGCGGGCGACTCCGGATTCGACGAGCTCAGCCGCAACCTGCCCGCACATCGCAGCGTGCTCGCCGACTGGGCCGGCGCGGTGCCCGAACTGGTCGTGGTGCGTGAGCGACTGCGAGACTGGCGGTTCTATGACGGCTTCCGCGCCGACAGCGCGGCGCCGTCCCGCCGGCCTCAGGTCGGGACCAGGACCCCGGTCCTGGCCGACGACGGCGCCGACCTGGCCGCGGCGGTGCAGACCATCCTCGAGACCGGCACAGATGACCTGCCCCGCGCGGTGGCTGCCGCCTTCGACGGCGCATCGGTCACGGTGTCCGCCACCGACGGGCTGTTCGACCTGCAGTTGCATCAGCGCGGCATGCTGCGTCCGCTGCGCAGCGCCGAGATATCCGACGGCACTTTGCGTTTCCTGCTGTGGGCCGCGGCTCTGCTGAGCCCCCAGCCACCGTCGCTGATGGTGCTCAACGAACCCGAGACCTCGCTGCACCCCGACCTCGTCCGGCCACTGGCAGACCTGATCGGCCAGGCTGCGAAACGCACCCAGGTGGTCGTGGTCACCCATTCGCAGACGCTGCGGCAGTGCCTCGGTGCCGCGCCCCTGGGCAGTGACGACGACGCCTGCGAGATCGAACTGTTCAAGGACTGGGGCGAGACCAAGGTGGCCGGCCAGGAGCTGCTGACCACCCCCGCCTGGGACTGGGGAAAGCGGTGAACCTCAGCGCCGCTTGGCACTCGGGCGCAGGGCCCGGGTGAACAGCACGTTCACCTGCTTCATCGAGATGCTGTAGGGCAGCCACATCGTGCGCTTGAACAGGTACAGCGCGCGGATGTCCTGCGAGGTGTAGATCAGATACCGGTTCTTCGCGACCCCCCGCAGGATCTTCTCGGCGGCGAACTCCGGTGACACTGCGTGGCCGGCGAACCGGTTCGTCCACTTGCGGACGTTGGGATCGTCGCGGTCCACACCGGCGATGTGAACGGTGTTCACCAACGGTGTTTTCACCGCACCCGGCACCACCACCGACACCCCGATGCGGTGCCGGGCGAGATCGAAGCGCAGCACCTCGGACAGGCCCCGCAGTCCGTACTTGCTCGCGCTGTACGCCGCGTGCCATGGCAGGGCCACGATCCCGGCGGCTGACGACACGTTGACCAGATGGCCGCCATTCCTGGCCTGGATCATCGGCGGCATGAACGCCTCGATTACGTGGATCGGCCCCATCAGGTTGATGTCGATCAGCGACTTCCAATCCTGGTGGGTGAGCTTGTCCACCGTGCCCCACGCCGAGATCCCGGCGATGTTCATCACCACGTCCATCGCCGGGTGGTCGGCGTGGATGTCGGCGGCGAACGCGGCGACCTCGTCGTGATCGGAGACATCGAGAACCCGGTGCGCGGCGACGACACCGCCCAACGCGCGGGCGTCGGCGACGGTCGCCTCGAGCCCGTCGGCGTCGCGATCGGTCAGATAGAGCTCGGCGCCGGCGGCAGCCAGCTTCAACGCGGTCGCGCGCCCGATCCCGCTGGCGGCGCCGGTGAGGAAACACCGCTTGCCCCGGAACCGTGCACCGAACCCGTAGTCCGACTCCATCCGTTGCGCCATGACGGTGACAGTACCGGGGCGTGGCCGGTGCTCAGTTGCGCCGGGGGGCGGCATCGGCGCCGCCCCACAGTGCGCTCAGCCACAGCCGCTCGACGATCTCGACGGCGGCTACCGGATCCTGGTCGCGGCCCACGAACGCACTGTCGTGCGCCAGCGTCATCGAGGTCACCGCGGTCAACGTCCGTACCAGCGCGGTGATGTCGTCTGACACCGGTCGTGCTCCCGAGTCCTGCTTGACCAGCCCGACGATCTTATCGACCACGGTGTCCTGGAAGTCGTCCATGATCTCGCGGATCTGCGCGTCGGTGCTGCGGGCCAGGTTGCACGCCCCCATGATCGGGTCGTGCGTGGAGAACACGATCGCGGCATAACCGACCATCCGCTTGGCGAACTCCGACGGGGACTCGTCGGGCTCGCGCGGCGCGAAGTCGTGGGTGAGCTGGTCGAGTTCGGCCATGGCTTCGGCCACGATGACGGCGAGCACTGCGTACTTGGAGTCGAAGTAGAAGTAGAAGCCGGAGCGGGCCACCCCGGCACGCTCGCTGATGGTGCTGACCGACAGGTCGGCGAACGCGCGTTCCTGGAGCAGTTCACGGACCGCGGCGACGATCGCGTCGCGTTGCCGGTCGCCGCGGCTGCGCCGGTCCTCCGGAGGCGGTGATGGTTCGGCGGTCATGGCAGTAAACCTTCGCATCGCGACTCGCTCCCCTCAAACTTGACATGCGTCAAGTTCGCCCACCAGGATAGGACCAAGGTGACATCCACCACAGCTTGTCCTTTCAGGAGCATTTGATGGCGACGATCAGCACCCCCAAATACCTTCGCGACCAGGCACGACGGCGGCTCACCCCCTCGATCACCAACTTCCCGGGCCTGGGAGCAGTGGAGCGCAGGCTGCTGCGCACCGAATTCCCGCAGAAACCGATGGCGATGCCCCCGGCGGGCAGCGATCTCAAGCCCATCATGGGCGACGGGGGGCTGCCGGTCATCGGCCACATGATCGAGATGTTCCGCGGCGGTCCCGACTACTCGCTGCACGTCTACCGCAAGCACGGGCCGCTGTTCTTCGTCGACTCCCCCGCACTGCCGTCGGTGGCTGCGCTCGGCCCCGACGCCGCCCAGGCCATCTACTCCAACCGGAACAAGGACTTCTCCCAGCAGGGCTGGGTGCCGGTGATCGGGCCGTTCTTCCACCGCGGTCTGATGCTGCTCGACTTCGAGGAACACATGTTCCACCGCAGGATCATGCAGGAGGCGTTCGTCCGGACCCGGCTCGTCGGCTACACCGAGCAGGTCGACAAGGTGGTCTCGAAGGTCATCGCCAACGACTGGGTGGCCGACGACGCACGGTTCCTGATGTATCCGGCGATGAAGGAACTCACCCTCGACATCGCGTCGATGGTGTTCATGGGCCACGAGCCCGGCTCCGACCACGAACTGGTCACCAAGGTGAACAAGGCATTCACCACGACCACCCGCGCCGGTAATGCGGTGATCCGGACGCCTGTGCCGCCGTTCACGTGGTGGCGGGGCATGCAGGCTCGCAAGCTCCTGGAGAACTACTTCGAAGCCCGGGTGGCGGAACGTCGGGGCAAAGAGGGGTCCGACCTGTTGACGGTGCTGTGCCAGACCGAGGACGAGGACGGCAACAAGTTCTCCGACGCCGACATCGTCAACCACATGATCTTCCTGATGATGGCCGCGCACGACACGTCGACCTCGACCGCCACGACCATGATCTACCACCTGGCCAGCAATCCCGAATGGCAGCAACGGTGCCGTGACGAATCCGACCGCCTCGGTGACGGTCCGGTGGACATCGAGTCTCTGGAGAAGCTGGAATCCCTCGACCTGGTGATGAACGAGTCGATCCGTCTGGTGACCCCGGTGCAGTGGGCCATGCGCCAGACGGTGCGCGACACCGAACTCCTGGGCTACTACCTGCCCAAGGGCACCAACGTCATCGCGTACCCGGGGATGAACCACCGGCTCGAAGAGCTCTACCCCGAACCCATGAAGTTCGACCCCGAGCGGTTCGCCGAACCGCGCAACGAGCACAAGAAGCATCGCTACGCGTTCAGTCCGTTCGGTGGCGGAGCGCACAAGTGCATCGGTATGACGTTCGGACAGCTCGAGGTGAAGACCATCCTGCACCGGCTGCTGCGCAAATACCGGCTCGAACTCCCCCGGCCCGGCTACACGACCGAATGGGACTACGGCGGCATGCCGGTGCCCAAGGACGGCATGCCCATCGTGCTGCGCCCACTGCGATGACCGGCGCGCGCAGGCGAGGCGCCCGGGTCGCGCGCACGGGCCTGCTGTCGCGTGCGGCGATGGTCGGCGTGCCCGCGGCGGCGGTCACGTTCGGCGCGTGGGCGCTGAGCGGGTCACGACGCAGCTAAGGACCTGGCTAACCCGCCGCGGCCAAGAGCCGGTTCGCGCAGGCGATGACCGCGCGCAGCGAGGATTCGATGGGATCGGGGGACCACCCCACGGCCCACTCGGTCCGGCCGCCGCTGCTGCCGCGAACCAACGTCGCAGTGCTCTCACCGGCCGGAACCTGGTGGAACGCCGTCATCTCGAGGGCCACGCCGCGCTCGTGGAGCATCTCGGTCAGCGCAGCGACGGGTCCGCACGCTGCGGCGCGCGAGGTGCCGATCCGATCGCCGAGGGCCAGCGTGGCCTCGTAGTTGCGGGCTTGCGGACCCAGACGTCCCGACGGCCGGACGGCATCCGTGCAGGACCACTGCCCCAGCCGCAGAGGGCCGGTGGTCGGTGCGTAGTAGTCGACGAACTCGTCGAAGGGTTTCATGTCGGCCTCCTCACGCAGAGCGCGCGGTATCGGACCGTCCACATGCGCCGCGAAGCACTGCGGCGTCACGAGGTATCCAGTGGCGAATCGAGCATTCATGTGCCTGCCTTCTGGCTTCGGAGAAATCGACCGACGGAGCAGCGACGACCCACAGCGAGGGGTCGGTCAGGATCAGACCCCGCTGCGGGTTGCTACTACGAGTCGTCTCGGCACGTCCGCGATGCTAGCCCTCGCCGCTTGCTCGACGCAACCGAATACGACTGCCTCCGGCCGTCACACGAACGGGTTGTCCCCCCTGGACACCGCGGTCCCCAGCTCGATCAGGTTCTGCGCCGAGGCGTGCAGCCGCTCGCCGGCCTCCGAGCTCGCCTGTCCGGCGAGGTAACGCGACCAGGTGCCTTCGATGACGATGGCGAGCTTGAAGCAGGCCATCGCGACGTACCAGTCCAGCCGGGTGGTGCGCCGGCCACCCGCAGCCAGGTAGGCCTCCAGCAGCTCGGCTCGCGTCGCCAACCCGCCGAGCGCGGCAAGCTCGGACCCGGCGTTGATCGGATCGGGGCCTTCGGGCCAACACACCAGCATCCACCCGAGATCCAGAAGCGGGTCGCCGACGGTGCACATCTCCCAGTCGATGAACGCGGCCAGCTCCGGCGTGTCCCGCCGCAACAGCACGTTGTTCAGATGGGCGTCGCCGTGCATGACGCCCGGCTCGGTGTCCGGCGGGCGTTGGGACTCCAGCCACTCGGCGAGCGCTCCGACCGACGGAAACGATTCCGGTGCGTAGCGCTCGTGGCGGTAGCTCTCCAGCAGCCGCATGAACTGTGGAACCTGGCGCGCCAGGAAGGGTCCCGGCCGCTTGATCGCCGCCAGCGCACTGTTCTCCCACGGCACCGTCCCGAGCTGCGCGAGACCGGCCGCGTAGGACAGCCCGACCCGGTGCCGCATGCCGGCGTCGCGGACGTAGGCGTCGTCGGCCTCGGTACCCGGGTTGAACCCGTCAACGGCCTCCATGAGGTAAAAAACCACGCCGAGCACGTCGAGGTCGTCACAGCCGGCGATCAACTCCGGATGCGGGACCGTTGTCCCGGCCAGCGTCTGCAGGACCGCGATCTCCCGGCGCATGGTGTTGTCGCTGGTCGGGCGGGGGTGTTCCGGCGGACGACGCAACACCATCGGCTGCCCGTCGACGTCGAGGCGGACCACGATGTTCTGTGAACCGCCGGTCAGGGGCTCGACGCCGCTGACCGTCGAGCCGATCCCGGTGCGACGCAACCACCGCTGCACCGCTTCCTGATCGGCTTCGCTGAGTGGGATGTCGACGGGCATGCCGGCCATGCTTCCAGGTCACGCTGCACACGCGCGGCCCAACTCTGTTGCGCTCACGCCGCTCCCGTCACTTGGGGGCGAAGCGCTGCCCGGCGTCCAATCGCAGACACTGGCCGTTGAGCATCGGGTTCTCGACGATCGCCACTGCGAGCTTCGCGTACTCCTCCGGACGGCCGAGGCGCTTCGGGAACGCCGCGTCCTTGGTCAGGACCGCGGCGTACTCGTCCGGGATGCCCTCGGTCAGGCCGGTGGCGAACAGGCTGGGCGCGATGGCCAACGCGCGGATGCCCAGGCTGCCCAGATCACGCGCCATGGTCAGGCACATGCCTGCGATCGCCGCCTTGGACGCGGTGTACGCCAACTGTCCGATCTGTCCTTCGAACGCCGCGATCGAGGCGGTGTTGACGATGACGCCGCGCTCTTCTGCCTCGTCGTCGACGGGGTCGTTCTTGCTCATGTGCCAGGCGGCCAGGCGGCTGATGTTGAACGTCCCGATCAGGTTGAGATCGATGCTCTTACGGAAGCTGTCCAGGCCGTGCGGGCCGTCCTTCTTCACCGTGCGCTCGGCGATCCCGCCACCGGCTGTGGTGACGGCGATGTGCAGTCCACCGAGACCCTCGACAGCGCTGCCCAGCACGGCTTCGGTGCCGTCGAAGTCGGTGATGTCGACCTCGTAGAAGGCGCCACCGATCCCGTCGGCCACTTCTCTGCCGTTCGACTGCGGACGGTCCAGCACCGCGACGCTCGCGCCGCGCTTGGCGAGAGCCTCTGCCGTGGCACGTCCGAATCCCGATGCGCCACCGACGACGACGGCCTTCTTCCCCTCGATCTCCATGTACTTCCTTTCATCAACGTTGCAAGTAGAGGTAGATCTGTAAAGCAACTTAGCGGACGACATCTTTCGGTAAGGGTTTCGGGTTCGCTGCGCCGGTAGTTTGGCGGCATGACCACGCTGGGCGCGAAGGCGATGTGCGGCGTCGCGGCGGCCGCGGTGTCGGTCGGCGTGGCCCAACTCGTCGCGGCCGCGTTCGGACCGCAAGCCGACGTTCGCACCGCTGTCGGGTCCTCGGTTATCGAGTTGACCCCCGGCCCCGTCAAGGAATGGGCGATCCAGACGTTCGGCACCGCCGACAAGCTCGTGCTCAGCGTGCTCGTGCTGGTGGTCATCGGGGTGATCGCGGCAATTGCGGGGATCGCCGAGGGGCCCCGCAGGCCGATCGGCAGTGCCGCGATCGTCGCCGCCGGTGTGCTCGGGTGCGCCGCGGTGCTCTCCCGCGCCGGTTCGACGTTCGTCGACGTGATACCCACCGTGGTGGGCGCCGTATGCGGGGTGGCAGTCCTGCGGCTGTTGACCTCGGGGTGGTTCACGGACACCCGGGATGCGCCCGCGGGCTCGGACGACTCCGAACCCCCCGACAGGGGCAGGCGACTGTCCCTGGTGACGTTGGGTTTCCTCGGCGTCGGCGCCGCGTCCGGTGTCGCGGGCGCCGTCATCAGCCGGCTGGCATCGTCGGTCTCGGGCGACCGTCAGGCGTTCGCCCTGCCCCGTGTCGACGTCGCCGCTCCCTCGGTGCCGCCATCGGTGCAGCCCGAAGGTGTCGCTCTGCCGTCGTTCATCACCGACAACGCCGACTTCTACCGCATCGACACCGCGCTGACCGTGCCCCAGCTCAGCCGGGCCGACTGGCAGCTGCGGATCCACGGGATGGTGGACCGCGAGGTCACTTACCGGTTCGAGGACCTGGAACGGTTCGAGGCTGTGGAGCAGGTGGTCACACTGACGTGTGTGTCCAACCCCGTTGGTGGCGAACTCATCTCGACTGCCGCCTGGACCGGCTACCGCGTTCGGGACCTCCTCGCCGAAGCAGGCGTGCAGCCCGACGCCGACATGGTGCTGTCGATGTCGACCGACGGCTGGACCGCGGGAACCCCGGTCGAGGCGCTCACCGCCGACGACGCGCTGCTGGCGGTCGGGATGAACGGCGAGCCGCTGCCTGTCGAACACGGATACCCGGCGCGGCTGGTCGTGCCCGGGCTGTACGGCTACGTCTCGGCCACCAAGTGGCTGGTCGACCTCGAGCTCACCCGCTTCGACCGCGCGGAGGCGTACTGGACGCGGCTCGGCTGGTCCGCGCGGGGACCGATCAAGACCGAGTCACGCATCGACGTGCCACGGGCCGGCGAGGACGTGGCGCTGGGCCCGGTGACGTTCGGCGGTGTGGCCTGGGCGCAGGACCGCGGGGTGCGCGACGTCGAAGTCCAGATCGACAGCCCGAGCGGCGAAGGACAGTGGCAGCGCGCCGAATTGGGCGCCAGCTACTCCGATGACACCTGGCGGTTGTGGAGCTTCGACTGGGAAGCTGAGGAGACCGGGTTCCACACGATCACCGTGCGCGCCACCGACAACACCGGCTACACGCAGACCTCCGCACGCGCCGATCCGGTGCCCGACGGTGCGACGGGATGGCACTCGATCACCTTCGCCGTCCGGTGAGCGCCACCCCTTCGCCCTCATCGCCGGAACGGTATTCCAGCAGGTCTCGACTCGAATTTTCGCTGCTGGAATACAGTTCCGGCGGGTTGTCGGTGTGGCGTGTCAGGCTGGTGGCGTGCTGCTGGTAGACGTCGCCCGTGCGTCCGCCGACGTCGGTGCGTCGTCGGCGCGGCTGGCCAAGATCGCCCGCCTCGCCGAGTTGCTGCGGCTGGCCGGAGCCGCCGAGGACGCCCACCTGGTCACCGTCGTGGTGTCGTGGTTGTCCGGGGAGCTGCCGCAACGGCAGATCGGCGTCGGCTGGGCAGCACCGCGATCGCTGCCGGAGCCGGCCGCCGAGCCGAGCCTGGGCGTCGGTGAGGTCGACGCCACGTTGACCGACATCGGTGCCGTGTCCGGAAAAGGGTCCCAAGCGCGCCGTGCCGAACTCCTCGCCGACCTCTTCGTCGCGGCCACCGACGTCGAGCAGCTCTTCCTACGGCGTCTGCTCACCGGGGAGCTGCGCCAAGGCGCGCTGATCGGGGTGATGGCCGACGCCGTGGGCCGGGCCTCCGGCGTACCGGCGGCGGCGATGCGCCGGGCCGCGATGCTCGGC
>NZ_JBAUJB010000352.1:0-16485 GCF_049683355.1 Mycobacterium sp.
AGTTGGGCGGGGCCGGTACAGTCTGCCGGTACTGTCCTCTATGTGCAGCACATGCGGGCGTAGCTCAATGGTAGAGCCCTAGTCTTCCAAACTAGCTACGCGGGTTCGATTCCCGTCGCCCGCTCCAATAGCTCCCGTCGCCCGCTCCAATAGCTCCCGGCGCCATGACCGGTGAGCACGCGCTCGGCGTTCAGCTGCCGCGGTACGCATCCCCAACATTCCAAGGGTTCGGCGCCGTGCTGCCCGGGTATCGGCAACCGGACGACGGGGTCCTCGACGAGGCAGGCACCTCCAACACCGACAATGCCGGTTCGGACCAAATGCCGGTTCGGACCAGGGGACCACATGGCAAAGCCCGAACACTCCGCACCCGACCCCGCGGCCGTCTCCGACGACGAACGTTCAGGTCAGACGTCGGCCAAGGCGACCAGAACCGCGCTTCTGGGCGCGATGTTCCTGATGGCGACGAGTGCGGTCGGCCCCGGATTCATCACCCAGACCACCGACTTCACCGTCAGACTCGGCGCGGCATTTGCGTTCGCGATCGTCGCCTCGATCGTCATCGACTTCGCCGTCCAGTTGAACGTCTGGCGGGTCATCGGGGTATCCGGGATCCGGGCCCACGAACTCGGCAACAAGGTGCTCCCCGGTGTCGGGTACGCGCTCGCGGCACTCGTGGTGGTGGGCGGGCTGGTTTTCAACATCGGCAACACCAGCGGCGCCGGCCTCGGCACGGACGCGATGTTCGGCCTCGATCCACGCATCGGCGGCGCGGTCTCGGCGCTCATCGCCATCGGGGTGTTCCTGAGCAAGCGGGCCGGCGTCGGGCTCGACCGGATCGTGGTGATCCTCATGACCGCCTACACCGCGATCGTGTCGCGGCCACCGCTCGGTGAGGCGCTGCGCAACGCAGTGCTTCCGGAGTCGGTGAACTTCCTGGCGATCACGACGATCGTCGGCGGCACGGTGGGCGGCTACATCACCTACGCGGGCGCGCACCGCCTCCTCGACACCGGGGTGACCGGGCCGGACAACGTCGGCCGGATCACCAGCACCTCGCTCTACGGAATCATCGTCACCGGCGTCATGCGCACGCTGTTGTTCCTCGCGATCCTCGGGGTGACCGCCGGCGGCGCCGTCCTCGCCGACGACAACCCCACCGCGTCGGCGTTCGAAGCCGCCCTCGGCACCGCCGGTGGGGTGTTCTTCGGCGTCATCCTGTGGGCCGCCTCGATCACCTCGGTGATCGGCGCCGCCTACACATCGGTGTCCTTCCTCACCACGTCCAAAACCACGCGCCGCCGGCAGAACATCCTGACGGTGGGCTTCATCGCGCTCAGCGCCGTCTTGTTCGTCGTCCTCGGAGCCGCGCCGGTGACGCTGCTGATCTTCGCGGGCGCCTTCAACGGCCTGATCCTGCCCATCGGGTTCACGGTGGTGGTGTGGGTGGCCTGGAGGCGTCGCGACCTGATGCACGGCTACCGGTACCCGATGTGGCTCAAGCTCGTGGCCCTCGCCGTGTGGCTGCTGACGCTGTATCTCGGGTGGATGTCGCTGAGCGGCCTTGCGGAGCTGTGGAGCTGAGCCGACCGGCCGAGGAGGGCAGATGAATCGCCACCCAGCCGAGGCCACGGCCGCCGTCACCCCCTCGGAAGCGCCGGGACGGGTTGGTGACCCCGACGGCCGGATGGGCGGCCGGCTACGCGCAGGCCAACCTGATCGCCGTGCCGCGCGAGTAGGGGCTCGTTCCGGGATCTCCACACGATCTCCATGTGAACTCCAAGCCCGCGCAGGCGGTGTGCAAGACGCTGGTGGACATGAACGAACACACCGAAACCCTGACCAGGCCCACCTGCCCGCCCGCCCCCGCGGCAACCCCCGCCCAGCCGGTGTTCATCAGTGTCACCGAAGTGCTGCTCGGCAGCACCGCGGCCGGTTCGACGGTGGGCGCTCGTCGAGTCGGCGCGCTGCACACCTGGTGGACGGGCCGTGCCGAACGACGGGATCGTCGGCGACAGTTGGCGCGACGGCGGCCGGACTACTTCGAGCACGCGGCGATGGCCAGGGAGATGCACCGCCTGTGACCGGAGCCGGAAGTCACATCTGCATGCAGTTCCAGCAAATCATGAACACATAACTATCTTCGACACCTGCGGTTCAGTACGTCTTCTCGTCCATCGCCAGGAACACGGAAAATCCCAGCAACAGCGTGATAGCTCATGGGGAGTCTCCGGGGTTCTGCAGTCGAGGTTTGAACTGCGAACGTGAGTCTAGCCAATCTTGACACCCCTGACAATTACTGTGACCGAGTCCAGCAACGACAACGCCCTCCGGCGACGCGATCGTGGGCACCCCGGCGGCGGTGCCGCCCTCCGATCAGCGGGGCGAGGTCGCACCTGTCGGTACGCTGTGAGCCATGGAAGGCGCATTGCTCGTTTTGATCCTGCTTGTCGTCGCGGCGATCGGGGCCGGCGTGTACGCCACCGCCAACGCCGCGAAGAAGCGGCAAGCAGCATCGCTGGGCGATGCGAAGGCCGACGCGCGCCGTGTCATCGAACGGTTGGGTGGTCAGGTGTTCGCCCTCTCCGGCACCGACAACGCCTCCAAGCAGGCCCTCGCCGACGCGTCCGAGCGCTACACCGCGGCGTCCTCCCAGATCGACCAGGCCACCACAGGTCGCCAGGCCGAACTGGCCAAGGAGAGCGCGATGGAAGGGCTGTACTACGTGCGGGCGGCGCGCATCGCGATGGACATGGACCCGGGACCTGAGCTGGAGTCGCTGTCGGGTCAGCGGACAGCCGGCACCGTCACCGAGGACCGCCGAGTGCAGTTCGAGGGACGCGAGATCGAGGCGTCACCGGCCCCCTCGCAGCGCACCCCCAACTATTACCCGGGCGGCCGGGTCGCGGGCCGCCCGGTACCTGCCGGCTGGTACTCCGAGCAGTGGTGGAAGCCCGCGCTGGTCGCGGGCGCCTGGGGCATGGGTTCGGTGCTCCTGTTCAGTGCCTTGTTCTCCGGGATGGGTGGCGTCGGCTACGACGCCCAGGCGTTCGAGAACGGCTACGGGGACGGATACGGCGACGGCCTCGCCGCCGGCCAGGACGGTGGCGGCTTCGACGGAGACGGCGACACCAGTGGCGGCTGGGACACCGGCGGCGGCGACTGGGGCGGCAGCGATTTCGGTGGCGACTTCGGCGGTTTCTAGCCCTGCGTCAGCTCTGACAGCCGGGGCACCAGAACAGGTTGCGTCCCTCCAGCACCGTGGTCCGGATGCCAGTCCCACACACCCGGCACGGATCCAAAGCGCGGCGGTAGACGTATGTTCGCGGCCGGCCCTGCCGGTATGACGGTGCGCCGCGGTCGTGCTCGGGTCGCACGACGATGATCTTGCCTCTGCGCACCCCGACCTTCATCAGCGCGACGAGGTCGGTCCACATCGCGTCGAATTCGTCGGCTGTGATCGTCGTACCGGGGCGCAGCGGGTCGATCCGGTGGCGGTAGAGCAGTTCGCTCCGGTACACGTTGCCCACCCCGGCCATCACTGCCTGATCGATCAGCAGCGCGCCGATGGGCCTGCGGGACTTGCTGATTCGTCGCCACGCCAGTCCCGGGTCGGCGTCGGCACGCAACGGGTCGGGCCCCAGCTTGGCGACCACGTCGGCGACCTCGGGTTCCTCGATCACCTCGCAGACCGTCGGCCCCCGTAGGTCGGTGCCGTACTCGGCGCCCAGCATCCGCATGCGCACCTGCCCGACCGGCACCGGCAGCGGCACAGGCTTTTCGGTGAACGTTCCGTACAGCCCGAGGTGCACATGCGCCACCCGGCCGCCCTCGTAGTGGTGGAACAGATGCTTGCCCCACGCGGTGGCCTTCTTCAGCACGCGCCCGTTCACCATCGCGGCGCCGCCTTCGAATCGCCCCTGCGGGCTCGAGACGAGGACCGCTGCTCGACCGAAGCGACGCTGGTGTTGCCGGGCGAGCCGGTGCAGGGTGTGGCCCTCGGGCATGTCCTCAAGTCTGTCGTACCGCTCCGGCCGCCAGTGCGTTGGCCCAACCCCCGTACTGGCTGATGTCGGCCCCCGCCGCGGATCCGTCGCAGCCAAAAGCGGTTCGCCATGAACCATCGTCGAACTCGACCTTGCCAAGCTGCATCGGCGCGGGCAGATCAGCCAGGAATCGTCCCAACGACGCCGGCGACAACAGCCATCGATGACCGGCCAACGCGGCGCCCGCCGCACCGTCCGGCACCCGGCTGACCGCCGGTTTGGCGGGGCTCGTCGGGAGCACGGCCATCCGATACCGGGGAGCAGTGGTGATCTCACCGGCAAAGCGGGCGCCCAGGTCGGTGAGTTGATGCGCCATCGGGCCGCCCAGCAGATGCGCGCCGAACACCACCAACTCGACATGCTCGGCCACCGTCAGCGGCCAGGTATCTGTCGGTGTCGCGCCATCGTGCAGCAGTCCGGCGATGTCGAGAGCGACGGCGTCTTCGAAGGCCCGCGCCAGCACGGTCACGCCGAATTGCGCACCACCTGCCGTGCCTGCCGGCACGGCCACCCCGCACATGTCGAAGACATTGCAGAAGTTCGTGTAGGTGCCCATCCGGGAGTTCACGCCGATCGGGTCGGCGGCGACGTCGGCGATCCGGGGGTGCGTCGGCGCCGTCGGGACGAGCAGCGCGTCTGCACCTTCCAACGACGCCATTGCCACCGCGCCGAGCCGACGGGCCTCGGCGCGGTCGCGCACCAGGACGTGCGCCGGGATATCCCTGGCTGCCCTCACGATTGCTTTGACGGTCGGGTCGAACGACGCGTCAGGGTGTGCATCGATGAACTCACCCACGGCGGCGTAGCGTTCGCTCACCAGAGCACCGTCGTAGAGAAGTTTTGCGGCCGCCAGGAACGGCGCGATGTCGACCTTGACCGTCTTGGCACCGGTCGCAACGAGTCGCTCCACCGCCCTGTCGAACGCTGCGAGCCACTGTCGATCCAGTTCGGGTAGCTCGTTCGGGATCGCCACAACCGGACTCCGGGGTGCAGCCAGTTTGGTGACGGTGGGCCAAGGCCGGTCAGCCGCTCCTACCGCCAGCACCGCCATCGCACGACTGGCTAAGTCCAGACTTCGTGCGAATATCGTTACACAGTCATATGATTCGCATGCCGGTACCACTCCGGCTGTGCTCACGACACCCACCGTGGGCTTGATCGCCGCAACGCCCTGCAGTGCAGCGGGTATCCGACCGGAGCCTGCCGTATCCGTCCCGATCGCGATATCGGCCACTCCGGTAGCCACCGCTACCGCCGATCCCGAACTTGAACCACCACTGATGAATTCGGGCCTGCGGCTATCGGGCACCACCCCGAACGGCGATCGGGTGCCCACGAGGCCGGTGGCGAACTGATCGAGGTTGGTCTTGCCGACGGGGACCGCGCCCGCAGCACGCAGCACTGCCACCGGCCGTGCGTCCCGTTCTGGCATGTAAGCGAACTCCGGGCAGCCGGCCGTCGTGGGCAGACCGGCGACGTCGACGTTGTCTTTGACCGCAAGTCGAATCCCCGCCAACACACCTGCGGCACCAAGACTTTCTTCCAACTCGGCCGCCACCTCGGCGTCCGGCCGTCGGTTGATCCATACCGTCATCGCTTCCACCTCATACTCAGGGCGCAGACCACGCGGTGCCGGAAACGCAGATGTAACACACTTCATCACCTGGCAACGCGAACGTAGCGCCTAACGAACCTGTATCCGTAATCGTATACATAGCAGTACACCACGATGTATACATATAAGCGACAGGTAACCATGTCCCCACATCCGCGTCATCTCCCCCGCTTCAGCGCCCTCGTGGTGCTACTGCTGGTGGCCTCACTCGTCACCGCATGCTCCAGCATCGACTCGACATTCACCCCCCGAGCAGGTGGTGGTGGCGACGGTGATCAGGTCGTCCGCGTGGGCACCCTGCGCGGCCAACCACATCTCTTCATGCCCTTCTTCTACCAACAGTTCCTCGACGAGGGCACCAAAGCCGAAGTCCTGGTGTTCGATTCGTCTCCGGACGTGAAGAACGCGCTGGTGTCCGGCCAGATCGATGCCGCGGTGATGGGCGTGCCGGCGATGCTCGCCGGAGCAGCCGCCCAGCAGGACGTTCGGCTCATCGCGTCGTCCGCCGACGGGGGGTCGGCCATCGTCGGCAGCCCCGACGTCACCCGCGTCGGCGATCTACGAGGCAAGCGGGTCGGGTATCCGATCGGCTCGTCACAGGAGGTGATCCTGCGTTCGACACTGACCCAGGCCGGCATTGATCCGGACCGCGAACTGACGCTGGTGAACTTGGCGTTTTCCGACATGGCCAACGCCTACGCCAGCGGGCAGATCGACGCCTTCTCCTCGGCCGAAATCGGTCCGTCCGTGGCCAAGCAGAACGGCGCCCATGACGTGGTCTCGCCGTACAACACCCCGATCGGCAAGGTCAACATCGGCCTGGCAGCCACCCAGCGCACCATCGACGCCGCCCCCGGCCTGGTGCAGACGATCGTCGACGCCCATGCCGAAGCCGTCGCGTTCATGGACACCCACCGCGACGAATGGCGAGATCGTGTCGTCGGCGAGTTCGGACTCGATCCCGCGGTCGCCGCGGGTGCAATCGCCAACACGTGGCCGAGGGCTGATCTGAACGACGAGTATGTCTCGCAGGTCGACGCATTGGCCCGCGAGATGTTCGCGCTCGACCAACTGCCGACCCAACCCGAGATGTCCCAGTTCGTCGACGACACCTTCGTCCAGTCGGCGGCCACCACCACCCAGCAAGCGGGAGACCGGAAATGACCGCCACCACCGAAGCCCCGACCGCCGCGACTGCGCGCCCCAAGGAAAGGGCGGTGATGCCGCCCTCCCGCCTGGCCAAGCACGCCAAGAATCTGCTGTTCGTGGTGGCTCTGCCCCTGGTTCTGGTGGGCCTGTGGGCCCTGGCCGTGAGGGGCCAGTGGAACCTTCCGCTGGGTATCGACATGCGCTTCGTGCCGTCACCCTGGGCGGTGCTGGTCCGGACGTGGGATCTGGCTGTCGGATCCAGCGAGGCCACCAGCGGGTCGCTGTGGCGGCACACCGCGGCGAGCACCCTCCGGGTGGCCAACGGCTTTGTCATCGCCGCCGTCCTGGCGGTGCCGATCGGGCTGTTGATGGGACGGATCCGGTTCGTGATGGGCCTTTTTGACTCGACGGTCAGCCTGTTGCGACCGATTCCCGTCACCGCATGGGCACCGCTGGCGTTGTTGCTCATCGGGTTCGGTGACCGCTCGACGATCTTCCTGATCCTCATCGCGGCGTTCTTCCCGATCCTGATCAACACCATTGCCGGGGCCGCCAACGTGTCGCCGCGTCTACTCGAGGCCGCCGCGATGCTCGGCACCCCGGCGTGGAAGTCGTTCTTCACAGTGGTGCTGCCCAGCTCGATGCAATCAATCACCTCGGGGCTGCGCGTCGGGCTCGGGTTGTCCTGGGTCGTGCTCGTTGTCGGTGAAACGGTCGGGATTCGAACGGGCCTCGGAGCGTTGATCACCCAAGCCCGCGACATGAGCCGCACCGACATCATCATCGCCGGGATGGTCGTCATCGGAATCGCCGGTCTGCTCAGCGATCGACTCCTCACCCTGTCCCTACGGCTTGTGACCCGCGGCCGTCCTGGGCTGGTATGACCTACTACGAACCGAAATGAGAATCAAATGACCACTACTACAACAGCTCTGGGCGCACCGATCACGGTGGCTGACCTGACCAAGACTTTCCCGACGGAGGCGGGCCCGGTCACCGCGCTCGCCGGCCTGGATCTGGACATCGCCGCCGGAGAATTCATCGCCGTCGTGGGAGCGAGCGGATGCGGCAAATCCACTCTGCTGCGCATGCTCGCCGGGTTCGAGCTGCCCACATCCGGAATCCTCGAGGTGGGCGGGAAGACCGTGACCGCTCCAGGCCCGGACCGCGGGGTGGTATTCCAGGACTACGGTCTCTTCCCGTGGCTCACCGTCCTGGAGAACGTCGCCTACGGGCCAAAACAGAACGGCGCGTCCCGCAAAGAGGCCGTCGAACGGGCCGAACGGTTCATCGAGCTGGTCGGGCTGACTCGAGTGTCGAATCGCTTCCCCAGCCAACTGTCCGGCGGCATGCAGCAACGTGTGGCGATCGCCCGCGTGCTGTGCAATGAACCGGCGCTGATGCTGATGGACGAACCATTCGGCGCACTGGACGCGCTGACCCGCGGCTCGATGCAACGCGAACTTCAACGCATCCACCACGAAATGGGCACCACCACAGTATTTGTCACACACAGTGTCGAAGAGGCGGTCTACCTGGCCGACCGGGTCATCGTCATGGCGGGCGGGATCTCACACGGCACACCGGGCTACATCAAGGCGATTGTTCCCGTCGAGCTCGACCGCCCTCGCGACGTCAACGCTGCAGAGTTCAACGACTACCGCCGGCGGATCGGCGACCTCATCGAACACGACACCGACAGCGAGTGATCATCTGTTAGTCCCGCAGGGCCATGACGACGTCGAACATCGCCATGGCTTCGCGGGCACGCTGGATGACCACCTGGCGCGAACCGTCGATGTGGGCGTGCAGCAACGCTCGAGCGTCGGCCAGATCCCCGTCCAACGCCCTTTCGGCGATGTCGATGTGTTCGTCGATCGTGGCGAGCACCCGATCTTCGGTGAGATAGTCCAGCATCCGCATCGGCCGGATCCGGGCGTTGACGGCTTCCAACGCCGTCACCAGCGCCTGATTTCCCGACGAGGCCAGCAGCCGAAGGTGGAACTGTTCGTCTTCTTTGACGATGCCGGCGTCAGGCTTAGGCGGCGACTTGCGGAATTCGCGCCACCTCTCCAACTCCGGTTCCAGAATCGCCGCGTCGTGGCGGCGCGCACCGTTCTCGAGCCGCTGTATTCCTCGTAGCTCCAAGGTGATCCGTAGCTCGTAGAGATCCTCGAGATCGTCAACACGGGGCCGATATGGGTAGAGCCCGCGGTCCCGGCGCTCGATGAGACCGTCGGCGAGTAGTCGGGCCAGCGCCTCGCGAACCGGGGTCCGCGACACTGCATATCGCTCGGCAAGTGAATTCTCCGCGAGACGCTCGGCAGGCCGTAGGCGCCCCCACATCAAATCGTCACGAAGCGCTACGAACACCCGATCCGCCAGACTTTCCGTATCGGTCATGCCGCCTCTCACCGCCGTGTATCCAGGAGTGTATACGAGGAGGTATCCCGGGCTTAGGCGCCGGGCACCGGGGGCGCGGCGTGGGTGGTCTCGTACTCGGCGAGGATGTCGATGCGACGCTGGTGGCGCGGGGCCTGTGACCACTTGGTGGTCAGAAAGGCGTCGACGATCGCCAGTGCCTCCTCGGTGGTGTGCATGCGGCCACCGATGCCGATGAGCTGGGCGTTGTTGTGCTCGCGGGCCAGCGACGCCGTCTTGGTGCTCCAGGCCAGCGCACAGCGGGCACCCGGCACCTTGTTGGCCGCGATCTGCTCGCCGTTTCCGGAGCCGCCGAGCACGATGCCCAGGCTGCCCGGGTCGGCGACCGTCTGCTGTGCGGCCGCGATGCAGAACGTCGGATAGTCGTCGTCGGCGTCGTAGTCGAAGGCGCCGCAGTCGACCGGTTCGTGCCCCGATTGCTCGAGGTGCTCGATGACGGCCTGCTTGAGCTCGTATCCGGCGTGGTCAGCCCCGAGGTAGACGCGCATGCGGACACCCTACATTTCCCCCTGCTCCGCGAGCGCGCGCGTTTGCGCAGCAACACGCCGCCAGGCATGTGTGTTCTCGTCGCACTCGCCGGGCGCGACAGCGGCGTTTCAACCCACGGTGATGGCGTCGAGCCGCTCCTTGATGAACGCCGCCGACGTGACGGGAGGCAGTCCGGACACCTTACCAATGGGCGGCTCCAGTGGGGTGACGACCGCGTCGTGGTTGGCCTCGTAGAAATAGATGAGCGACACCAGGTCCTCTTCGGGGGCATGCGGTTGCGGCGGCAGCACCCGGTGCCGCCCCGAGGGCCAGCGCCGTCCGCTCCAGTACTCCAGGAGATCACCGATGTTCACCGTCAGGGCATCGGGGTCATACGGCGCGTCCTCCCAGCCTGTCTCATCGGAGTACACCTGCAGCCCGCCGGCGCCGGGCTCGCGGTCCAGGATGGTGACCGTCCCGAAGTCGGTGTGCGGTCCGATGCGGAACTGGCCGGGTTCCGGCTCACCCACCACGCTGACGGGTGGGTAGTGGTTGATGTTCATCGTCCACGTGGGCGTGCTCGCCATCGCCGCGAACGGGTTCGCGGGCAGGCCGAGCGCGTGCGCGAACAACGCCAGCAGTTCGTCGGCGACCCGCCGCATCTGAGCGGTGTATTCGGTGACCAGTCGCTCGAGTGAGGGCACCTCGGCCGGCCATACGTTGGGAGCGAACCAGATGCGGTCGACGTCGACGTCCCCCGTCGCGGTCTCGGCGCCGAGGCTGAAAACTCTCCTTGAGATCCGGTGGGGTCTCGGTGCCTTCGGAGTAGGCGTTGGCCTCCGCACCGGGGGCCAGCCAGCCGTGTCCACCCACGGCGACCGAGTAGCCGGCCTTGACGTGGTCGGGCTGGCCGAAGAACTCGCGGGCCGCGGCCCGGACGCCGTGCGTCAGCGCCGGGTCCACGCCGTGTCCGCGGACCAAAACGAAACCCGCTCGCTGCAGACCTGCGTCGACATCGGCGGCGACCTCATCGGCGCTGCGGCCTCCTTCGCGCCAACGTGAAAGATCAACGGTCGCAACGGCACTCTGACCAATCTCAGTCACCGATGTCCTCCGCCCACAGGTCCGGGTTGGCCGCGATGAACTCCTGCATCATCGTCACGCAACGATCGTCGTCGAGCAGGGTGACCGACACCCCGTTCTCGGCCAGCCAGTCGTGGCCACCGGTGAAGGTCCGACTCTCCCCGATCACCACGGCACCGATGTTGAACTGCCGGACCAACCCGCTGCAATACCAGCACGGTGAGAGGGTGGTGACCATCACCGTCGACCGGTAGCCGCGTTGCCGGCCGGCGCTGCGGAACGCGTCGGTCTCGGCGTGGATGGACGGGTCGTCGAGCTGCACGCGCCGGTTGTGGCCGCGGCCGAGCACCGTGCCATCGGTCGAGAACAGCGCGGCGCCGATCGGGATACCGCCTTCGGACAACCCTTTTCGCGCCTCCTCCACGGCGACGTCGAGCATCTCCAGTGGCGAGCTCACACCTTCTCGGCGGCGATCTTGGAGCGGCACAGAAGCAAGTATGCCGCGCCGGCGAGCCCGCGTCAGTCGAAGACCGGCGGCTCGGTACGGGTGCGCTTGAGTTCCCAGAAGTGGGGGTACGAGGCGAAGATCACCGAGGCGTCCCACAGCTTGCCCGCGTCTTCGCCGCGCGGGATGCGCGACAGCACCGGCCCGAAGAACGCCACGCCGTCGACGTGGATCGTCGGCGTGCCGACGTCTTCGCCGACCGCGTCCATTCCGGCATGGTGACTCTCCCGCAGCGCCGCGTCGTAGGTGTCGCTGGTCGCCGCGTCCGCCAGTTCGGCGGGCAAGCCCACCTCCTCGAGGGACTCCCTGATCACCTGGCTGAAATCACTGTCGAAGTCGCGATAGTCCTTGTCGTGGATGCGGGTCCCCATCGCCGTGTAGAGCGGCCCGAGCACGTCGGCGCCGTTGGCCTTCTCGGCGGCGATCGCCACGCGCACCGGTCCCCACGCCGTCTTCATCATCTCCTGGTACTCCTCGGGCAGATCCCTGCCCTCGTTGAGCACCGCCAGGCTCATCACGTGGAACTGCACGTCGATGTCGCGGACTTTCTCCACTTCAAGGATCCAGCGCGAGGTGATCCAGCACCACGGGCACAGCGGGTCGAACCAGAAATCGGCGCGGGACTTCTCGGGCATGGGTTGGTCCTCTCTTCGAAGCTGTGACACACGTCGCTTCTGCACAACCATCGGCGCCCGTCGTGTCTTCCCGTGGTCAGGCTAGTGTTGCCTAGCGTGGCCCTTCCTAATCTGACCCGCGACCAGGCAGCCGAGCGCGCCGCTCTCGTCACTGTGGACAGCTATCACATCGCCCTGGATCTCACCGACGGCGACGGCAAGCCCGGCGAGCGCACATTCCGTTCGCTGACAACCGTCGAATTCGACGCACTCGCCGGCGCGGACACCTATATCGACCTCGCCGCGGAGCACATCCGCGGCGCCACGCTCAACGGCACCGACATCGACGTGTCGGGCTACGACGAGTCGACCGGCGTGCAGCTGACCGGCCTGGCCGAGCACAACGTCCTGGTGATCGACGCGGACTGCCGCTACTCGAACACCGGCGAGGGCCTGCACCGCTTCGTCGACCCCGTCGACGACGAGGTCTACCTCTACTCGCAGTTCGAAACCGCCGACGCCAAGCGGATGTTCGCCTGCTTCGACCAGCCCGACCTCAAGGCTGTCTTCAACGTCAGCGTGACCACGCCGGCGCACTGGGAGGTCATCTCCAACGGCGCCACCGTCGATGTCGCCCAGGCCGGCCCCGCCAAGCAACACACCTTCGCGGCCACCCCGCGGATGAGCACCTATCTGGTGGCGCTGATCGCCGGACCGTACGCACGCTGGGATGACGTGTACTCCGATGCCCACGGCGAGATCCCGCTCGGCATCTTCTGCCGCAAGTCCCTGGCTGAGTACATGGACGACGACCGGCTGTTCACCGAGACCAAGCAGGGCTTCGCCTTCTACCACGACAACTTCGGCACCCCGTACGCCTTCGGCAAGTACGACCAGCTATTCGTCCCGGAGTTCAACGCCGGCGCGATGGAGAACGCCGGAGCGGTGACCTTCCTCGAGGACTACGTCTTCCGGTCGAAGGTGACCCGGGCGTCGTACGAACGTCGCGCCGAGACGGTGCTGCACGAGATGGCCCACATGTGGTTCGGCGATCTGGTGACCATGCGGTGGTGGGACGATCTGTGGCTCAACGAATCGTTCGCGACATTCGCCTCGGTGCTGTGCCAGGCCGAGTCCACCGAGTACACCCAAGCCTGGACGACGTTCGCCAACGTCGAGAAATCCTGGGCCTACCGGCAGGATCAGCTGCCGTCCACGCATCCGGTGGCCGCCGACATCCCCGACCTGCACGCCGTCGAGGTGAATTTCGACGGCATCACCTACGCCAAGGGCGCCAGCGTGCTCAAGCAGCTGGTGGCCTACGTCAGCCTGGAGGCGTTTCTCGCCGGTCTGCGGGACTACTTCCGAGACCACGCATTCGGCAACGCTACGTTCGGCGATCTCCTTGGCGCGCTGGAGAAGTCATCGGGTCGTGACCTGTCGGGCTGGGGCCGGCAGTGGCTCAAGACCACCGGGCTGAACACGTTGCGTCCGGAATTCGACGTCGACGCCGACGGCAGGTTCACCCGGTTCGCCATCGATCAGGGCGGCGCCAAACCAGGTGCGGGCGAGTCCCGGGTTCACCGGCTGGCGGTCGGCATCTACGACCAGGACGAGACCGGCAAGTTGGTGCGGGTGCATCGCGAGGAGCTCGACGTCGAGGGTGAGACCACCGAAGTAGCTGCACTGCAAGGCGTTCCGCGGGGGAAGCTGGTCCTGGTCAACGATGACGACCTGACCTACTGCTCACTGCGGCTGGATCCCGAGTCGTTGCAGACGGTGCTGACCCGCATCGCCGACATCGCCGAGCCTCTACCCCGCACCCTGGCCTGGTCGGCAGCCTGGGAGATGACCCGCGACGCGGAGTTGCGCGCCCGCGACTTCGTCGCACTCGTGATGAGCGGTTTGCATGCCGAGTCCGAGGTGGGAGTGGCGCAGCGCCTCATCCTGCAGGCGCAGACCGCGCTGAGTTCCTACGCCGACCCGGACTGGGCGGCCGCGAATGGCTGGCCCGCCTTCGGCGATGCGCTCCTGGACCTGGCGCGTGAGTCCGCTCCTGGTTCGGACCACCAGTTGGCCTTCGTCAACGCGCTCTGCACCTCGGTGCTCTCCCCGAACCACGTCGCTGTGTTGTCGACCCTGCTGGACAACGAGCCCGCGGCGGTGAACATGGAGGGCCTGGTGCTCGACACCGACCTGCGGTGGCGCATCGTGACCGCGCTTGCCGCCAGCGGAAACCTCGATGCCGACGGCGCCGAGACCCCGTTCATCGATGCCGAGGCGAACAACGATCCCACCGCCACCGGGCGCCGCCACGCCGCGGCCGCCGCGGCCGCGCGGCCACAGGCGCCGGTCAAGGAGTCCGCGTGGCAGCAGGTGGTCGAGGATGACACGCTGGCCAACATCACGGCGCGGGCGATCATCGGTGGCTTCGTGCGACCCGGTCAGGGCGAGCTGCTGGCACCGTTCCGGGCCAGGTACTTCGAGGCCATCTCCGGTGTGTGGGAGCGGCGTTCGAGCGAGGTCGCGCAGACCGTCGTCATCGGGTTGTACCCGTCCTGGGACATCAGCCAGGACGCGCTGGACGCCGCCGATGAGTTCCTCGCCGATCCCGATGTGCCGCCGGCACTGCGCAGGCTGGTGCTGGAAGGCCGCGCAGGGGTGGAACGTTCGCTGCGGGCAAGGGAATTCGACGCAGGCTGAGCTTCTTTAGGGCGCTTCGACCGACCACGCTTCGGGGCACCGGCGCCGAAGTGCATCGGCAGTTCCATATATCGTGTCCCCGGCTCGCATGACCTCAGCGTCCTTGTCGGGGCCAGGTGCACCGGCGACATCGCCCTGTTGGACGTCGGCGAGTTGAGAAAAGCCCTGCGCCCACTTCTCCAAATCCATCTGGAGCTGGCGGTCAGTCACCGATCCGGTGGCCGTACGCACAGTTTCGGCGAATCCGGCGCTGACGCCACCGCCCGTCTGATCCTGTCCGTCCATCGCCCTGAACTCACGGGCCAACCGGGCGACGACGGCGCAATCGGACGTCGATGCGCCTGACGACGACGAGTCGTTGTCGCGCCACAGCATGACCCCGAGTACAGCCCCGAACACCGCAATTGCACACAGAGCGAGTAGTAGCCACCGTCCTCGACTCATGACCCCCCCGAGGAGATGACCGGCTTGTCGGCGGATGGCACCGGAAGGGTCACTTGACCGCCGAGTGGGTCAGGAACATAGAGCGGCAGCCGCGGATTGTCGGCCTGGATTGCGTATATGTCCTTGATGTCGATCGGCGACCATTGGTTGGTTCCCCACGGGAGCGTGGGATATCCCGCTGCGTCATTATGAGGCACCATCGCTTTGAGGTGCTCGGCTTCGAAGTCGTAGGACACCCAGGTCGCATGGTGCCACTTGCCTTCTTGTAGCACCCATTTCGTATGCGATGGTTCACCACTGAATCCTTCACCGGTCACCCGAAACCGGTACGCCTCTTTCATCGTCCATGCCGGCTGTACCCCCCAGCCGTTGGGGGGAGGTGGTGCGACCTCTTGCAGCCCGGACGTACCACCCACCACGGGAGGATCCACACTCCGGTGCCACGGTCGGGGAACTGCTGTCGGCCCCATCGGCGGCCCCCCACCAGGGCCTGGTGGGAATCCCTGGCCAAGCTCCCATCTGCCACCGCCGGGCGCGGAATCTGGTGGCGGTGGCGGATCGAACGGGTAGGTCCACGGCGAGTCCTCGTCGTCGACAGCATTGAGTGGACCGTCACCGGCCCCAGCTTCATCTCCGGTCCCGAGTTTGAGCTCACCTCGCAGCGCCTGGTACTCGGAGCCGATGCTATGGATCCGGCCGGCAATCTGGGCCATATCCGTGTGCGAACGTTGCAGGATCTCGACGACCTCACCGCTGCCTCGGCTGACCACCGGGTAGAGCATCCGTTCACCCTGCGGGGTCTGAGGCACAGTCGCGGCGGCGTTCGTCACCCAGTCCCGCACCGCCTCGAGGTCGCGCCGCCCGGCGGCCACGACCGCAGCCGACCTGTCGACCTCGGCGCGCAGCCGTCGGTCAAGATGCGCCGCTCCTCCGAGAACACCCGCGTGCTGGTCGTTGACCGCGGCGTAGGCATCCGACGCCGGGCCCTGCCAGGGTTCCTCGGGCTTGGCAGCTCGAACTTCGGACTGCAACCGCAACAACGTCGCACTTTCGTCGAAGGCGGACCCGTCCTGCGGTAGGCCTTCACCGAAGGTGGCACGCGCCTTGGCCCACACCGCCATGAAAGCATCCAGCACACCCAAGGCCCGAACCTCCCCTCAGCAGCCGACAGTCAATTCTAGGACCGCCGAGGCACCGGTCCACGCAGCATCTGCGTCACCGCCAAAGTGAAGCCACGGTCGCGATCGCCGGGCGAATCACAGCCCGGAACGCTATTTCGCGGTACAGGTAGCGACGCTATTTCGCCGCGCAGGGCGAGGGTCAGTGCGGCGAGACGCCGGCCGAGAGCACCCGCACGCCGCTGATCAGCCCGTCGATCAGGTTGCCCTCTTTGAAGGACGCGGCAGCGGCAGACAC
>NZ_JBAUJB010000353.1:0-10425 GCF_049683355.1 Mycobacterium sp.
GGGTAGGCCATCGCGGCCGGGATCACGAACAGCAGCGCCAGGGTGATCCGGACGGTCATGTGTTGTTGTCCTTCCGTTTTGCGCTCGTGACGAGCACCGCGAGCACGAGCGCCGCCAACACACCGGCCCCGCTGAATGCCACCACACGGGGCATCGGATCCTCCGGAGCGGGTGGCGCAGGGGCGGGCGTCTGTCTGACGGCGGCCGGGTCGACCACGCTCTCGGGCCCCTCGGGAACCATCCAGGTCAGCGCGGCGACGGGGTCGATACTGCCGGCGCCCGCGAGATTCGACGGTGACCTGGCGCCGGTGTGGGCAGTGCCGCTGATGCGACTCACCACCTGCGGGGCGGTCAGTTCCGGGAACCGGCTGCGCACCAACGCCGCAAGCCCCGACACGTAGGCGGCCGCATAGCCGGTGCCGCTGATCGGTGCCATCCCCTGCTCGTTGTCCGGCATGCCGTTGGCCAGCCCGCCGTCGGCGGCGTTGCTGACCGAGGTGATGTTCTCGCCGGGGGCGGCGATGCCGACCCACGGCCCCGCCATCGTGAACTGCGACGGCTGCCCACCCGCTGTGAGTGAGCCGACCGACAGCACGTACGGCTGCCACCACGACGGTATCGACACCGAACTCACGTTCGCCCAGTTGCGCGGGTCGGACGGTCGGGCCGGATCGGTCAGCGGGTTCGATTCGCAGGCGGTACCCCCGCGGGTGTTGCCGGCCGCCGCGATGACCACCGCGTCCTTCTCGACGGCGGCGTATCTCAGTGCGGCGCCCAGTTCGCTCTGGTCGACGTTCTTGTTCGCCGGCACGCAGGTGACCGTCGAGATGTTGATGACCCGCGCTCCCGCGTCTGCGGCGCGCACCACTGCCCGCGCCAGCGTCGCGACGTCGCGGTGGGCCTGCGCCACCACCGGATCCTCACCGGGATCTCGGGCGGCGAAGTGGTCCGAGGACTGTCGGATCGAGATGAGGCGGGCATTCGGCGCCACTCCGGCGAAGCCGTCCGCGCCGGGCTGCCCCGCGATCAGCCCCGCCACCAGCGTCCCGTGACCGTCGCAGTCGGTGAGACCGTCGGTGGATTCCACAAAATCACCGCCGCCCTCGACCTCGGGCAGCCGTGGGCCGGGGGTCACGCCGGTGTCGATGACCGCCACCAGCTGACCGTCGCCCCTGCTGTGTTTCCAGGCCTCGGAGATGTTGAGCGACAGCAGGTTCGGGCCGACACCTGCAGGATCGGTGCCTTCGATCACGCCGCTGGCCACGCACTCACTGCGTTGTGCCATCGTCTGCACCGGCCCGGTGTTCCCGGTCGGCGGTGCCACCGCCGGGTCGACCTCGGGTGGGGTGATCGCACCGGCCGACGGCCCGCCGACCGCCAGGACCGCCGCGGTCACCACCGTCACGGCACCTGCGCGTCGGATCACCGATTCAGCACCCATGCGAAGATCCCCACCAGGTAGGCCATCACCGGGATCAATGATGCGTCGAACGCCGAGGCGACGAAGCCGAGCAGTCGCCGCATCGGCAGCGCGTAGGTGTCCGGCTCGGCGATCCGCGGGTTGAGCGCCGCCACCACCCACACCGCGACCAGAGCGGCGAGCACGGCCAGCGCCCACCCCGCCGCGGCGTGGTCCCCCGCGGCGGCGAACATCGCCAGAAGCACCGTGGTGACCAGGTACGAATGCCCGAGCAGCCACGCCTTGCACGGCGCGGAATCCCATACCCGGGCGCGCAGCGCCGCGCCCAACGCCACCGCGACCACCACGTACCACGCCCAGGGTGACACCTCACCGTCCCCGCCGACGACCGGCCATAGCACCGCGACAGAGCCGATGACGGCCAGCAGCACGCCCGCGGCGATGAAGCCGGTCTGGTGCGAGTCACCGGCACGGATGCGGCGCGGCAGATCCTCGAGCACCCGCAGCGGCGGTGCCGACGGCGTCGGATCACCCGGGGCCGGGATGACCGGTACCGGCAGACGCGCGCACAGCGACGAGAGTTGGGCTGCCTGCACGGTGATCAGCAGCGCCACCAGGATCAGCCCCCATCCGACAGCTAGCGGCGAGATGTTCCACACCGCGGCCGCCGCGTAGGCGAAGCCGAGCGCCCCCGGGGTGAGGCCGAGCTGACGCTGCAGCACGCCCGCTGTCGCGGATGTTTGCCAGATGGCCTCGATCACCCCGGACGACACATCGCCGGAAGCTGCCAGGCCGGTCCACGCGTCGCACTGGGCGTTGGCGATCCGCGTCAGCCCGGCGAAACCGGAGCGGGCGGCAGCGAGATCGGCCGGTCGCTGCCGGTCGTGCACGGACAACCCGAGCGCACGACAGCAGGTGGCGAACCGGCTGAGGACGTCGGGATCCACCCGGGGCGCTGCGGTCGCGAGCGTGTCACTTCCCATTTCCATGAACTGTTTTGCGAGAGCGCCGGCGCCTCGTCGAATAGACTGCGCCCGGTCCCCAGCCATCTCCCTACGAGTGGTTACGTATGGCTAAGCTGACTTTTGCTGAAGTTAGCATTGCATAACCAAACTGTTGAGACGCACGGGCGTCGGTTCAGAGGTGAGCCGGGTCACCCGCCCCCGGCGCTCAGACCAGCGGGCGGCCGGTTCGGATGCGCCGGTCGACGTCCTTGAGCAGGACGTTGAACGGGAACTGGCGAACGAACTTCGGCGACACGTTGTTGACGGTGCGCAGCACCGCGATCAACCGGTCGAACCTGCGCTGTCGCGCCGCGTCCCAGGGCAGCTGCATCTCGTCGCGGAAGCGCTGGGGCAAAAACCCGGTGGTGATGAGCAATGCCAGCTTTTCCGACCGGCGCCGCAGCGGTCCCGGCAGGGTCAGACCCCGCAGCCTGGACACGGCGATCGGGTACAGGTAGTCGCGGATCGCGTCGTCGATGTGCACCTTGTCCAGCGATTTCTGCCAGTATCTGTCGAAGGCGGCCCGGTCCGATGGCCACATCTCCTCGGGCACCTGGAGCATGGTCGCCAGCGCCCGGCCCTGCAGGTAAAGCCGATCGGCGGTCTGTTCGTCCATCTCACCGACGAACAGTCGGTGCACGTCGACGACGCCCTTGTACAGGCACGCCCCGACCCACAGCTGCAGATCCTTGTCGAAGGCGTTGTACTTCACCGGAGACGACTCGGTGGAGACCACCTGGGCGTGCGCGCCGTTGACGGCGCGGCGGAACGCCGCCTTCTGCTCGTCGGTCCCGTTGGAGGACACCGCGAGGTAGGTGAACGTGGTGCGGGCCCGCTTGATCGGGTGTCGGTCGACCCGGCCGCTCTCGACCGGGCTCTCCATCACGCCGTACCCGACGCCGGGGCGCGCGAGCTGCATGATGACGTTGGCGGGGCCGGCCAGCAGGCCGAGTCCCATCATGCCGTCGTCGGCTTGGCGGCGCCGGGCCTTGCGCGGGGCGGAGATCACGGCATCGGCCACCGGGCGCTCGACATGCGGCACAGCCGCTGCCACCGATTCGTCCACCGTCATGGACGGCTCCTTTCGCTTCCACACCCAATTATGAGAACGTGCGTTTCCTGATATTGCTCGGAAGCCGGGCGGGTGTCAATATGGACAGATGCCCCAGGTACGTCCGTACCGTGGCGTGGACGCCACGCAACGGATCGCGCAGCGCCGGCGTCGATTGCTGGAAGCAGGGCTGGATCTGCTGGGCGGCCAGACCACTCCCAGCGACCTGACGGTGCGCGCGATCTGCTCACAGTCCGGTCTGGCGGCGCGGTATTTCTACGAGAGCTTCGCCGACAAGGACGTGTTCGTCGGCGCCATCTTCGACTGGGTGGTCGCCGACATCGCCGCGACCACCCAGGCCGCGGTGGCCGCCGCACCGGCACGGGAGCAGAGCCACGCGGGTATCGCCAACATCGTGCGTGTCATCGCCGACGACGTCCGGGTGGGCCGGTTGCTGTTCAGCGCACACCTGGCCAACCCGGTCGTGGTGCGCAAGCGTGCCGAATCCGGGGCGCTGTTCGCGTTGTTGTCGGGCCAGCACGCGGGCGTCGCGCTGCAACTCGAGCCCAACGACCGGATAAAGGCTGCTTCGCACTTCGTGGTGGGCGGCGTCGCGCAGACGCTGAGCGCGTGGCTGGCCGGCGCCGTCGATCTGAGCCCCGCGCAGCTGACAGACCAACTGGCGGCGCTGATCGACCAACTCGGCGATCCCGCCCTCTACCGCGACTGAACCCGCGCGCGCCTTCGCCGGGGACTCAGCGCGCTGCAGGCACTCGGCGGTCGGCCGCGGTCTTCGGCGTGGCCGCCGCGTCGGCTTCAGTGAATTCCTTCGTCCAGCAGGCGAACTCGAGTGTGATGCCGTCCGGGTCGACGAAGTAGAACGACCTCACGTACACCCCGGGGTGCAGCGTCGCCGAGACCTGCGCTGCACTCTCGTCATGGTTGAGTATCGGGCCCACGCGCACTCCCTTGGCCTTGAGGCGCTGCCGGTACTCGTCGAACTTCTCCGCGGGCACATGGAACGCGAGATGGTTCATCGTGCTCACCGCGCTGACGATGTCCCCGATACCGGGTATGGCCTCCGGCGAGGAGATGCCGGGCACCCGGTCGGGCGCGTCGGCGAACCAGAAGAACGCCACACAATCGCCGTTTCCGGCGTCGAAGAAGAAGTGTTGACCCATCCCGCCGGGCAGGTCCAGCGACTTGACCAGGGGCATCCCCAGCACATTGGTGTAGAAGTCGACGGTCTTGGCCATGTCGGAGCACACCAGCGCGACGTGGTTGATGCCGCCCAGCTCGAATTCGGTGTTGACTTTCCCGCCAACGTTGTGCGGCTTGATCACGATCGCACCTCCACGGTACTGGCCACGGGCAGGAACTGAATCTAACATCAGATTCAGTTCAGCATCAACGACCGTGGGGAGCGCATCGGGTGAGCGTCAGTCCTCGCGAGCACCTGCCGACACTGCGCGGTCGCCAGACACAGGCCGCGATCGATGCCGCCGCCCGCACGGTCGTTGCGCGAAAGGGAATCCTGGCGACGACGATCGCCGACATCGCCGGCGAGGCGGGCCGGTCCACGGCGTCGTTCTACAACTACTACGACTCCAAGGAGGCGATGGTCCGCGAGTGGGCCGTGCGGTTCCGCGACGAGGCCCGTGAACGCTCGATGGCCGCCGCGAAACCGGGGCTGAGCCACCGGGAGCGGTCCCATCAAGCCGCCGCGGCGCACTGGGACACCTACCGCAACCGGCTCGCCGAGATCATCAGCGTGTCCCAGATGGCGATGATCAGCGACGACTTCGCCGAGTACTGGAACGAGATCTGTTCGCTGCCCATCGGGTTGATCACCTCACTGGTCAAACAAGCCCGACAGCAAGGCTTTTGCGAGGGCAGCGACCCCCATCTGATTGCCGTCGCACTGGTGTCGATGCTCAACCAGTTCTGCTACACACAGTTGTCCGGCGCACACGCAGCCGACGTCGATGACGCCGCCTGCATCAAGACGCTCACCGACATCTTCTACCGGACGATCTATCACCGGGAGGACGGAGACCATGAGTAAATCAGCACCAGGAGTGGCCCGGGAGTTCGTCGGCCTGGACTCGACCACCGCGCGGCAGGCGGGCTCGGGAGGTCACCCGTGCCAGGGCCTCTACCACCGCGGCCTGGGTCGCAAGCCGAAGGTGGCGATGATCGCGTCGCACTACCAGATCGACTTCTCCGAGCACTATCTCGCTGAGTATCTGGCCAACCGCGGGATCGGCTTCCTGGGCTGGAACACCCGATTCCGCGGGTTCGAGAGCAGCTTTTTGCTCGACCACGCCCTGGTGGACATCGGCGTCGGGGTGCGCTGGCTTCGGGAGGCCCAGGGCATCGAAACAGTGATCCTGCTGGGGAATTCGGGGGGCGGGTCACTGATGGCCGCCTACCAGGCCAACGCCACCGACCGGCACGTCACCCCGCTCGAGGGGATGCGGCCGGCTGCCGGGCTCGACGACCTGCCGCCCGCCGACGGCTACGTGGCCAGCGCCGCGCACCCCGGACGCCCCGACGTGCTGACCGCGTGGATGGACGCCGCAGTGGTCGACGAAATCGACCCCATCGCAACGCAACCCGATCTGGATCTGTTCAACGAGGTCAACGGCCCGCCCTACGACCCGGGCTTCGTGCAGCGCTACCGGGCCGCCCAGGTCACCCGCAACGAGGCCATCACCGACTGGGCCGAGGCCGAGCTCATCCGGGTGCGTGCCGCCGGGTTCTCCGACCGGCCGTTCACCGTGATGCGCACCTGGGCGGATCCGCGGATGGTCGACCCCACCCTCGAACCGACGAAGCGACCCGCCAACATGTGTTACGCGGGAGTACCGGTCAAGGCGAACCGGTCGACGCACGGGATCGCGTCGGCATGCACGCTGCGCAGCTGGATCGGGATGTGGAGCCTGCGCTACGCGCAGACCCGGGCCGAGCCGCACCTGGCCCGCATCGACTGCCCGGCACTGGTGATCAATGCCGACCAGGACACCGGCGTGTATCCCTCCGACGCCCAGCGCATCCATGATGCGCTCGGCAGTGACGACAAGACGCAGTGCGCCATCGACACGGATCACTACTTCACCACCCCGGGGGCACGCAGCGAGAAGGCCGATACCATCGCCGGATGGATCGCGCGCCGCTGGTGAGAGTCCTGGCCCACTTCACCCCCGGCCCCAAGGTGCTGGAATTCCTTGAACCGCACTCGGATTGGCTCGACGTCCGGTTCTGCGCCGAAGATGACGACGACGCCTTTTATCGCGAGCTTCCCGACGCCGAGGTGATCTGGCACGTCCTGCGACCCCTCTGCGGCGACGATCTTGCCGGCGCGGCGCGACTGCGGCTGGTACACAAGCTGGGCGCCGGGGTCAACACCGTCGACGTCGACGTCGCGACGGCTCGTGGCGTCGCAGTGGCCAACATGCCCGGCGCGAACGCGGCGTCGGTCGCCGAGGGCGCGGTGCTGCTGATGCTGGCCACGTTGCGCCGGCTTCCCGAGCTGGACAGGGCCACACGTGCGGGCGCCGGCTGGCCCTCCGACCCGACCCTCGGTGAGACGGTGCGCGATATCGGGGGCTGCACGGTCGGGCTGATCGGCTACGGCAACATCGCCAAACGCGTCGAGCGCATCGTCGAGGCGATGGGCGGCGACGTGGTGCACACCAGTACCGGTGATGACGGACACCCGGGGTGGCGCACCCTGCCCGAGTTGCTGCACGTCAGCGATGTCGTCTCGCTTCATCTGCCGCTGACACCGAGCACGCAAGGTCTCCTCGACCGCGACGCACTGGCACGCACGAAGCCCGGCGCGGTGCTCGTCAACACCTCGCGCGGCCCGATCGTGGACGAGGACGCGCTCGTCGCAGCGTTGCGCGCCGGCCAGCTCGCCGGCGCCGGCCTCGATGTCTTCGCCGTGGAGCCGGTGCCGACAGACAGTCCACTGCTGGGTTTGGGCAACGTTGTGCTGACCCCTCATGTGACGTGGTACACCGCTGACACCATGCATCGTTACGTGCAGTTCGCGGTGGACAACTGCGAACGCCTTCGTGACGGCCGGGACCTCGCGAACCTGGTGAACCAGGTGGCGGAGTAACCTCGGTCCCAACCAACCGGTTGGGGATCAGCCACGACGACGTGAAGAACAGGTGCCGCCATGCCCATCGCGATCAATGAAGAGCACAACGACCTCGCCGATTCGGTCCGGTCCCTGGTGGCGCGCGTCGCGCCCTCCGAGGTACTGCACGAAGCTCTCGAAACCCCGATCCCGAATCCACCGCCCTATTGGAAGGCCGCTGCCGAGCAGGGACTGACGGGGGTCCATCTGGCCGAATCGGTCGGCGGACAGGGATTCGGCATCCTCGAGCTGGCGATCGTCGTCGCCGAGTTCGGCTACGGAGCAGTGCCCGGCCCGTTCGTGCCGTCGGCCATCGCCAGCGCGCTGATCGCCGCGCACGACCCCGACGCAGCCCTGCTCAACGGTCTGGCGTCCGGGGACGTCATCGCCGCCTACGCGATCGACTCCGGGTTGACCGCGACCCGCCACGGCGACGGGCTGGTCATCCGCGGTGAGGTGCGCGCGGTGCCCGCCGCCGCGCAGGCTTCGGTTCTGGTGCTGCCGGTGGCGATCGAGTCCGGGGAGGAGTGGGTGGTCCTCGACGCCGACCAGCTCGAGATCGAGCCCGTTGCCAGCGTCGACCCGTTGCGTCCGATCGCTCACGTGCGGGCCAACGCCGTCGAGGTGTCCGACGACCGGGTGCTGTCCAATCTCAGCCGCACCCTGGCCCGCGCGCTGATGTCGACGCTGCTGTCCGCCGAGTGTGTCGGCGTCGGCCGGTGGGCCACCGACGAGGCGTCTGAGTACGCCAAGATCCGCGAGCAGTTCGGCAGGCCGATCGGACAGTTCCAGGCCATCAAGCACAAGTGCGCAGGGATGATCGCCGAGACCGAGCGCGCCACCAGCGCGGTGTGGGACGCGGCGCGCGCGATCGACGAATTCATCGGCGGGAATGCCGAGGCCTCCTACGAATTCGCCGCCGCCGTGGCCGCGACGCTGGCACCGGTCGCGGCCCAGCACTGTGCGCAGGACTGCATCCAGGTACACGGTGGCATCGGCTTCACCTGGGAACACGACACCAACGTCTACTACCGGCGCGCGATCGTGCTGGCGGCCAGCTTCGGCCGGCACGCCGACTACCCGCAGCAGGTGGTCGACACCGCGACCACGACGGGCATGCGGTCCATCGACATCGACCTGGACCCGGACACCCAGAAGCTGCGTGACGAGATCCGCGCGGAAGTCGCTGCGCTGAAGGCGATTCCGAAGGAAGAGCGCAACACCGCGATCGCCGAGGGCGGCTGGGTGCAACCGCACCTGCCCAAGCCGTGGGGCCGGGCCGCCAACCCGGTCGAGCAGATCATCATCGCCCAGGAGTTCTCCACCGGCCGGGTCAAGCGGCCCCAGATGGGCATCGCCGCGTGGATCATCCCGTCGATCGTCGCGTACGGCACCCACGACCAGCAGCAGCGGTTCCTTCCGCCGACGTTCCGCGGCGAGATGATCTGGTGCCAGCTGTTCTCCGAACCTGGCGCCGGTTCGGACCTGGCCAGCTTGACCACCAAGGCCACCAAGGTCGATGGCGGTTGGCGCATCACCGGCCAGAAGATCTGGACCACCGGCGCGCAGTTCTCGCAATGGGGCGCGCTGCTGGCCCGCACCGACCCGTCGGCTCCGAAACACCAGGGCATCACGTACTTCCTGCTGGACATGACGGCCGAGGGTGTCGAGGTCAAGCCATTACGTGAGCTGACCGGCAACGCGATGTTCAACACCGTGTTCATCGACGACGTGTTCGTGCCGGACGACATGGTGCTGGGCGAGGTGGACCGCGGCTGGGAGGTCAGCCGCAACACGTTGACCAACGAGCGCGTCTCGATCGGCAGCAGTGAGCCACCGTTCCTGGCGAGCCTCGACCAGTTCGTCGAGTTCGTGCGCGACGGCCACTTCGACCAGATCGAGCAGAACGAGGCGGGCAGGCTGATCGCCGAGGGGCATGCCGCGAAGCTGCTCAACATGCGTTCGACGCTGCTCACGCTGGCCGGTGGCGATCCGATGCCGGCGGCCGCGATCTCGAAGCTGCTGTCGATGAAGACCGGCCAGGGTTACGCCGAGTTCGGGGTATCCTCGTTCGGCACCGACGCCGCCATCGGTGATCAGGGCGAGGCGTCCGGGAAGTGGGCCGAGTACCTGCTGGCGGGCCGGGCCACAACGATCTACGGCGGCACCTCCGAGGTGCAGCTCAACATCATCGCCGAGCGGCTGCTCGGGCTGCCCCGCGATCCGTAGGAACGGTGTTTCCCGCCGACTGTTCGGGGAACCCGTTCGTGATGACCAGCGATCGGGATTTCGTCGAGAAGCGCTTCGACCGGCCGGGAGCTCTGCGATCGGCGGTCCTCTACGGGACCGCCGTCATCGCTCTGGCGGGGGTTGCGCTGGCGTTCTATGCGTTCGGTGCCCGTGATTCGGTGTTCGCCGCGGCACTGGTTCCGACGCTCCTGTTCCTCGGGGGCGTCGGCGCGCTCATCCAGACGTACCGCGAATGGAAGGGCGGCGGCGGCGGCTGGACCGCCTGGCAGGGCGTCGGCTGGTTCCTGCTGCTGCTGATGCTGGTGGCCCTGGCGATCCCAGGCTCGGCGTACATGGTCGGCGGGGTCGAGTAGGCCGCGCATCGGGCACAGTTCACCCGATGTTCAAGCGGGCCATGGGAAAACCGGGTACTCCGAAGCCGTGACAAATTTCGGCTCTTCCGGGAAGTCCGTGGGTCATGGTGTGACCGGGTAGAGCTGTAATCCGCCGAGGTGGAAGTAGATTGCGGTCTTGAAGTGCTCTCGGTTGCGGTAGCCGCGGGCGGAGACGCGGA
>NZ_JBAUJB010000354.1:0-1768 GCF_049683355.1 Mycobacterium sp.
GACCGGAGGTGTGCATCGAGTCTTCGTGGGTGTAGACGTCGAAGTCGGTGCCGAACTGGTGCAGCGATTCCTTGATGTGGTCGAACATCAGGTTCACGCCGACCCCACGGAAGGTCTCGCGCATCTCGCTGTCGGGCAGGCCCAGTGCGTCGGGTTCCTTCTCGAGCACCGCCGAGGCGATGTCGGCGATGTAGGAACCGGCGTAGCCGTCCTCGGGGGCGGGCTCGCCCTTGGCGGCGGCGATCAACGAGTTGGTGAACCGGTCGATCTGCGCGCCGTGGTCGTTGAAGTAGTACTCCCGTACCACCTCGGCGCCCTGGGTGCTCAGCAGCCGGCCCAGCGCGTCGCCGACGGCCGCCCACCTGGTCCCACCGATGTGGATGGGCCCGGTGGGGTTGGCCGAGACGAACTCGAGGTTGACCTCGACGTTCAGGTCCGCCGAGGTGCCGTAGCCGGCGCCGGCGGCGATGACCTTCCCGACGATGACGTTCTGGGCCGACGCCTCGATCCGGAGGTTGACGAACCCGGGTCCGGCGACGTCCGCGGTCGCGATGCCGCGCTGCTCGGCCAGCGCCGCGGCGAGCCAGCCGGCCAGTTCGCGCGGGTTGGCGCCGACCTTCTTGCCCAGTTGCAGGGCCAGGTTGGTGGCGTAGTCGCCGTGCTCGGAGTTGCGGGGCCGCTCGACGGTGACGGTCGCAGGCAGCGCGGCGGGGTCGAGGGCGTGCTCGGCCAGCACCGCGGCGGCGGTGGTCCTGAGCAGCTCAGCCAGATCGGCGGGGGTCACGGGGGTCCATCCTATGGTCTGGGGTCATCGCGCCCCGAATCCATTACGGCGTCGTGCTGCGGGCTGAGGTTTTTTCGGCATCGCGGCCGGGGATCCGTCCGTTGACGGGGCGCCCGACAAGATGCGTTAGTCTGTGCAGGCCCATTCGGCGCAGCTGATCCAGCACGCGCCCCCGTAGCTCAGGGGATAGAGCGTCCGCCTCCGGAGCGGAAGGCCGCAGGTTCGAATCCTGCCGGGGGCACCATCTGACCAGCACAGATGCGTGTCTGCGCAAGATACGCACAACTAGACACCCTGGGTGGCTCCGAATCGATGGGAGCCCAGCCCGGATGACCACTACCGAACCGCACCCCGCCCTCGGCCACCGCTGCCCGTTCTGCCACGCAGACCCAGGCCAGGCATGCCGGACCCATCGCGGCCGAGGCCACGAACTCGGCCATCCCCATTCTCGGCAGATCATGTTGTCCCGACCGGATCTCCAGGCGGTCGTGGCTGCCGCAAAGGTGCCCGCGCCGGCGCTCTGCTGCGAGTGCGGCAACCTGCGCACGGTCAGCACGGACTACCACTTCGGAATCGACGACGAGAACCGCGGCAATGGCTTGTTCATGGACCCGCGGGGCTGGATCGAGACCGGCACGCTCAAGTGCTCCCATTGCGGCACTCGGACCCGTCACGCGCTGCTGAATAAGGAAGGCAAGCGCGACTACGCCGAGGACTACCAACGCTATGTTCTGGGCGGCGACTGGGATAGCCGCTGGGCACCCGACCGTGAGCAGCTCCGTGAGCGATACTTCGCGCAGTTCCCGCGTAACCCCTTTGTGCAACACAAGTGGTGGAAGTCAGCCGAGGACCAAGCACGCAAAGACGGGAAACAGTGGTTCCCATCGATGTGCGGCGAGCTGGTCGAGCTACCCGACTCCCCCCGCGGCGGCGCGACGATCAGCGAGGGCCTGGCGCCCACGCAGATCACCGACCCCGACCGTG
>NZ_JBAUJB010000355.1:0-19443 GCF_049683355.1 Mycobacterium sp.
GGCCTCCACCGCGCCCCGCTCACCGGCGCGCCGGGGGACCCAGGCGAGCCGTGCCCCGGTGGCCTGGGCGAGGCGTCCCGCGGCCGACAGTGCGCCCGGGAAGATCGCCAGCCGTTCACCGACCAGAATCAGCGACCCAGGCACCGTCAGCGACTCGTCGTCGGTCAACCGGTCCAGCGCATCCGCCTCGCCTGCCGGGCCGGAGCTGATCAGTCGTCCCGACAGCTTCGTCAGGCCGCTGGAGGCGAACGGCGCGATCGAGTGCACCGCCAGGCCGCGCTTTCGCACCGCCTTGCGCAGTCGCAGGAAGATGATCGGCGACTCTTCCTCGGGTTCCAGCCCGGCCAACAGCACCGCCGGTGCGTTCTCCAGATCCGAGTAGGTCACCGTCATCGGCCGGCCGGCGATGTGGGCGGCCAGGAAGTCGGCCTCCTCGGCGCTGTGCGTCCTGGCGCGGAAGTCGACGTCGTTGGTGCCCAGCACGATTCGGGCGAACTTGGCGTAGGCGTAGGCGTCCTCGGCCGTCACCCGCCCGCCGACGAGCACCCCGGCCCTGCCGTGCGCCGCCGCCAACCCCGCCCCGGCCACCGTGAGCGCTTCGGACCACGACGCCGGGCGCAACGCGCCGTCGGGAGAATCGGCGTCCCGCACCAGCGGCGTGGTGATCCGGTCACCGACGGTCGCGTAGGTGAAGGCCCACCGGCCCTTGTCGCAGTTCCATTCCTCGTTCACCGCGGGATCGTCACCCGCCAGGCGGCGCAACACCTTTCCGCGGCGGTGGTCGGTGCGCTGCGCGCAACCCGATGCGCAGTGTTCGCAGACACTCGGGCTCGACACCAGGTCGAAGGGCCGCGCCCGGAACCGGTAGGCCGCACCGGTCAGCGCCCCCACCGGACAGATCTGCACGGTGTTGCCGGAAAAGTACGACTGGAACGGTTCGCCCGGGGCGATCCCGACCTGTTGCAGCGCGCCCCGCTCCATCAACTCGATGAACGGGTCACCGGCGATCTGGTCGGAGAACCGGGTGCACCGGGCGCACAGCACACACCGCTCACGGTCCAGCAGCACCTGTGACGAGACGTTGATCGGCTTCGGGAAGGTGCGCTTGACATCCTCGAAGCGGGTCTCGGGGCGGCCGTTGGACATCGCCTGGTTCTGCAGCGGGCACTCACCACCCTTGTCGCAGACCGGGCAGTCCAGCGGATGGTTGATGAGCAGCAACTCCATCACGCCGTGCTGCGCCTTGTCGGCGGCCTCGGAGGTGAACTGGGTGCGCACCACCATGTCCGGGGTGCAGGTGATCGTGCAGGACGCCATCGGTTTGCGCTGTCCCTCGACCTCGACCAGGCATTGCCGGCACGCACCGACCGGGTCCAGCAGCGGGTGGTCGCAGAACCGGGGGATCTGCACCCCCATCAACTCGGCGGCGCGGATCACCAGGGTGCCCTTGGGAACGCTGACCTGTGCCCCGTCGATCGTCAGCGTGACCATCTCGACGGGAGGCGCGTCGTGGTTGTGCTCAGCGATGGTCATGCACCCACCCTTTCCGGAGCGGCGAGCATCGACGCGTACGGATCGAACGGGCAGCCGCCATCGAGGTGTGCCTCGTACTCGTCGCGAAAGTACTTGACGGACGACACGATCGGGCTGGCGGCGCCGTCACCGAGGGCGCAGAACGACTTGCCGAGGATGCTGTCGGAGATGTCGAGGAGCTTGTCGATGTCGGCCGGGGTCCCGGTGCCGTCCTCGAGCCGCTGGTAGATCTGCGCCAGCCAGTAGGTGCCCTCGCGGCACGGGGTGCACTTGCCGCACGATTCGTGCGCGTAGAACTGCGTCCAGCGCCGCACCGCCCGCACCACGCAGGTGGTTTCGTCGAAGATCTGCAGCGCCTTGGTGCCGAGCATCGACCCGACGCCGGCCATCCCCTCGTAATCCAGTGGCGCGTCGAGGTGTTCGGCTGTCAGCAGCGGTGTCGAGGATCCACCCGGTGTCCAGAACTTCAAGGTGTGTCCGGCCCGGACACCGCCCGCGTAGTCGAGCAGCTCGCGCAGCGTGATCCCGAGCGGCGCCTCGTACTGGCCGGGTGTGGTGACGTGCCCCGACAGCGAGTACAGCGTGAAACCGGGCGACTTCTCCGAACCCATGGAGCGGAACCAGCCGATCCCGTTGAGCAGGATGGGCGGCACGCTGGCGATCGACTCCACGTTGTTGACCACCGTCGGGCACGCGTACAGGCCCGCCACCGCGGGGAACGGCGGCCGCAGCCTGGGCTGACCGCGTCTGCCCTCCAGCGAGTCCAGCAGCGCGGTCTCCTCGCCGCAGATGTAGGCACCCGCACCGGCGTGCACGACGAGGTCGAGATCGAACCCGGAACCGTGGATGTCGGTACCCAGGTGCCCCGCGGCGTAGGCTTCGGCGACCGCGGCCTGCAGCCGCCGCAGTACCGGAAGAACCTCCCCGCGCAGGTAGATGAAAGCGTGGTGCGCCCGGATCGCGTACGCCGCGATGATCGCCCCCTCCACCAGGAAGTGCGGGGTCGTCATCATCAACGGAATGTCTTTGCACGTACCGGGTTCGGACTCGTCGGCGTTGATCACCAGGTAGTGGGGCTTGGCCGCGGCGCCCTCATCGCCCTGCGGGATGAACGACCACTTGGTGCCGGTGGGGAACCCGGCGCCGCCACGGCCCCGCAGCCCGGAGTCCTTGACCATCGTGATGACATCGTCGGGGCTCATGGCCAGAGCCCGGTCCAGGGCCTGATACCCGTCATGGCGACGGTAGGTGTCCAGCGACCAGGGCTGCGGCTCGTCCCAGAACCGGCTGAGCACGGGAGTCAGTGGCGTCATCTACGAATCCGTCGCCTTCGGGTCGGTTTCTGGTGTCGACGGCCCGGCCGGAACATCGGCCGAAGGCGCCGGCGCGGGTTCGTCCCTGGCGGACTCGGCTGCATGGGCTTCGTCGTCGCCGGCGGCTTGCCCTTCGCGGGTGGTGACCGCCTCCGATCCGGACGAGTCCGGTGCCGGCGCGGCCATGTCGTGTCGGTGAGCGAATCGCAGCCCGGCCAGGCTGGCGTCGCCGGGCAGTGAACCGTCGGCCTCCCGGTCGGCGGTCGGCAGCCCGGCGAGGACTCTCGCGGTGTCGCGGAAGCTGCACAACGACGCTCCGCGTGTGGGTTTCGGGAGCTCACCGCTGCGCAGCGCGTCGACGAGATCGCGGGCCGAGTGCGGCGTCTGGTTGTCGAAGAACTCCCAGTTGACCATCACGACCGGCGCGTAGTCGCAGGCGGCGTTGCACTCGACGTGTTCGAGGGTGACCTTGCCGTCCGCGGTCGTCTGACCCGCGTCCACCCCGAGGTGCTCCTGCAGAGCGTCGAGGATGGCATCGCCGCCCATGATCGCGCACAAGGTGTTCGTGCAGACACCGACCAGGTAATCCCCGGTGGGGGTCCGTCGGTACATCGAGTAGAAGGTCGCCACCGCGGTCACCTCGGCCGGGGACAGGCCCAATTGCTCGGCACAGAAGGCGATTCCAGCCGGTGTCAGGCAGCCGTCCTCGGACTGTGTCAGGTGCAGCAGTGGAAGCAGGGCCGAGCGTGACTGCGGGTAACGCGCAATGATCACCGCGGCGTCGGCCGCGAGCCGGGATGCGACGTCTGCGGGGTAACTCGCCGTCCCGTGGATCGGCGGTCCGGGCTCGTCGGGCCGTTGCCCGAGTTCGAGGAAAACGCCCGTCACCTGTCCACCCCGCCCATCACCGGATCGATCGACGCCACCGCGGCGATGGCGTCGGCGACCATTCCCCCCTCGCACATCGCAGCCACGGCTTGAAGATTCGTGAACGACGGGTCGCGGTAGTGCACCCGGTACGGGCGGGCGCCCCCGTCGGACACCATGTGCACCCCAAGCTCGCCGCGGGGTGATTCGACGGCGACATAGACATGGCCAGCGGGCACCCGGAACCCTTCGGTCACCAACTTGAAGTGGTGGATCAGGCCCTCCATCGAGTGCCCCATGATCTTGGCGATGTGCTCGGGTGAATTGCCCAGCCCGTCGGGGCCCACTGTCAGATCGGCGGGCCAGGCGAGCTTCTTGTCCTCGATCATCACGGGTTGGCCGGCGAGCTTCTCCAGCCTCTCGACGCACTGCTCGACGATCTTGATCGACTCACGCATCTCCTTGACCCGGATCAGATAGCGGCCATAGGAGTCACAACGGTCGTCGGTGATGACGTCGAAGTCGTATGTCTGGTAACCGCAATAGGGTTGCGACTTGCGCAGATCGTGCGGCAGACCGGTGGAGCGCAGTATCGGGCCCGTGATCCCGAGCGCCATGCACCCGGTCAGATCCAGATAGCCGATCCCCAGGGTGCGGGCCTTCCAGATGTAGTTCTCGTTGAGCAGGTCTTCCAGGTCTCGCAGCCGTGTCGGCAGCAGCTCCAGCAGGTCCCTGACCTGGATGAGCCCGTCGTCGGGCAGGTCGACGGCGACGCCCCCGGGCCGCACGTAGGCGTGGTTCATCCGCAGGCCGGTGATGGACTCGAACACCGACAGGATCAGTTCGCGTTCCCGGAAGCCGAGGAACATTGCCGACATCGCCCCGAGTTCCATGCCGCCGGTGGCCAGGGCGACCAGGTGGCTCGAGATCCGGTTGAGTTCCATCAGCATCACCCGGATCACCGACGCGCGCTCGGGGATCTCGTCGGTGACATCGAGGAGCTTCTCCACACCGAGGCAGTAGGCCGTCTCGTTGAAAAACGGTGACAGGTAGTCCATCCGGGTCACGAACGTCACGCCCTGGGTCCAGTTCCGGAACTCCAGGTTCTTTTCGATACCGGTGTGCAGATAGCCGATCCCGCACCGGGCCTCGACGATGGTCTCGCCCTCGATCTCGAGGATGAGGCGCAGCACCCCGTGCGTCGACGGGTGCTGCGGGCCCATGTTGACGACGATGCGCTCCCCGGCATGCTCGGCGGCGTTCTGCCTCGCGGCGATGACGACCTCTTCCCAGTCCTGTCCGCCGACGACGACCACCCGTTCAGCCGGGCCGGGAATGCTCTGTGATGTGGTCATCAGCGATAGGCCCTCCGTTCGTCGGGCGGGGGGATCTGGGCGCCGTGGTACTCGACCGGGATCCCGCCGAGCGGGTAGTCCTTGCGCTGCGGGTGGCCGACCCAGTCATCGGGCATCTCGATGCGGGTCAGCGAGGGGTGACCGTCGAAGATGATGCCGAAGAAGTCGTAGGTTTCGCGTTCGTGCCAGTCGGTGGTCGGGTACACCCGGAACAGCGACGGGATGTGGGGGTCGGCGTCGGGGGCCGCCACCTCGACACAGATGCGCCGGTTGTGGGTGATCGACATCAGTGGATAAACCGCGTGCAGCTCACGGCCGGTGTCCTCGGGGTAGTGCACCCCGCTGACGCCCAGGCACAACTCGAACCGCAGGCCCGCGTCGTCGCGCAGCGCCTGAGCCACCGCGGGGAGGTGCTCGCGTCGGACCTCCAGGGTGAGCTGGTCACGGAACACCACCACCCGCTCGATCGCGGCAGCGAACGCCTCGTCCCCGAGCGTGGCGACCAACGTGTCGACGACGTCGTCGAAGTAGTCGCCGTAGGGCCGCGGCGAACCGCCGGGCAGTGCCACCGGCCGCACGAGGCGGCCGTAGCCGGAGGTGTCGCCGGTGCCCTCGGCGCCGAACATGCCGCGCTGCACGCCGATGACCTCGGGTTGCGAGTCCCCATCTCCGACGGTCATGACCGCAGCAGGCCTTTCAGCTCGATCGTCGGCTGAACCGCCAGCGCAGCCTGTTCAGCCTCCCGAATCGCCTCCTCGCGGTTCACGCCGAGCGGCATATGCTGGATCTTGTCGTGCAGTTTGAGGATCGCGTGCAGCAGCATCTCCGGTCGGGGCGGGCAGCCGGGCAGGTAGATGTCCACCGGAACCACGTGATCCACCCCCTGGACCACCGCGTAGTTGTTGAACATGCCGCCGGAGGACGCGCACACCCCCATGGCCAGCACCCACTTCGGCTCGGCCATCTGGTCGTAGATCTGCCGAAGCACCGGCGCCATCTTCTGGCTGACGCGCCCGGCGACGATCATCAGGTCGGCCTGGCGCGGTGTCGCCGAGAACCGCTCCATGCCGAAACGTGAGATGTCGAAGCGTGGCCCGGCGGTCGCCATCATCTCGATCGCGCAGCACGCCAGGCCGAAGGTGGCGGGCCACAGTGACCCTTTCCGCACGTAGCCGGCGACCTTCTCGACCGTCGAGAGCAGGATCCCGCCCGGTAATTTTTCCTCTAGTCCCATGCCAGACCTCCCCGTCGCCACTCGTAGGCATATGCCACCGAGACGTTGAACAAGAACAGCGCCACCGCGACGACACCGAAGGCGCCCAGGCTGTCGAACGCCACCGCCCACGGGTAGAGGAAGACGATTTCGATGTCGAACACGATGAACAACATCGCCGTCAGGTAGTACTTGATCGGGAAGCGCTGCGCGGTCGCGGCCACGGCCGGATCGGAGACGTCCATGGGCTCGATCCCGCACTCGTACGCCTCGAGCTTGGAGTGGTTGTAGCGCCTCGGTCCGACCAGCAGCGCGATGCCCACCGAGCCGACGGCGAACACGGCAGCGATCGCGCCAAGCACCAGGATCGGCGTGTACAAATTCATGCTGCGCAGGCGCTCCTCGGGGGCTGTCGATGTGAGCTGCCCCACAGCCTAACCATGTTTTGGATGCAAGCCACTCATTTTGGTTAGTATCGCTATTGGCGCCGTTCGGCGATGTCGCTTTGCCGCGAAAAGGCAAGCGCGACAAGTAATCCCGTGTTGGATTCGGTCACACGGTGGTGCGAAGCAGCGACACGACCGCGTCGCCCAGCCGGATCGGGTCGATCGGATGGGGGACCGCGGCCTCGGCGCGGGACCAGCGGGCCAGCCACGCATCGTCGGGTCGGCCCGTCAGGACCAGCATCGGCGGACACAGATCGATCTCGTCCTTGAGCTGTTTGGCGATGCCCATTCCGCCGACGGGGCTGGCCTCACCGTCGAGGATCACCAGATCGAAGCCGCCCTCGTCCATCTGCCTGATCACCATCGCGGCGGTGGCGACCTCGACGTAGCTGAGTTCGGGAAGTTCGGGGTGCACCCGCTTACCCAGCGCGAGGCGTACCTGCTCCCTGGTCCTGGGGTTGTCGCTGTAGACCAGGACGCGCAGGGTCACCGTGGGCGCAGCCATGCCGCGATGGTAGCCCCGCGGCGAGGTGACGGCACCGAAAACGCCTGCCTGGTCGGCGAGTCGGTGGTCAGCGGTCGGCGGCCATCAGCGGGGCGATCGCCGCCGGGTCGAAGTACTCGTCGATGCTGCTGATCAGGCCGTCGGAGTCCAGCTTGATCACGATGCACACCCGCATGGCGATCGACGCGTCCGCACGGCCGTTGGCGTGCAGGATGTGCTGCTGGACGAAGCCGCCGTCGAAGAACTGGCGGTCGAGGATCTGGTATCGCCGGTCGACGGTGGCGTTGACGAACCAGGCGATGATCCGCACCGACGTGGCGCGGTCGCTGGGTCGCTCGTCACCGGTCGTCCACACTGCCACCTCGGGGCTGAACAGCTGCTCCACCATGGCGATGTCGCCGCGTTCGATCGCGTCGAACAGCCGGTCAGCGACGTCGGCGGTGGTGCGCAGATCGGTTTCAGACATCCTGTTGACCTCAACTCCGGTTCAGGTTGAACACTGGGTGCATGGACCAGACGCCCACACTCTCCCGATTCGACGAGTTCTACAAGAACCAGACCCCGCCGTGGGTGATCGGCGAGCCGCAACCGGTGATCGTCGACCTGGCCGCCGCGGGCGCCATCAACGGCCGGGTGCTCGATGTCGGGTGCGGTACCGGCGAGCACACGATCTTGCTGGCTCGCGGCGGCGTCGACGTGCTCGGCGTCGACGGCGCGCCCGCAGCCGTCGAGCAGGCCAGGCGCAACGCCGAAGACCAGGGTGTGGGCGCCCGCTTCGAGGTCGCCGACGCGCTGCGCCTCGGCGACGCGCCCGGCTACGACACGATCGTCGACAGCGCGCTGTTCCACATCTTCGACGACGCTGACCGCGCGACGTACGTGCGCAGTCTGCACGCCGCAACCCGGCCCGGTGCGGCCGTGTTCGTGCTCGCATTGTCCGACGCCGGGCGCGGCTTCGGGCCCGAGGTCAGCGAGGCGACCATCCGGGACGCGTTCGGTGCGGGGTGGGAGATCGAGGACTTGGCCGCGACCACCTACCGCGGTCTCGTCACCGAGGTGCACTCCGAGCAACTGGGGCTGGAGGTCGGCACCCGGGTCGACGAGCCGGCCTGGTTGGCTCGGATCCGCAGGAAATAACGCCTGCCTCATCCCGGGGAATCGTACCCGGGGTGTGCGAGGGACAACCGGTGTCGCACCAGCAGTCTCAGCACTGCCATCACCTCGTCACCCCGGTCATCCAACCGGCCTGCGCGGATGGCGTCCGACAGCGCGGTCTCGTCGGGGAATCCCAGGTCCGCCAACGCCTCAGCCACCTCACCTGCCGTCTCGTCGCGCAGTTCACGCTCGACGATCCGCAGCACGTTGGCTGCGACGCGGGCGTGGAAACCGGCCTGCCCGTCACAGGCGCTACGGACCTCATCGTCGAGGAAGTCGGCGACTGCGGCGACGAGTTCGGCGGCGGTGGGTCGCCCGGAGAATGCATTCATCGCGGTCCCCCTCCGGACAGCAGATCCAATATGTCCCATTCGGTTTCGCTGACCCGACGGCCGATCGCCGCGAGCTCGACCGAGCGCTGCTCGCCGGAGAGGTGCCGTTCGGCCTGGTGCCTGCAGATGACGCCCCACCGCAACGTCGCCACGGTCAGCCACCATCGGAACGCGTCGCGGTCCACCGCCGTCCCCGCCGCCGTCTCATAGGCCCGCAGGAACGTCTCCACGCTGCCGAGACCACCGGCGCCGAGCGTCAGCGGCGCGCCGAACCGCCACGCCCGGATGCAGAACCACGCCAGATCGTCGTACACCTCCCCGATGTGGGTCAGCTCCCAGTCCAGCACCGCAGCCAGTCCGGATTCGTCGACGATCAGGTTGCCCATCCGGAAGTCGCCGTGCACCAACCGCATCGGCGACGGATCAGGGCGCCGGTCGGCGAGCCGACGGAACGCCCACTCGAAAGTGGCCGTGGTGTCGCCGATCTCGTCCAGCCGGGTACGCCGCGAGGTCGTCGGGGGCGGTCAACCCGATCCCGTCCGGATCGGCGCGGTGGATCGCCGCCAGTGCCGCGGCGCATTGTTCGAGTAGCCGCGATCTGCCGGCGTCATCGAGCCCGCGCAGGATGCGCCGCACGATGGTTTCGCCGGCCACCGCGTCACAGATCAGGTACGGGTTACCCAGGGCGGCAGGCGCGTTGTCGGCCGTCAGGATGTGGGGGACCGGTGCGCCCGCGGCGGCAGCCCGTTGCTGCACGAGGGCCTCCAGTTCCATGCCCGCATGGATGTCGTCACCGGCGCCGGTGCGCAGGATGAGGGCACGCCGACGGTCGGGGTGCGCAGCGGTGAACGCCCAGGTGATCCTGGAAGCGCCGCCGGTCAGTGGGTTGGAGGTCCTCGACGCTGACCTCACCGAGAACCGGCGCCAGCACCTGCACGAGAGCGCGCGCCAGCGTATCGCTCATCGGTGCTCTCTTCTCTTCGGCGCCCTCGGTGATCCGATAGCGGCGGTGGTGTCGGTAGATGTGCTCGAACGGTTCATGCCTGCTGTATCCGACACCGCCGAACACCTGCATCGCGCGGTCCGCGGCCTCACACACCAGGCGGTTGGCACGATAGTTGGCCATCGACACCTTGTCCGAGACCTCCATGTGGTGGTTGCCGTCGAGTTCGGACGCGGCGAACCGCACCAGCAGCCGCACCATCTGTGCCTCTGTCTGCAGCTCCACCAGCGGCCACTGCACCGCCTGGTTGACCGCCAGCGGCTTACCGAACACCGTGCGCTCCCCGGCGTAGGCGACGGCCCGGTCGATGCAGTACTGCGCAGCCCCGAGACTGCTCGCCGCTTGACGAATCCGGTTCTCGTGCAGGAACGTCTGCCCGACCTCCAGGCCGCGGTCCGCCTCCCCGAGGATCGCCTCGGCGGGCACCCGGACGTTGTCCAGCACCACCTCGCCATGATCGGTGGGCATGTTGAACGTCCACCAGTAGTACGGGACCGAGAAACCCTGGGTGTCGGTCGGCACCAGGAATGCGCTGATGCCTCGGGCCTGACCCGGTTCACCCGATGTGCGGGCGAACACCAGGTCATGGGTGGCGCGACGGACACCGGTGTTTTTTGAACCGCTTGGCGCCGTTGATGATCCATTCTTACCGTCCTGCACTGCGGTGGTCTCCAGCCAGGTGGCGTCAGATCCGGGGTTGGGTTCGGTGAGCCCGAACGCCATCGACCGCTCACCGGTGCTCAGGGCATCGGTCCACTCTTTCTTCTGAGCTTCGGTGCCGAACCGGTCCATCATGATCACCTGGGAAGTTGCCGACGATCGAGGACTCGGCCTGCAGGTCGTTGTGCAGCCTGAGTCCCTTGTGAGCCAGGTGTTCCCGGATCACCGCCATGTCGATGTTGCTGTCGTCCCGGCCGCCGAACCGGGACGGCAGCCCGTACCGCAGCCACCCCGCCCCGTCGGCACGCCTGCGCATCTCGGCGAGCAGGTCTTCCCACTCCCGCCGCGGGATACCGCCGCTGTCCCAGTCGGTGCGGGCATGCTCACGACGGTGGTCGAAGTACTGGATATGTTCGCGTTCCAGTGGTTTGATCTCCGCCTCGATGAACGCGTCCATCTCGGTGAGCAACCCGGGAAGGTGGTCCGGAAGGCTGAAATCCACAGTGATCTCCTTTGGCGGTCTTCGTTGGCGTGTCTTCGTTGGCGGTGGTGCTAGAACCCGTACAGCGTCTTCTTCCAGATGCGTGACAACGTGGTGATGGCGTCCTCGTCGCCGATGTCGATGCCGAGGCCCGACGTGCCGACGAAGACGGTGGTGAAGTTCTCGAACAGCAGCGCTATCGCGGCGGCGGTGTACTCCGGGTTCAGCTCGCCGCCGTAGCCCTGCTCCTGCGCGCGCCGCACCGAGGCGGCGACGATGTCGACACCGAAGCGACGGAACTCGTTCTGGACGGCGGCGAAGCGCGGCTTGGTGGACGCCAGCTGCGCCACTGCGATCATGATGCCGATGTTCTGCTTGAACATCGTCCAGTACCCGGTCACCACCCCGGTGAAGAAGGCGTCGTCATCGGGCGACTCAGGCAGCTTCAGACTCAGCCCCGACGGTGTCACCACCTCCCGCAGGAAGGACTCGGCCAGCGCGGCGAGAAGATCCTCCTTGTCGGCGAAATAGCGGTAGAACGCCGCAGGCGACTTGCCCGCCGCCGAGGTGATGTCGCTCAGGGTCGTGCCGTGAAAGCCGCGTTCGGCGAACAGTTTCCGGGCGGCCTGCTCGAGGGCCAGCCGGGTTTGACGGCCTTTTGCGCTCAACGTGGCTGACGGTCCGGGCGCCACGTCCGCTAACCCAGGATCCGGTCACCGGCGCGCAGCAGTGCGCCGGGCAGTTCGTGCCCGACAGCGTTCTGCGCGACCTCGGCCGCGGCGATCGCCTTCTCCAGGTCGACGTCCACCTCGACACCGCTGTCGCGCAACAGGTACACCAGGTCTTCGGTGGCGATGTTGCCGCTGGCGCCAGGGGCGAACGGGCAGCCGCCGAGCCCGCCGACGGATGCGTCCAGCCGGGTGACACCGGCGCCGACCGCGGCGTATGCGCTGGCCAGGCCGGTCCCGCGGGTGTTGTGGAAGTGTGCGCCCAGGGGCAGATCTGCGCTTGCCGGACGGACGAGGTCGATCAGCTCGCTGACCCGGCGGGGGGTTGCGGTGCCGATGGTGTCGGCGATCGCGAGCCGGTCCACCCCGGCGTCGGTGGCGGCGGTCACGATGTCGACGACCCGTTGCGACGGCGTCGGGCCGTCGAACGGACAGTCCCACGCGGTCGCGATGATGACCTCGACGCTCACGCCACTGTCATGGGCGATCGCCACGATGTCGGCGATCTGGGCGGTCGCCTCCGCCGACGTGCGACCCACGTTGGCACGGCTGTGCCCGTCGGCTGCTGAAACCACGAACTCGATGGAGCGCAGTCCGGCGGCGATGGCGCGTTTTGCGCCGTTGGGACTGGCGACCAGTGCGGAGAACTCGATGTCGGCGAAGTTGTGCAGTTCCGCGGCCAGTTCGGCGGCATCGGCCAGCGCAGGCACCTTCGAGGGGGAGACGAAGGCCGTCGCCTCCATCTCCCGCACGCCGGTGGCCGCGATCGCCGCGAGCAGGTCGAGCTTGGCCGACAGCGGAATAGGATCCTCGATCTGCAGCCCGTCGCGCAGCGAAACGTCACGGATGTCGACATGTGTCGGCGGTGCGGTCATATGACGCCCTCCTCCCGCAGCTTGCCCAGTTCGGCTTCGCTCATCCCGAGCAGGCCGCGGTAGATCTCGTCGTTGTGCTGGCCGGGGCGGGCTGAGCCGGCATGGCGGATGGTGCCCGGGGTCTCGGACAGCACGGGAACCACTCCGGGCCCCTTCACATTCCGCCCGATCCGGTCGTCCCAGTGGTCGGCGATCATGCCGCGGGCCTGCAGCTGGGGGTCCTCGACGACCTCGGCGACCGTGTTGATGGGGCCGCTGATCACCCCGGCTTCAGAGAGCGTCGAGATGATGTCGGCCGGCTGGCGTTCGGCGGCCCACGATCCGATGATCTTGTCGAGCTCGTCCTGGTTGCGGCCTCGCGCAACATGATTGGCGAAACTTTCGTCGGCCGCGAGTTCGGGCCGGCCCATGGCCCCGCACAACCGGCGGAAGACGGTGTCCTGGTTCGCCGCGATCACCACCCAGCTGCCGTCCGCCGTCGGGTAGATGTTCGAGGGGGCGATGCCCTCCAGACGGGTGCCGGACGGGCCCCGCACCACCCCGCCGACGTCGTAGTCGGGGATCGTGGACTCCTGCACCGCCAGGCAGGATTCGGTCAGTGCCGCGTCGACCACCTGGCCCTGCCCGGTCACCGAGCGGCGGTACAGCGCGGCCAACGCCCCCTGGGCGGCGAACATCCCGGCCAGACTGTCACCCAGCGACAGCGCCAGCCGTGGGGGAGGGCCGCCGGGAAACCCGTTCATGTGCCGCAGCCCGCTGGCGGCCTCGGCGACAGAGGCATAACCGGCCTTGTGCGCCTCCGGGCCGGTCTGGCCGTACCCGGACACCCGCACCAGGATGATTCCGCGATTGCGTTTGCGCAGCACGTCGTAGCCCAGTCCCCATTTCTCCAGGGTGCCGGGCCGGAAGTTCTCGACGATGACGTCGCTGCGTTCCACGAGGTCGAGGAACAGATCCCGCCCCATGCTCTCCCGCAGGTTGAGGGTGACCGCTTTCTTGTTGCGCGCGTGGACCGTCCAGAAGAAGTGGTGCCCGTCGAGCTCGGCCTGCCCCCAGGTGCGCAGCGGATCCGGCGACCCGGGCGGTTCGACCTTGATGACCTCAGCGCCCATGTCCCCGAGGAGACGACCTGCAAACGGCCCGGAGATCAACGTTCCCACCTCGATGACGCGGATTCCGTCGAGCGGCCCGGTCGGCGGGGCCCCTGCCGTCATCGGGCCACCGCGAAGTCGTGGCGGACCAGCCAGTCGGTGACGACGCCGACGGCCTGGCGCAGAATGTCGTGCTGGTCGGCGCCGGCGTAGTAGTGGTTCGCGCCGGGGATCTCGTGCATCTCCTTGTCGGGATGGCCGATCGCGGTGAAGATCCGGCGGGTGTGGCTCGGGGTGCATGCGTCGTCGGCGAGTTTTCCGATGATCAGCGCGGGCACCGCGCTGTCGGGTCCGCACTTGACTGCGTCGCCGTTGGCGTCGTCGTAGCTCCACTGCGACAGCCAGCTGCGCAGCGTGCAGAACCGCGCCAGACCCACCGGGCTCATGTTCACCACCTCAGGATCACCCAGATAGCAGGTTCCCGGGGTGCGTTCGTTGGGATCGACGGCGGGGTCCAGCCAGCGCGGGTCGGCCATGGTGCCGTGCACGACGAACGCGAATTCCTCGGCGTCCGCGCCGGGGCGCCCGCTCGCTCTGATCTCGGCGAGTTTGTCCTTGACCCAGCGGGTGATTCGGCGGTTGCGGGCAATCTGCGCCCGGTGATAGCGCTCCAGGAAGTCGGTCGTGTACGGCGGCTGGTTGGGATTGTCGGGGTTGTAGAGATCCAGCTCGGGATCCCGCTTGCCGGGATCGTTCTCGTCGAGGATCGAGGCGTCCATCCACTCGGTCATGGTGCCGCGCCTGCTGATGTGGGTCGCCAGCAGCATGATGCCATCGGCGGGGATCAGCCCGAGTGTGGTCAGGTCAGGGCCGTCGCCGGACGGGCTCGCGGTCACCGTGGGGTGCTGGGCCTGCTGCTGGTAGAAGACCGACAGCGAGCCGCCGCCGCTCCAGCCGGCGAGCACCACTTTCGAGTAGCCGAGCCGGTTCTTGGCGTCCTTGATGCACTCGCCGAGGTCTTCGACGACCTTCTCCATCAGCAACGCCGAGTCGGTTCCACGGAACCGGCTGTTGCAGTAGATGACGTGGTGACCGACGCGGGCCAGCGCGTTGATCATCGGCAGGTAGGCGCCGCCGCCGATCGGATGCATGAACACCAGCACGGTGTCGGAAGACACCGCCTTCGGTTTGAGGAGGTAACTCTCCAGCACCACCAACTCGGCCACGCCACCGTAGACGTCGCGGACTGTCGAATTGTTCTGATAGGCAACCAGATAGGGAATGCGTTCGTACTCGTACCGGACCGGAGCCTGCTGGTTCTGCATCAGTGCTGCCCGAGGTCGTTGGCCAGGATCTCCGCCGAGGGGACCAGCCGCCGACGAGTGTCGATCGCGATGACCCGCCAGTCCACAGACTGGAAATCGTCGAACTTGCGGCGTGCTCTCTCGCGGGCCTTCTCCGGCGCACCATGATGGACCCCCTGCGGCGCATGCGAGATGAGCCCCGGCGGCATCGGGATCCCGTAGAGCGATCCACCGTGGAAGAACGCGATCTCGTCGAAGTCGACGTTGCGGTGATACCAGGGTGTGCGTTCGGTGCCCGGCACGCCTTCGGCGGGCTTGGGCAGGAAGTTCATGATGTACACCCCGGTGGCCTGCATGAACAGGTGCACCGTGGGGGGTAGGTGCACGCTGTCGGAGGTCACCACGTTGTAGTCGGCGATGTTGAAGGTGAACGCGAAGTTGTCGCCACGCCACCCTTCGACATCGAGCGGATGGTGTTGGTAGTACAGGGTTGTGGTGCCGACACCGTCGACAGGCGAGTGCACCAGCCGTACCTCGTACTCGTCGCGGCCGTCGTCGTCGTACGGCTGCGGTTCGGGGATCACCACCTGCGACGCGTCGAACGGGAAGTGACGTCCCAGCTGGCCGGGCGGTGGCACCCGGAACTCATCGGTGGCCTGGATCATCAGCCAGGTGCACTGGTCGTCCGGCACGTGCCGCCACGTGCAGGCCTTCGGCAGATACAGCCAGTCGCCCCGGCGATAGCGCAGTGGTCCGAACTCGGTCTCGACGAGCCCCGTGCCCTCGTGGACGAAGCACAGCAGATCCCGTCGATGTGACGCACGAAGTGCGGCATCGATGCGGCGCGCCGGGACAGCAGTACTTCACAGTCGGCATTGGAGAACATCAGCAGGGGACCTCCCTGCGCGTCGGTGGCGTCCGCGCGGGTTTGAGTTCGCTCGACAGCACGTCCAGCGGCCGCAGCGGGCCGACGGTGCGGTACGCCGTGGGGTCGTGGCGGCGGTAGAGGTTGGCCGTGCGGCCGGTGAAGCCACCGCGGCCGAGTTCATCGTCTTTGAGCCCGTCGAGGTCGGCGTGCAGCCGTCGGGGCGTGACCCCTTTTGCGTAGGTGCACGAACGACTCCATGGGGATCCTCCCGGCGATTGAAAGTAAAACTGACTTTAGTTTTAGCTTTGACGGCCGTCAAGGGTGGTGAGAGGTAGAAGTCGAACCTCTTGCGTCACTTGAGTGTCTGTACCACACGCAGGGCTTCTTGTCGGTGGTTCGAACTAGTGTTCGATGTATGGGTGAGGTGTCCAGTGCGGTCGATGCGATCCCGGCCGGGGTGGCGGCGTTGCAAGCCGCCTCGGTCGAGGAGTTGTCGCACCGCGAGATCATCACCGAACTGTCTCGGGTGAGTGCCGCGACCTGGATGCTGCCGGCTGTGGAGCATCGGCTGCTCAATCGGCTGGTCAGCGAGACCGAGCCGCACCGGTTGGGGGAATCATCGTGGACGAAAGTGCTGAGAACCGCGTTGCGGGTGTCGGGTAAAGACGCCCGACGCCGGCTGCGCGAGGCCGCGCACCTGGGCCCGCGGCGCGGACTGAGCGGTCAACCACTGCCGCCGGTGTGGGAGGCCACCGCCGCCGCCCAGGCCCGTGGGGCGATCGGACCCGAACATGTCGCGGTGATCGCCGCGTTCCACAAGAGGCTGCCGGGCTGGGTCGATGTCGACACCCGCGAGGTCGCTGATGCCCAGTTGGCCGGGCTGGCCGCCGGGCTGGGCCCGGAGGTCCTCGATGCCGCCGCCGGGGAACTGTTGATGATGGATGATGATCGACCAGGACGGTCCCCAACCCAGCGAGTCCGAACAGGCCACCACCGCGGGATCACCCTGGGCAAACAGCAACGCGACGGCACCCGATCGATCCGAGGTCGGCTCGACGCCGAGACCGGCGCCTACTGGGAAGCGATCTTCGCCAAACAGGCCGCCCCCGGCAGGTGCCACCCCGACGGCGAACCGGCCGCCGACAACGGGGGCGCCGCCGAGGGCGGTGACCGCGCGTGTAGCGACACCCGCACTCAGGCGCAGCGCAACCACGACGCGTTCAAAGCCGTCGGCCGCGCCGTCCTCTCGTCGGGCGAGTTGGGCAAGCTTCACGGGTTGGCGGTCACGGTGATCGCGTCGACGACCCTCAACGAGCTCGAATCCGGGGCCGGGCTGGCCGTCACCGCCGGCGGAACCAAACTACCGATACCGGATCTGATCGGGATGGCCGCCCGCGGCGCGCAGGATGGCCGCCCGCGGCGCGCACCACTATCTGGCGGTGTTCGACGACCACACCAACGAAGTGTTGTATCTGGGCAGGGCCAAACGCTGCGCCTCACCCGCGCAGTGGATCACGCTGCTGGCCCGTGACCGGGGTTGCCCCCGACCCGGCTGCACCGCCCCCGGCTACCAGTGCCAGGTCCATCACGCCGTCGCGGACTGGAAAAGCAACGGCCAAACCAACATCAACGACCTCACCCTGGCCTGCGGACCAGACAACCGGCTGATCGAGAACAGCGGCTGGACCACCACCAGAAACACACCCAAGGCCACACCGAATGGCACCCACCACCAGACCTCGACACTGGCCAGAGCAGAGTCAACAACCACCACCACCCCCACCCCCACCGATACCTACTCCCCGAAGACGACCAAGGACCGTGAACAGCGGTGGGGTATCGATTCTTTCAGTCGACGAGATCGACTCGCACCGTCAGCAGGTTCGTTCCGAACGTGCGGACGCCCATGCTGTTGACCTGGGGCAGTGACCGGAGCCGAGCGCGGGCGTTGTCGTCGGGCAGCAGCTGCGCCGTGCCGCGGTGCCAGCGCCCCTTCAGCCGCACCCGCACCTTCGGGTCGGCCTTGATGTTGCGCACGTACTGCGACTTCTCGCCGAACTCCGAGACGAACCAGAACTCGTCACCGACCCGGCGGCCGCCCACCGGCGTGCGCCGGGGTTCGCCGGACTTTCGGCCGGTCGTCTCGAGCAGTGTCTGGAACGGCATTCGCCCCATCACCTGGTTCCCGACATATTTCTGGAAGAACTTGGTGACGCTGTCGCGGACGCTGGTCATCGGAACTCCGTTCGCCGGTTTCACACCATGGCGGTGCGGGGGACCGCCGTCCCCATTGTCAGCGCAGCGGCGAGTTCGCGGCTGGTGTCGTAGTCGAAGACCACGTGACCGCCGATGACGTCGACGTCGCGTTTGATGCGTTGCAGCGGGTTGTCCAGGGAGTGCGCGCTCGCGCCCGACGCGCCGAGCAGATCGCCGATCACCGTGCGCGACTCGCGGACGATATGTGCCGCGGCGAGCCTGGCCTGAGCGCGCACCGGACGTCCGACCGGGTCTCCCGACGCGACGATGTCCCCGATCTCGCCCACGGTGTCGGCCAGTAGGCCGCGCAGTGAACGCAGCCGGAGGAGCGCCTGCCCGAGGTGCACGGAGGCGACAGGCTTGTCTTTCTGCATCACCCCCTCGTAGGCCAGGAATTGCTGGGAGAGTCGCTCGGTGTAGATCTCGACGGCTCGATCTGCGCTGCCCAGGGCGGGCATCGCGGCCACCGGGCCAGCCGGCACCATCGGCCACCGGGCCAGCCGGCACCATCGGCCACCGGTAGGTGTCGGCATTGTGTAGCGCGGCCCCTGGCGCGGTTCCTGTGTAGATGTCCGACACGGCCACCAGTCGGTGCTCCGGCACGGAAGGCGTCGGCGATCACCACGTCGTTGGAACCGGTCGCCCGCATGCCGTCGGTGTGCCACACGTCCTCGATGCGCACGGCGTCGATCGGCAACAGCGCCAGCACGGGATAGATGGTCGCCGGATCGCCCGGCACGCGCTCGCGCAGCGCACCCACGATGATCCAGTTGCCGTCCATCACGCCGGTCGCCCACGACCACCGCCCGGACAGTCGGATCCCGCCGTCGCAGCTGACGCCCCGGCCCGTCGGTGCCAGGGGCGCCGGGCCAGGAAGGGGGCGCGATCGGAATGCCTCGCTCTGGGCCTGCTCGCTGAACAGCGCGAGCATCCAGTTGTGCAGGGCATAGAAGCCGAGGGTCCACGCCGTGGACGCGCACCCGTGCGCCATCAGCCGGACGGGGTCGAGGATGGCCGGCAGCGGGGCCTTGAGGTCGCCGTAGCGGGCCGGCACCAGTTTGGTATGGAGGCTTGGGGTCAGGGATTCAGCATGGGGTCGAGAAATCGTTCCCGCTGTCGGGCCGTTCCCGGGGTCGGCGGCGCGTTCGAGAGGTGCAGGAAGCCGATGCCCGCGGCGAACGTGGCGTTCGCCCGTATCGCGGCGTCCTCGGCGTCGAACCCGGCATCCTCGAAAGCTCGGCGAACCGCGCCCAGCACCCGCTGGTCGGCGGCGTGCACGCTCTCGGCGACAGCCGGGTCGGTGCGTGCCCACTCCCGCATCGCCCGCTCCTGGGCCCACTGCCGTTCGCCGAGAAGTGACGCCATCATCTGCGCGAGCCGCTCCCGGGCCGGCACGTCCGCGAGATCGCCGAAGTGGCTGCGGTCCCGGTCCCGCAATTGGGCCCACGCCTCGACCAC
>NZ_JBAUJB010000356.1:0-38633 GCF_049683355.1 Mycobacterium sp.
GCGCTGGGCCGCCGACCGGCTGGCCGGCGCCGACCACCGCGGCATCGACGGTGCGGTCGAGGCGTCGGCGGCGCTCACCCGACGGCTGGGCGAACTGGCCCGCAGACCGCAAACCGGTCAACTGCACCAGTACTACATGGCCGCTGCGGTCATGGTCGTCGTCGCCGTCTTCCTACTGCTCACGTGAGGTGAAATGTGCTCAGTCTGATCGTGTTCCTGCCGCTGGCCGCGGCCCTGGTGCTGCTCGCAGTCCCGGCGCTGAGCGACGCAGCGGTGCGCTGGTCGTGGGTGGCGGTCACCGCGGTCGAGGTCGGGATGGTCGCGGCGATGTGGTGGCGCTATGACACCCCGCCGCCGAACACCCTGGCCTTCGACGAGCAGGTGGCGTGGATGCCCGGCGTCAACAGCAGCTATCACGTCGGCGTCGACGGCCTGTCACTGCCGCTGGTCGCGATGACCGCGGTGATCTTCCTGGCGTGCGCGGTCTACAGCCTGCGCGACAGCGACCGCCCGCGCGCCCAGGCCGCGCTGTTCCTGTTCCTGCAGACGGTGAGCCTCGGGTTGTTCGTCGCCGCCGACCTCATCCTGTTCTTCGTCTTCTTCGACCTGTCGATCGTCGCGATGTACTTCGTCATCGCCGGCTGGGGCCACGGCGACGCCGGTCGGTCGGCGCTGAAGTTCTTCCTCTACACCTTTCTCGGGTCGCTGGCGTTGTTGGTCGGCTTCATCGGCCTCTACATCGGTGCCGAACCGCACACCTTCGACATGGTCGAACTGACAGCGGTGACACCTCTGGCCGGCCGGCCCGTGGCCGGCGGGCTGGTGCTGGCCGCGGTGCTGATCGGGCTGTTGATCAAGACGCCGACGTTCCCGTTCCACACCTGGCTGCCGCCCGCACACACCGACGCCCCGGCCATCGGCTCCGCCGTGCTGGCGGCGGTACTGCTGAAGATGGGGACATACGGCTTCGTGCGTATCGCGATGCCGATGCTGCCGCAGGCCTGGCAGGACTGGGCGTGGGTGATCATCGCCGTCGGTGTGGTGTCGGTGTTGTACGGCGCGCTGGTCGCACTGGCCCAACAGGACCTCAAACGGATGATCGCCTACACCTCGGTCAACCACATGGGTTATGTGGTGCTCGCCGTCGGCGCCGCGGGCCTGACCGCGACGGGCACCGCCCAGGCCCGCGACATCGCCGTCACCGGGGCGGTGACCCAGATGGTCAGCCACGGGTTGATCACCGGGGCACTGTTCCTGCTGGCCGGGGTGTTCTACACCCGCACCGGCAGCTACCGGATGGCCGACTACGGCGGCCTGGCCGGTCCCGCGCCCAAGCTCGCCGCGCTGTTCGCGGTGGGGGCCTTCGCGTCACTGGGGTTGCCGGGCTTCTCCGGGTTCATCGCCGAGTTCCAGATCTTCACCGGCAGCATCGCCGCCGCGCCCGTCACCGCCATCGCGCTGCCCGGCATCCTGATCACCGCCGCGCTGTTCCTGCGGTCCTTCCAGCGGCTGTTCACCGGTGCCACGGCAGGTCTGTCGGACGGCTTCACCGACCTGCGCCGCTTCGAGATGTGGCCACCCGCAACGCTGTTGGCGCTATCGGTGGTGATCGGTCTGCTGCCCCGGGTGCTGCTGGACACGATCGAGCCGGCCGCGCACACACTCGTCACACTCGTCGGGCGGTAGCCGGTGCCCTCCCACACCGGGATGCAGCTGTCGCTGATGCTGCCGGAGATCCTGGTCTTCAGCGCCGGGCTGGCCGTGCTCCTCGGCGGGTCGTTTCTGGGACGCCGCCGCCAATGGTGGGGCAGGGTAGTGGCCGCGGCGGCGCTGACCGCCGCAGCCGCCGTGGCCGCGGTCCAGCTGACCGGACCGGACGCCGCGGCGTTCGACGGCACCTTCGCCGTGGACACCCCGACCGGGGTGGCGCGGATCGTGGCTTCCGTCGGCGCACTGCTGGTGCTCGCCGTGGCCGGCGATGAGATCGCGGGGTCGCCCCGCGAGAGCGAGACCTACGCGTTGCTGCTGTTCGCCACCAGCGGGGTGCTGGTGCTGGCCGGCGCGGCGGACCTGATGGTGCTGGCCGCCGGCTACCTCCTGGCCAGCATCCCGCTGTACGCGCTGATCGGGGTGGCCCGCTCGCCGCAGGCCGCGGAGGCCGCGATGAAGGCCTACCTGCTCGGTGCGCTGTTCGGCATCCTGTTGCTGCTCGGCGTCACGTTGCTCTACGGCATGACCGGCAGCACCTGGTACCCCGAGATGGCCACCGAGCTGGCCGGTGCCCCCGCCGCGGTCGTGGCGGCCGGGTCGGTCGGGGTCCTGGGCGGGTTGCTGTTCAAAGCCGGCGGAGTGCCCGCTCACTTCTGGGTGCCCGATGCCGCGCAGGCCACCACCGGCACCGCAGCGCTGTTCCTCACCACGGTGCCCAAGGTCGGCGCGGTGGTGGCGATCTACCGGCTGGTGCAGACGTTGCCCGACACCGTCGACTGGGTGTTGCTGATCGCGGTGCTGGCGGTGGCGAGCATGACGCTGGGCAACCTGGCCGCGTTCTGGCAGACCGACCCCCGGCGGCTGCTGGGCTGGTCGACCGTCAGCCAGGTGGGTTACCTGCTGGTGCCGGTCGCGGTCGCCGGCCGCGCCGAACTGGCGCAGCCCGCGCTGCTGTTCTACCTGGGCGCCTACATGCTGACCAACAGCGCGGCGTTCGCGGTGTCGACCGCGCTGCCTCGGCTGCGCGACCTGCAGGCCTACCGCGGGCTGATGTGGTCGCGGCCGTGGATCGCCGTGGCCCTCATCGTCGCGCTGCTCGGGCTGGTCGGTACCCCGCCGACCGCGGTGTTCATCGGCAAGCTCACCACCACCGCCGCCGCGTGGGAGGGGGATGCCACCTGGCTTGTCGTGGCCGTGTTCGTCAACACCTTGGTCAGCCTGTTCTATTACCTGCGCTGGATCATCCCGGCGGTCCAGCGGGGGCCCGAGGACGACGTGTTCACCGCGCACCGCTGGTCGGCCGGTGCGGCTGTCGTGGCCGCCGGACTCAGCCTGGCTCTGGGGGTGGCCGCGGGTCTGGCATGGCCGGTGCTGGGCGGTTGACGGTCAGCTCCACGAGTGATCGGCGCGCAACCGGGCCGCGACGATGTCGAACACCTCACGTTCGAGGATCGCGCCCTCGCGCCTGATGCCTTCCTCGGGGACGTCGAGCACCCGGTCCAGGCGCACCCAGCTGGGGCGCCCCTCGTGGTCCCAGCTGCCGCTGCCGATGCCGACCCAGTTCGAATCGTCGTGGTGGTGGTCCTGACTGGACAGCATCAGGCCGAGCAGGATGCGGCGATCCCGGCCGACGACCAGCACCGGACGGTCCTTGCCCCGGGTCGGGTCGTCCTCGTAGACCACCCAGGTCCATACGACCTCACCCGGGTCGGCCTGGCCGTCGAGATCCGGTGAGTACACGACCCTGCGAGCACGGTGTGCGGTCGGGACGAGGTTGTGCGCCACCGGTCGACCGGCGGGGAGCGCAGGTGTCTGAGCGTCGGGCGAGCCTGCCAGGGTCTCCAGGCCGATCCGGATGCCCTGCTGGATGCCGCGCTGAAGGGTCTCGGATCTCTGCAGTTGGCGGACGAGTTTCGGGGCCTCGTTGAAGACGATGTTCTCGGTGTTCTTGCGCACGAACCGCTGAATCGTCCTCCAACCCGATGACGATGACGCCATACCGACCGAGCATAGGCGCATGCCGGCACGCTGGATTGTGTCGGGAAGGCCTGTGCTCGATACTCTGGTCTGGCCTGCCCAAGCAGACAAAACCGGTCAACCAGGAGATTCCCATCAGTAGCTTCGCCGACAAGACCTTCACTGCGCCGGCGCAGATTCGGAACTTCTGCATCATCGCCCATATCGATCACGGCAAGTCGACGCTGGCCGACCGGATGCTCGGCATCACGGGCGTTGTCGCGGACCGGGACATGCGCGCCCAGTACCTGGATCGGATGGACATCGAGCGGGAGCGCGGCATCACCATCAAGGCGCAGAACGTGCGGTTGCCGTGGAGCGTCAAGGGTGAAGAGTTCGTGCTGCACCTCATCGACACGCCCGGCCACGTCGACTTCACCTACGAGGTGTCCCGCGCCCTGGAGGCATGCGAGGGGGCGGTGTTGCTGGTCGACGCCGCCCAGGGGATCGAGGCACAGACGCTGGCCAATCTGTACCTGGCCCTCGACCGCGACCTGACGATCATCCCGGTGCTCAACAAGATCGACCTGCCCGCCGCCGACCCGGACCGCTACGCCGCCGAGATCGCCCACATCATCGGGTGCGAACCGGGCGACGTGCTGCGGGTCTCCGGTAAGACCGGGGAAGGTGTCACCGAGTTGCTCGACGAGGTGGTCCGGTTGATCCCGGCGCCGGTCGGCGACGCCGGTGGCCCGGCGCGGGCGATGATCTTCGACTCCGTCTACGACATCTATCGCGGGGTCGTCACCTACGTCCGAGTGGTCGACGGGAAGCTCAGCCCCCGCGAGAAGATCAAGATGATGTCCACCGGGACCACCCACGAACTCCTGGAAGTCGGCATCGTCTCCCCGGAGCCCAAGGCCACCGAAGGTCTCGGCGTCGGCGAGGTCGGGTACCTGATCACCGGTGTCAAGGACGTCCGGCAGTCCAAGGTGGGTGACACCGTCACGGTGGCCCGCAACGGTGCGACCGACGCGCTGACGGGTTACCGGGAGCCGCGACCGATGGTCTACTCCGGCCTGTACCCGGTCGACGGATCCGACTACCCGAACCTGCGCGACGCGCTGGAGCGGCTCCAGCTCAACGACGCCGCGCTGATGTGGGAGCCGGAGACGTCGGTGGCGCTCGGGTTCGGCTTCCGGTGCGGGTTCCTCGGCCTGCTTCACATGGAGATCACCCGGGAGCGCCTGGAACGCGAGTTCGACCTCGATTTGATCTCGACATCGCCCAACGTCGTCTACCGGGTGATCAAAGACGACGAAACAGAACTGACGGTGACCAACCCGTCGGACTGGCCGGAAGGCAAGGTGCGCACCGTGTTCGAGCCGGTGGTGAAGACGACGATCATCGCGCCCAGCGAGTTCATCGGCTCCATCATGGAGCTGTGCCAGTCGCGGCGCGGCGAGTTGGGCGGCATGGACTATCTGTCGCCGGAACGGGTCGAGCTGCGCTACACCATGCCGCTGGGGGAGATCATCTTCGACTTCTTCGACTCGCTGAAGTCGCGCACCCGCGGCTACGCCAGCCTCGACTACGAGGAGGCAGGCGAACAGGAAGCCCAGCTGGTCAAGGTCGACATCCTGCTCCAAGGTGAGGCCGTCGATGCGTTCAGCGCCATCGTCCACAAGGATTCGGCGGCCGCCTACGGCAACAAAATGACCACCAAGCTCAAAGAGCTCATCCCCCGTCAGCAGTTCGAGGTGCCGGTGCAGGCTGCGATCGGCTCGAAGATCATTGCCCGCGAGAACATCCGGGCCATCCGCAAGGACGTCCTGTCCAAGTGCTACGGCGGTGACATCACGCGTAAGCGCAAACTGCTGGAGAAGCAGAAGGAAGGCAAGAAGCGGATGAAGACCATCGGCCGGGTCGAGGTGCCGCAGGAAGCGTTCGTCGCGGCGCTGTCCAGCGATGCGCCTGCGGACAAGGCGAGCAAGAAGTAGTGCCGAAGCGGTCGCGCGTCGGTGCCCGACCTGCTATCGATGTGTGATGCCCACACCGCGTGCGACGAGCGTCGCCGTCCTGTCGGCCGCGTGCCTGGCCCTCGCCGGCTGTGCGGGCGCGCCGGTCGACCAGCGGCCGGTGGTGCGCATCGTCGAAGCCGCCCAGCCCTCGAGGTCGATTCCGCTAGGGCAGTTCCTGCCGAGCGCACAGGAACTGTCCGCGACGCTGGGGACCGGACCCGACGGTTTGATGGGACAGCTCGTCGAGGGTGACGCGGACATGCTGCTGCGCAGCGTCGACGCGGTGCAGGCGACCCCTGTGCACTGCGTCGGCACCGCATACCGACTCCAGGAGATCGTGTACGACGCCGGCCACGTGCAGTCGGTGGCCACCGGCTCCTGGGCCGGCGGTGGTTTCGACGGGCCGCCGGTGTCCGCTTTCTTCGGCGTGGTGCAGATGGCCGGCACCGCCGACGCGCAGGCGTTCTTCGCCACGATCACCGACCAGTGGCGGCGCTGCAACGGTCAGACCGTGTCGCTGCAGCAGGCCGGACCGGGAGCCGGCGAGCTGAGCAGGGTTTCCGGCGTCGCGATCAACGAGCGGGTGGTCTCGGCGAGCGTGCTGCACGCATCGGCAGGTCCCGGTTCGCCGGCCACCTCGCGGGCTCTCGGGGTGGTGGGAGACTGTGTCGTCGACGTGGAGCTGACCGACCCCCGCGCGCTGGGTGGCGACGAGCCGGCCGTCGGCGTCGCCGAACTCATCCTCGACAAGATCGCGGCGCAGCGCTGACGGAAGCCGTGCCCGGCGGGGAACAATGCCCTGGTGCCCCCGACCGATCACGTGGTGACGCTGCTCCCGAACTGCCGCGTGGGCGCCGTCGGCGCGGTGCTCGCGGCAGCGGTGCTGCTGACGGGATGCGTGAGCACGGTGGCGGGCACGGCGACCCGTCAGAGTGCGGCCCAAGGCGTCCCGGTGGACGCTCCGCCGCTGGACGAGGCCGACCTGGACGCCGTCCTGCTCACCATCGGTGAGCTCAACGCGATCATGGGTTCGGCGCAGCTGGAGGTCACCAGCGACCTCGACGAGATGACCGACCATTCCGCGCAGGTGTCCGACCCGGACTGCCTCGGCGCGGTGTACGGCGCCGAGGAACCGGTGTACGCGGGCACGGACTGGACGGCGGTCCGCGATCAGGTGGCCCGCGAACCCACCGACGACAACGACCACTGGGTCGAGCAGACGGCAGTGTTGTATCCGGCCGCCGCCAACGCGAGGCAATTCTTCGACACGTCGACCGCGATCTGGACAGACTGCGCCAACAGCGCGATCGGGGTGGGCGACGGCGACTACCTCTGGGAACTCGACGACGTCGACGTCGGTGACACGATGATCACCCAGGTCGCCCGCCAGGAAGGTGCCGACGGCTGGGGTTGTCAGCACGCCGTGACGCTGGTCTCCAACCTGACGGTGGAGGCGTGGGCCTGCGGGTACCGCATCACCGACGAAGCCGCCGAGGTCGCGGCGGCGATGATCGCCAATGTGGGCCGGAGTAGCGGGTTGTTCCACGGTCGTTCACCGTCCGGGTTCCGGCTGATTTCCTGATCTGCATACTTTTCCCGGGTGAGCGCACCCACGACCTCAGCACCGTCCACGCCCGCGGACCGCCGCTTTCTCGGTGCCGACCGCAACTGGCACCTGTCCTTCGGATTGATGCTCGCCGTCGCTTTCGGCGCCTTCACCTGGTGGTCTTTCGGCTACGTGGACTCCGCGTCCGGCAAGCTGATCCTCGTCGTCGAGACGGTGTTGGGCCTGTTCATGGCGTTCAACATCGGTGGCAACGACGTCGCGAACTCGTTCGGGACCAGCGTCGGCGCCGGCACCCTGACCATGAAACAGGCCCTGCTGGTGGCTGCGATCTTCGAGGTCAGCGGCGCGGTGATCGCCGGAGGCGACGTCACCGACACCATTCGCAGCGGCATCGTCGACCTGACGATCGTGCAGGTCTCCCCGATGGACTTCGTGTTCATCATGATGGCCGCCTTGTTCGCCGCCGCCACCTGGCTGCTGTTCGCCACCCGGATGGGTTACCCGGTGTCCACCACGCACTCGATCATCGGCGGCATCGTCGGCGCCGCGTTGATGCTCGGCTTCGTGTCGGGGCAGGGCAGTTCCGCGTGGGACATGGTGCAGTGGGACCAGATCGGTCAGATCGCGATCTCATGGGTGCTCTCCGTTGCTCGGTGGGGCGGTCGCCTACCTGCTCTACGGCACCATCAAGCGCCACATCCTGACCTACAACGACCGGGCGGACGAGCGGTTGCAGGAGGACCGCAAGGAACGCATCGCACACCGCGACAGGCACAAGGAGGCGTTCGAACGGCTCAGTGAGATCCAGCAGATCGCCTACACCGGTGCGCTGGCCCGCGACGCCGTCGCCGCAAACCGCGATGACTTCGGTCCGGACGAGATGGAGTCCGACTACTACCGGGAACTGCAGGAGATCGACGCCAAGGCCAAGTCGATCGACGCGTTCAAGGCCATGCAAACCTGGGTGCCGTTGCTGGCCGCGTTCGGAGCGATGGTCATCTCGGCGATGCTGCTGTTCAAGGGCCTCAAGAACATGGAGTTGGGGCTGTCGACGATGAACAACTACTTCATCATCGGCATGGTCGGCACAGCGGTGTGGATGGCGACGTTCATCTTCGCCAAGACCCTCAAGGGGGAGTCCCTGCCCCAGTCGACGTTCCTGATGTTCAGCTGGATGCAGGTGTTCACCGCATCGGGCTTCGCGTTCAGCCACGGCAGCAACGACATCGCCAACGCCATCGGGCCGTTCGCCGCGATCCTGGACGTCTTCCGTTCCGCCGCGGCCGAGAGCGAGGCCGCCGTGCCGCCGGCGGCGATGCTCGCCTTCGGTGTCGCCCTCGTCGCCGGCCTGTGGTTCATCGGGCGCCGCGTCATCGCGACGGTCGGCACCAATCTCACCCAGATGCACCCGGCGTCGGGATTTTCCGCCGAGCTCTCCGCGGCCGCGGTGGTGATGGGCGCAACCATCCTCGGATTGCCGGTGTCGAGCACTCACATCCTGATCGGCGCGGTGCTGGGCGTCGGGATAGTGAACCGGTCGACCAACTGGGGACTGATGCGGCCGATCGCACTGGCCTGGGTGATCACGCTGCCCTCGGCGGCCCTGCTCGGGGCCGTCGGGTTGGTGGGTCTGCGGGCGATGTTCTGACGCGGCGTCAGCTAGAACGGGGCGTTGGCCGGCTGGAAGTTGCCGGAGGTGTCGGCTTCTTCTTCGGCGCGGATGACGTGCACCACGGCGTTGATCAGGGCCAGGTGGGTGAACGCCTGCGGGAAGTTGCCCAGGTGGCGACCGGTGCGGGGCTCGATCTCCTCGGCATACAGATGCAGTGGGCTGGCGAACGACAGCAGCCGCTCACACAGATGCTTGGCCCGGTGGAACTCGCCGATCTCGACCAGCGCCGACACCAGCCAGAAGGAGCAGATCGTGAAGGTGCCCTCCTCGCCGGTCAGACCGTCGTCGGTCTCCTCGACCCGGTAGCGCAGCACCAGGCCTTCTTCGGTGAGCTCGTCGGCGATGGCCAGCACGGTGGCGCGGATGCGGGGGTCGTCGGAGGGCAGGAAACGGGTGAGCACCGCCAGCAGCAGCGAGGCGTCCAGTGCGTCGTCGCCGTAGCGCTGCGTGAGCACCCCGCGGGAATCGACACCGTGTTCGAGGATGTCGGCCTTGATCTCCTCGGCGATCACCCGCCACTGCTGGGCGTAGGACTTCTCCCCCTCCAGCTCGGCCAGCTTCGCACCGCGGTCGAGCGCGACCCAGCACATGATCTTGCTCGACGTGAAGTGCTGGGGATCGCCGCGCACCTCCCAGATCCCGCGGTCGGGTTCACGCCAGTGCTTGATGGCCTCCTCGACCTGTTCCTTGAGCACCGGCCACAGCGTCTCGGGGATCTGCTCGCGGGACTTTGTGTGCAGGTAGACCGAGTCGAGCATGGTGCCCCAGATGTCGTGTTGCATCTGGTTGTAGGCGCCGTTGCCGATCCGGACCGGGCGGGCGTTGTCGTAGCCGGAGAGGTGGTTGAGCTCCTCCTCGACGAGGCTGCGTTCACCGCCCACGCCGTACATGACCTGCAGCGGGTGGCGTTGGCCGTTGTTGGCGCCGGAGACGTCGGCGATGAACGCGAAGAAGTCGTCGGCCTCGCGGTCCAGCCCCAGGGTGTACAGGCCCCACAGCGCAAACGTCGAGTCGCGCACCCAGGCGTAGCGGTAGTCCCAGTTGCGTTCGCCCTGGGGCGTTTCCGGCAGCGACGTGGTCGGTGCCGCCAGCAGCGCGCCGGTCGGGGAGTAGGTCAGGCCCTTCAGCGTCAGCGCGCTGCGCTGCAGGTAGGACCGCCACGGATGGTCGGGGAAGTCGCCGACGTTGATCCACTGGCGCCAGGACTCGCTGGTCTTCCACATCTTGTCGGCGGCTTCCTCGAAGGTCTGAGGGGCCGGGTGCCCGGACCAGCTGAGCGCCACGAACACGTTGTCGCCCTCGCTGAGCCGGGTCCGCGCCCGCGCTTCGCGGCCTTCCAGGCCGATGCGCAGGTTCGTGGTCAACCGCAGCGTCGGGTGCGAGTCCGGGTTCTTGTTGGCCCGCGCGATCGCCTCCCCGTACGCCTGGGCGGAGTACTCCCAGCCGGCGCTGACACGGTGGTAGTCGAACGACGGCTCGCAGTTCATCAGGACTTCCACGGTGCCGCTGACGCACTTCACGGTGCGCAGCAGGATGTGCTCGGCATCCCAGTCCATCGGGGTGCGGCGATGGGTGCGGGACCGGGTCTCGAGGTCGTGCCACGGGCCCATCACCAGCGCATCGCGCACGATGAGCCAACCGGTGTGGGTCTGCCAGGTGGTCTCCAGGATCAGGCTGCCCGGCAGGTAGCGCCTGGCCGCGGGCACCGACACCCCGTAGGGGCCCAGCCGGAAATGTCCTGCGCCCCGGTCCAGGATCGCCCCGAACACGCTCGGCGAATCGGGCCGCGGCACGCACAGCCACTCCACCGAGCCGGCCGACGAGATCAGGCAGGTGTTCTCGCAATCGGACAGAAAGGCGTAGTCCGCGATGGGGGGGAACGGGTTCCGCAGCAGGGTTCCGGTGTAGGTCCACGGTTCGGGCACCTCGGTGAAGGTCGGGTGCCCGTCGCCGGCCGTTCCGTCAGAAGCCTCGGTTTGCTGCAAAGCCATTGGCACATCATCGACTGCCGGGCACCCCGTCGTCTACTCAGAACACCGGGTGTGTCCGGTGATCGGGAGGACGCATAGTCTGACCGGGTGAACGGCTTCCTCAGTTGGTGGGACGGTGTGGAGCTGTGGCTCACCGGTTTGCCGTTCGTCGTGCAGACGGTGGTGGTGATGCCGTTGGTGCTCACGCTGGCGTACGGCATCGCGGTGCTGCTCGACGGCGCGCTGGGCAACGGGATCCGGTTGCGTCGGCGGTTCCGCCGCCACGGGGACGCCGCAGACAACGAAGGAGCAGACTCATGAGCGGCATGCCGCGGTCGCGCGTGACGTTGGCGCTGGTCGCGCTCATCGTCCTCGTCATCGTCATGTGGCTGCTCACCCGGTGATGGCGGCCGCGTCCCGGTGGCGCACGGGGGTCGTTGCGACCCTGTCGGTGACCCTTCTCACGGCCTGCGGTGGTGGACCCAGCGACGTGGTCGGCGAGGGCGCCGGTCCGTCCGACGCCGAGACCACCCTGACGATGGCCGCGTTCGCCGTTCCGGAGCCCGGGTGGGCCAAAGTGGCTCCCGCTTTTGCCGACACCGAGGAGGGTGCCGGTGTGGCGGTCACCGTGTCGTATGCCTCCTCCAGCGACCAGTCGCGCGCCGTCGAAGACGGCAAGCCCGCCGATCTGGTGAACTTCTCGGTCGAGCCCGACATCGCCCGGTTGGTCGAGGTCGGGAAGGTCAGCGAGGACTGGGACGCCGGCGCCACCCGAGGCATTCCGTTCGGTTCGGTGGTCAGCTTCGCGGTGCGGCCCGGCAACCCCAAGAACATCCGGGACTGGGACGACCTGCTGGCACCGGGGGTCGAGGTCATCACCCCGAGCCCGCTGAGCTCAGGCGCGGCCAAGTGGAATCTGTTGGCGCCCTACGCCTGGGCCAGTGACGGCGGCCGAAACCCGCAGGCGGGCGCCGCGTTCGTCGACGAGTTGGTGACCGAGCACGTCAAGCTGCGTCCGGCGTCGGGTCGCGAAGCCACCGATGTGTTCGAGCAGGGCAGCGGCGACGTGCTGCTGGCGTACGAGAACGAGGCGCTCAATTTTGATCTCGAGTACGTGAACCCGCCGCAGACCTTCAAGATCGAGAACCCGGTGGCGGTGGTCACCACCAGTCGGCACCGGGACAAGGCGACAGACTTCGTGAACTTCCAGTTCACCCCGGAGGCGCAGACGTTGTGGGCCGAGGCCAACTTCCGGCCCGTCGACCCGGCCGTGCTGGCCGAGTTCGCCGACAAGTTCCCGGCCTCGGAGAAGCTGTGGACGATCGACGACCTGGGCGGCTGGGAGAAGGTCGATCCCGAACTGTTCGACAAGGACCACGGCGTCATCACCAAGATCTACAAGCAGGCGACGGGATGACCACGGCGGTTGGCCCGGAAAGCCCCGCGGGGCTGAACAACCGCCGATACGGAAGCACTTCGCTGCGGGTCGGGGCGGCCACGATGTGGCTGTCGACCATCGTGTTGCTGCCGCTGGCCGCGATCCTGTGGCAGTCCGCCGGCGGTGGCTGGGAGGCGTTCCGGTCGGCCGTCACCTCGCCGGCCGCCGTCGCCTCGTTCCGCGTGACGGTGACGATCTCGGTGCGTCACGGTCGTCAACGCGGTGTTCGGGGTGCTCGTCGCCTGGGTGCTGACGCGCGACCAGTTCCGGGGTAAGCGGTTCGTCGACGCCGTCATCGACCTGCCGTTCGCGCTCCCCACCATCGTCGCCAGCCTGGTGATGCTGGCCCTCTACGGGCCCAGCAGTCCGGTCGACATCCATCTGCAACACACGATGTGGGGCGTCGGCATCGCGCTGCTGTTAGTCACGCTGCCGTTCGTGGTCCGCTCCGTGCAACCGGTGCTGCTCGAGCTGGACCGCGAGGTCGAGGAAGCTGCGGCGTCCCTGGGCGCCAACAACTACACCATCCTGACCAGGGTGATACTGCCCTCGCTGCTGTCGGGTGCCGGGCTGGCCTTCTCCAGGGCCATCGGCGAGTTCGGTTCAGTGGTGCTGATCGGCGGCGCCATCCCCGGCGAGACCGAGGTGTCCTCGCAGTGGATCCGGACACTGATCGAGAACGACGACCAGGTCGGCGCCGCCGCCATCTCGATTGTGTTGCTGTCGATTTCGTTCCTCCTGTTGTTCATCCTGCGCGCTGTCGGAGCCAAGGTGGCCAAGCGGCAGGAGCTGGCCGCATGACGCTGTCGCCGTCGACCCGCCGTCTGCTGCGGTGGCTCGCGTTGGGCTACATCGGGGTTCTGGTGGCCGTGCCGGTCGGGCTCATCCTGTGGCGGACGCTGTCACCGGGGCTCGGGGTGTTCTTCGACTGGATCTCCACGCCCGCGGCCATCTCGGCGTTGCAGTTGTCGCTGCTCGTCGTCGCGATCGTGGTGCCGCTCAACGTGCTGTTCGGTGTCCCGACCGCACTGGTTCTGGCGCGCAACAGCTTCCGTGGCAAAAGTGTCCTGCAGGCGGTCATCGACCTGCCTTTCGCGGTGTCGCCGGTCGTCGTGGGTGTGGCGTTGATCCTGTTGTGGGGGTCCGACGGGCTGTTCGGCTTCGTGCAGAACGACCTCGGAATCACGGTCATCTTCGGCCTGCCGGGCATCGTGCTCGCCAGCGTCTTCGTCACGGTGCCGTTCGTGATCCGTGAGGTCGAACCCGTGCTGCACGAGTTGGGTACCGACCAGGAGGAAGCGTCGGCGACACTGGGCGCACAGTGGTGGCAGACGTTCTGGCGCATCACGCTGCCGTCCATCCGGTGGGGTCTGACCTACGGCATCGTGCTGACCGTCGCCCGCACGCTGGGGGAGTTCGGTGCGGTGCTGATGGTGGCGGCGAACCTGCCGGGGCAGTCGCAGACCCTGACGCTGCTGGTGGCAGACCGGTACAACCGGGGCGCCGAATACGGTGCCTACGCCCTCTCGACGCTGCTGATGTCGGTGGCGGTCCTGGTGCTCGTCGCACAGGTCGTTCTCGATGCTCGTCGCACCCGGGCCGCACAATGAGAGCGACGAAGGGTTCTGGAGTCAGACGGCCATGACGTACGCGATCACAGTGAAGGGCGCCAACAAGCGCTACGGCGACTTCGCCGCGCTGGACGACATCGACTTCGTCGTGCCGGCGGGATCGCTGACAGCGCTGTTGGGCCCCAGCGGTTCCGGGAAGTCGACGCTGCTGCGTGCGATCGCCGGCCTCGACGAGCCCGACAGCGGCACCATCACGATCAACGGCCGCGACGTCACCCATATCCCGCCGCAGAAACGCGGGATCGGCTTCGTGTTCCAGCATTACGCCGCGTTCAAGCACCTGACGGTGCGGGAGAACGTGGCGTTCGGGCTGAAGATCCGGCGAAAGCCGAAAGCCGAGGTGAAGGAGAAGGTCGACAATCTGCTGGAAGTGGTGGGCTGGCCGGTTTCCAGGGACACTACCCCAACCAGCTCTCCGGCGGCCAGCGCCAGCGCATGGCGCTGGCCCGCGCACTGGCCGTCGACCCGAAGGAGTTGCTGCTCGACGAACCGTTCGGCGCGCTGGACGCCAAGGTCCGCGAGGATCTGCGGGCCTGGTTGCGCCGTCTGCACGACGAAGTACACGTCACCACCGTGCTGGTGACGCATGACCAGTCGGAGGCACTCGACGTCGCCGACCGGATCGCGGTGCTCAACAAGGGCCGCATCGAACAGGTCGGTTCCCCCGCCGAGGTCTACGACACCCCCGCCAACGCGTTCGTCATGTCGTTTCTCGGCGCGGTGTCCACCCTCAACGGCGTGCTGGTTCGGCCGCACGACATCCGCGTGGGACTCAGCCCGGAGATGGCCGTCGCCGCCAGTGACCAGTCCCTGCAGGCCGCCGGGGTCACCAGGGCGACAGTCGACCGAATCGTGCTGCTGGGCTTCGAAGTCCGAGTCGAACTCATCAACGCCGCGACGCAGGCCCCGTTCACCGCGCAGATCACCCGTGGTGACGCCGAGGCACTGAGCCTCAACGAGGGGGACACCGTCTACGTACGAGCCACCCGGGTGCCGGAGCTGGCCGGCGGCACCACGGCGGCCGCGCCGGGCTGAGTGTCAGGCCGCCTGGGTCGGTAGCAGCCGGTGCAACAGGTCGGTCAGTGTCAACAGGCCTCGCCCCGAGGGGCCATCGACCACGATCAGGTGATTGCGGGTCTCTCGCATCAGCCGCAGCGCCTCGTAGACCGGTGTTTTCTCGGGCAGCGTGAGCACCGGGCGCATCAGGTCCCGTGCGCGTCCCGACGCGGACAGGCTGTCACGGACGTGAACGACGCCGACAGTGGCCCCGCCGTCGCGGACCAACAACCGCAGATGCCCTGTCTTCTGGGAGGTTTCCTGGATCTGCGACGGCGTGGCATCGGCCCGACGGAGCTGTATTCGGCGTCACGACCGGCCAGCTGCCCGACGGTGAGCGCCTCGAGTTCCAGCGCACTGGTCAGGTTGGCGTGGTAACGCTCGTCCAGTGTGCCGACGGTCGCCGAATGCTCCACCAGCTGGCGAAGCGCGTCGGGGTCCTGGCTGTCGGCCAATTCGTCCACCGGGGTGACACCCACGCGGCGCAGGCACCAGTTGGCGGCGTGGTTGAGCACGCGTAGCAGCGGCCGCGTGAGGAACATGAACCCCCGCATCGGCAACGCCAGCATCGTCGCCGATCGTTCCGGGTGGGCGATCGCCCAAGACTTCGGGCCATCTCGCCGATCACCAGATGCAGGAACGTGACGATCGCCAGGGCGAGTACGAAGCCGCCGATGTCGGCCACCCACGTCGTGGCACCGAGATTGTCCAGCTGCGGTGTGATCGCGTAGTGGACTGCGGGTTTGGTGATCGCGCCCAGCAGCAGCGTGCAGGCGGTGATGCCGAGCTGCGCCCCGGCGAGCAGCAGGGACAGTTCGCTGGCACTGCGCAGTGCCGCCCTGGCGGAGGCGCTGGTGGCCGCGGCGTCTTCCAGCGGCTTCGCCGCGCGGCGATCAATGCGAACTCCACGGCAACGAAGAACGCGCTCGAGGCGATCAGCACGACGGTGATCAGGGCCACCACCCAGGGGCTGGTCATCGTCGCACCCGTTGCCGACGTCGACGGTGACGTACACCGACGCCGGCACTCGGCGTTCGATCGAGCGGACCTGCGCGGTCAACCGGCGCGTTGGTGTCGGCCCTTCACCGAGCAGGTCTGCGGCGTCTGCGGGTAACTTGATCACCACGGAGTCACCGACGTCGGCTAAGCGGCCATCCGGATGGTGACCGCAGCGTCGAAGCGGTCCAGCACCGTCTCGGCCACCTGGCGATGTGCACCCAGCGGGGAAGACATCGGAATGCCCTGTGTAAGTGCGAAGTTCGCCACCCGGTCGGTGATGCGGCCGTGGGCCAGGAACCAGGGCGCGACGACCAGCCGGGTCGCCCCCCGCCCACGCAGCTCCTCGGCCGCTTGCGCCAGCGTGGGCTGCGGTCCTGTCGCGAAGGCCGTTGTGGCCGTCCAGCGCGTCGTGAGCGTCAGCTCACGCGCCACCACGGCGGTGCGTTCGTTGGCCTGAGGCCGCGACGACCCCACCGCGGTCACCAGCACCCCGACGCCGGAATCCAGCCTCGACACCCCGGCGTGCTCGAGCCGCTGGCGTAGCACATGGATCAGCCGGTCGTCCTCACCGAGCACCGCGGCCGTGCGGGCATCGGCACCGGATTCGGCAATCATCGCCGGGATGTCGACCCGGGCATGGTAGGCGTCGGCGAGAAGCAGCGGGACGACCACCGCTCCGCCGTGCGTCACGGTCGCGAGCACGTCGCGCAGATTCGGAGAGTTCTGCTCACAGAACGCAACTCGCGCATCCAGGTTCGGCCGGAGCCGACGTATGGAGTCGGCGACCGCGCGCACGGTTGCCGCCGAGCGCGGGTCGGCGCTGCCGTGCGCGGTCAGGACCAGCGGGGGGTGCGCGGTCAGGACCAGCGGGGGGTGGGTGGGAATCCGCAGCGGGGGGTGGGCGGGGATCCGCATAGTCACGACGCGTGCAGCCCGCATTCGGTCTTGGTCTGGCCGGCCCAGCGGCCGCTGCGCGGATCTGCACCCTCGAGCGGCTTGGCCGTGCAGGGTTCGCAGCCGATCGACGGATAGCCTTCGAAGACCAGGGGATTGACCAGGATGCCGTTGCTGTCGATGTAGCTCTGCATGTCCTCGTCGCTCCACGCCGCCAGCGGGTTGATCTTCACCAGGCCAAAAGCCTTGTCCCAGCTGATCAACGGAGCGTTGGCGCGGGTGGGTGCCTCCACCCGACGGATGCCGGTCACCCACGCGGAGTAGTTCTTCAGCGCCTTGCCCAGCGGTTCGACCTTGCGCATCCGGCAGCACGCCGCCGCGTCCCGGGCGAAGAGGTCCTTTCCGTGCACCGAGTCCTGTTCGGCGACGGTGAGCTCGGGACGCACGTTGACGACGTTGACGTCGTAGACCGCCTCGACCGCGTCGCGGGTGCCGATCGTCTCCACGAAGTGGTAGCCGGTGTCGAGGAACAGCACGTCCACCCCGGGGTGAACCTTCGCTGCCAGATCGACCAGCACCGCGTCCTGCATGTTGGACGCGACGATGTAATTGTCACCGAAGTGCTCGTCGGTCCAACGCAGCAGGTCCGCTGCGCTGGCGTCCTCCCCGAGTTCGGCCGCGCCGCGCTCCGCCAGTTCCTGCAGATCCGTGTCCACAATCACGTCCGTCACCTCATACTCCGCTCTTCGCGCAAGCGCTCATCGAAGGTCCGCCTCGTCTGCTCGTAGTGCCCACGTAGCGAAACGCTCACCATGCTCGCGTTGTTTCACGAAGTTGCGAACAACTCTGTCGATGTAGTCACCGAGCTCGCTGGACAGGACTTTGTGCTGCCGTAACTTGCGGCCGAAACCACTGTCCAGACCCAGGCTGCCGCCCAGGTGGACCTGGAAGCCCTCGACTGCGCCGTCTCCGTCCGAGTCGATCATCTGACCCTTGAAGCCGATGTCGGCGACCTGGATGCGCGCGCAGGAGTTCGGGCAGCCGTTGATGTTGATGGTGATCGGTACGTCGAGCTGGGAGTTGATGTCCTCCAGCCGCTTCTCGAGCTCCGGTACCAGCGTCTGGCTGCGCTTACGGGTTTCGGCGAAGCTCAGCTTGCAGAACTCGATGCCCGTGCAGGCCATCAGGTTGCGCCGCCAGTGCGACGGGGTGGACGGCAGACCGAGCGCGTCCAGACCGGCGCGCAGCTCATCGAGACGATCGTCGGGCACATCGAGCACGATGAGCTTTTGGTATGGCGTGAACCGGACCCGGTTGCTGCCCGCGGCCTCGGCGAGGTCGGAGACCTGGGACAGGATGGTGCCGGACACCCGGCCGGCGATCGGGGCCACCCCTACGGCGTTGAGCCCGTTGCGGAGCTTCTGCACGCCGACGTGGTCGACGGGCCGGGTCACCGGGTCGGGAGCCGGGCCGTCGATCAGCGGACGCTTCAGGTACTCGGTTTCGAGCACGTCACGGAATTTTTCTACGCCCCAGTCCTTGATCAGGAACTTCAGCCGGGCCTTGGCCCGCAGGCGGCGGTAGCCGTAGTCGCGGAACACGCTGACCACGCCTTCCCACACGTCGGGAACCTCGTCGAGCGGCACCCAGGCGCCGACCCGCTGGCCCAGCATCGGGTTGGTGGACAGGCCGCCGCCCACCCACAGGTCGAACCCGGGACCGTGCTCGGGATGCTCGACGCCGATGAAGGCGACGTCGTTGACCTCGTGCACCACATCCTGAAGGCCCGAGATCGCGGTCTTGAACTTGCGCGGCAGGTTGGAGTACTCCTTCTTGCCGATGTAGCGCCTGACGATCTCGTCCACCGCGGGTGTGCCGTCGATCACCTCGTCGAGGGACTCACCCGCCAACGGCGAACCCAACACGACGCGCGGGCAGTCGCCACACGCCTCGGTGGTCTGCAGACCCACCTCGTCGAGGCGACGCCAGACCTCGGGCATGTCCTCGACGCGGATCCAGTGGTACTGGATGTTCTGCCGGTCGGAGATGTCGGCGGTGTCGCGTGCGAACTCGGTGGAGATGCCGCCGAGGGTGCGCAGCGCCGCGGTGGTCAGCGCGCCGCCGTCGCTGCGGACCCGCAACATGAAGAACTCGTCCTCGAGCATGTCGGTGTTCTCGTCACCGGTCCAGGTGCCGTCGTAGCCGGGCTTGCGCTGGGTGTAGAGCCCCCACCAGCGGAACCGGCCGCGCAGATCTCCCTTGTCGATGCTCTCGAAGCCGTTCTTCGAGTAGATGTCCTCGATGCGGGCGCGCACGTTGAGGGGGTTGTCGTCCTTCTTGGACTGTTCGTTGGGGTTGAGCGGCTCGCGGTAGCCGAGCGCCCACTGGCCTTCGCCGCGGGGTCGCTTGACGGGCTTGGCGGGCTTTGCGAGCCCCGGCGTGCCGGCAGATGTGTTGGGTGCGGTGGTCATCGGGTCGTGCTCCTCGTCGGAGCCGGCGTGGCGGATCGCGCGTTCTCACCGGTGGCTGTCCGGCGGCGCAGATCCGGCGGCCAGCTGAAGTTCAGGTGGGCAGATTCTACGAGGTCAAGACAGACAGCAAGAAGAACAAACGCGCTTGAAGTCGACATGAAGGCGCGCCACCAGCGAGACCCTGCGGGAGAGGCTGTGGGCTGCAGTCACGGAACCAATTGTGCCACGGATGCCGCCACCGGCCCTAACCGGGCGAAATCTGCGGTCACGACGAGCCGGCGCGGCTCTGGGAGACTGGTCCGGTGACGGTACTGGACCAGAGCTTGCTGCCGCGGCTGACCGCGGGTGTCGGTCGCCCGTCAGGTCCTTTCGGCGTCTACGTGCACGTGCCGTTCTGTGCGACACGCTGTGGCTATTGCGACTTCAACACCTACACCCCGGCCGAGCTGGGGGGCGGGAACCCGGAAGGCTGGTTGGCCGCGCTACGTGACGAGCTGCGGTTGGCATCGATGCACCTCGGCGCCGCGCCACCCGTGCAGACCGTCTTCGTCGGGGGCGGCACCCCGTCGTTGCTGGGCGCGGCGGGGCTGACGGCCGTGCTGGACGCGGTCCGCGAGCACCTGCCGCTCGCCCCCGGCGCCGAGGTCACCACCGAGGCCAACCCGGAGTCGACGTCGCCGGCGTTCTTCGCCGCACTGCGCGCCGCCGGGTTCACCCGGGTGTCGCTGGGCATGCAGTCGACGGCGCCGCACGTGCTCGCCGCGCTGGACCGGGTGCATTCGCCGGGCCGTGCGCTCGACGCGGCGGGTGAGGCCGCCGCGGCCGGCTTCGACCACGTCAACATCGACCTCATCTACGGCACACCGGGGGAGACCGACGACGATCTGCTGCGGTCGGCCGACGCCGCCCTGGCTGCCGGCGTCGACCACGTCTCGGCCTACGCGCTCATCGTCGAGGATGGCACCGCACTGGCCCGACGGGTGCGCCGCGGTGAGATGCCCGCACCCGACGACGACGTGTTGGCCCGGCGTTACGAACTGCTCGACCGTCGCCTCGCCGACGCCGGTCTCGACTGGTACGAGGTGTCGAACTGGGCGCGGCCGGGAGGGGAGTGCAGGCACAACCTCGGCTACTGGGACGGCGGCGAATGGTGGGGCGCCGGACCGGGCGCACACGGGTACGTCGACTCCACCCGGTGGTGGAACGTCAAGCATCCCAACGCCTACGCCGAAGCGCTCAGCGGCGGCGGGTTGCCCGTCGCGGACTTCGAACGGCTCGACGTCGACACCGCGCACGTCGAGGACGTGATGCTGCGGGTGCGGCTGCGGTCGGGGCTGCCGGTGGCGGTGTTGTCCGCAGGCGAGCACGACCACGCGGTGCGTGCGATCCACGACGGGCTGCTGCGCACCGAAGGTGAGCGGCTGGTGCTCACCGATCGCGGCAGGCTGCTGGCCGACGCGGTGGTGCGCGACCTGCTGGCGTGACGGCGCTACAGCAGCGCGGCCGCCAGCCGGCGCCACTGCTCACGGGGGAACTCCTGGGGATCGGCGGTGAGCACCTGCAGGCAGACGTGGTCGGCGCCCGCGTCACGGTGCTCGGCGATCCGGGCCGCGACTGCATCCTCGTCACCCCAGGCGATGAGGGCGTTGAACAGCCGGTCGCTGACCGTGGCCACATCGTCTTCGTTGAAGCCTGACCGCAGCAGGTTGTTGGCGTAGTTCGGCAGCGCGAGATACGAACGCAGCCACTCGGTTCCGACGGCACGCGCCTGATCCTTGTCGTCGGTCAGCATCACGGTCTGCTCCGGCAGCAGCATCGGGCCCTCACCGAGAACCTCGCGCGCGGTGCGGGTGTGTTCGGGGGTACTGAGATACGGATGCGCGCCGCCGGCCCGGGCGGCCGACAGCTCGAGCATCTTCGGGCCCAGCGCGGCCAGCACGCGGTTGGCGGTCGGCACCGGCTGCGGCGAGCTGTCGATGCCGTCGAGGAACTTCTTCGTCGCGGCCAACGGCTTGCGGTACAGGCCCGGCTCCTTCGAATCGATCAGCGGGGCGTGGCTCACCCCGATGCCCAGCAGGAACCGCTCACCGTGGGTGTCGGTCAGCGTGGCGTAACGCGCGGCGACCTCCGCCGGGTCGTGCATCCAGAGGTTGAGGATGCCCGTGGCGATCACCGTCTTGTCGGTGGCCGACAGCAGGTTGTCCACCGAGTCCAGGACCGGACCGCCCACATCGGGAATCCACAGCGCTGTGAAACCCAGTTCATCGAGTTCTCCGGCGGTTTCGGCCGCCTCCGCCGGATTTCCGTAGCGCAGTTGCGAACTCCACAGGCCGATCCCAGACAGCTTCATGCCTCTACTCTTACCGTGCCCCGGGTCCGGGGCGCTACGGTCCCTGCATGGCATTCGACCCCGGCGCCGTCGGCCGCGCGTTCTCCGAGCACCGGTTTCAGGACGCGCTGGGCCACCTCGCCACTGATGTGAAGTGGACGATCGTCGGCTACATGGTGCTCGAGGGTGCCGACGCGGTGCGACGCACCTGCCAGGAGACCCTCGACAGTCTCGAGGGCACGTCGATGGAGTTCGACCGCTGTGTGACCGCGGCCGGTGCCGACGTCGTCGCCGTGGACACCGTCGTCCGGTACGTCCGGCCCGACGGGGTCACGGCGGTGGCGAGCTGCGCGATCTACGAGTTCGAGGGCGACAAGATCCGCGCATCACGTCCTATGCGGTCGAGATCGATCCCGGCGACGTCGGCGCGCAGCCGCCGCCCCGGGTGAGAGCCGGGCCACGTACCTCCCTGTCCGGGCGACGGGTGTGCCAGGATGTCCGGCATGCCGAAGCTGGGCTTAGGAGAGGCTAACCACATCATTGGGCCGGTTGTCGCCGCGGCGACCCAGCCGTGGAACTGACCGCCCACGCGCCGATCGCCATCGTCGGTATCGGTTGCCGGCTGGCGGGCGCCATCACCACACCCGAACAGTTCTGGTCGTTCCTCCTCGCCGGGGGCAGCGCCGTGCGACAGGTGCCCGCCGAGCGGTGGGAGCCCTACCTGCACCGCGATCCGCGCAACGCGGCGGTGCTGCGTGACACCACACCGTGGGGCACCTTCATCGACGATCTGCCGGGTTTCGACGCCGAGTTCTTCGGGGTGTCCCCGCGAGAGGCCGAGCTGATGGACCCGCAGCAGCGGTTGGCGCTGGAGGTGTCCTGGGAGGCGCTGGAGTATGCGGGGATCCCGCCGCGGTCGCTGGCCGGCAGCGACACCGCGGTGTTGATGGGCGTGAACTCCGATGACTACGGCAAGCTCATCATGGAGGATCTCGCCGGCATCGAGGCGTGGACCGGGATCGGCACCTCCCTGTGCGGGGTGGCCAACCGGGTCTCGCACCTGCTGGACCTCCGTGGCCCGAGCGTCGCGCTGGACGCCGCGTGCGCGGCGTCGTTGGTTGCCGTGCACCAGGGGTGCCAACTGCTGCGCGACGGCGAGACGTCGCTTGTGCTCGCCGGCGGTGTCAGCGCGCTCATCGGTCCTGGGTTGACGAGGGTGCTCGACGTCGCCGGGGCGACCTCCCCCGACGGGCGCTGCAAGACGTTCGACGAGTCCGCCGACGGCTACGGCCGCGGGGAGGGTGCCGGGGTGGTCGTCCTGAAGCGACTCGACGACGCCCTGCGTGACGGTGACCGGGTGCTCGCGGTGGTTCGAGGGGCGCGGTGGCCCAGGACGGTCGAACCGTCGGCATCATGTCTCCCAACGGCGAGGCCCAGCAGGATCTGTTCCGGCTGGCGTGCCGGTCCTCCGGTGTCGACCCCGCCAGCGTCGGCTACATCGAGGCCCACGGCACCGGAACCCCCACCGGCGATCCGGTGGAGGTCGGTGCCCTGGCCGCCGTCTACGGAGCGGGCCGCGCCGCCGATCCGTGTGCAGTCGGCTCGGTGAAGCCGAACACCGGTCACCTCGAAGGCGGCGCGGGGGTCGTCGGGCTGATCAAGGCGACGCTGGCGATGCACCGCGAACTGCTGCCGCCCACCGCGGGTGTGCACACGCTGACCTCCGCGGTCGACTGGGCCGCGAGCGGGTTGCGGGTCCCGACCGAGGTCGCGCCCTGGCCGCGCGGCGCCGACCCGCGCCGGGCCGCGGTCTGCAGTTACGGCTACGGCGGCACGATCGCCCACGTGCTGATCGAGGAGGCTCCCGCCGCTGCGCGCCCCCCGGAGGCGCCGGGGCGGGCGGTCGTCATGCCACTGTCGGCACGATCCGAGTCCCGACTCACCCACCACGCGTCGGCGCTGGCCGAGCATCTGCGGACCGCGGAGTTCGCGGTCGACCACGTTGCAGCGACGATGTGGACGCGCCGCTCGCATGAGCCGGTCCGCGCCGCGGTGGTGACCGACGGTCTCACCGACGCCAACGCCGGGCACGCCGTCATCGACGCGCTGGACGCGATGGCGCTGCAGGTCCGTGACTCCCGGGTGGTGACCGGTTCGGTGGTGCCCGGAGCGGAAAACGGTGCGGTGTGGGTCTTCTCGGGCCACGGATCGCACTGGGCGGGCATGGGGCGCGAGCTGCTGGCGGTCGACGAGGTGGTCCGGGCGTGGACCGACGACGGCACGATGGTGCGCCGGGTCAACACCGACGTGGCATTCCACAGCCCCGCAATGGATCTGCTGACCGCAGAGCTCGCCCGGCTTGTCGGTGGGCTGCCCGCGCCCGCTGCGGCCCGGGTGCCGCTCTACACCACCGCGCTGACCGACCCGCGGTCGACGGCGCCGCGGGGTCCGGACTACTGGGTGGCCAATCTCCGGGGCCGGGTGCGCTTCGCCGAGGCGGTACAGGCCGCGGCCCAGGACGGGTATCGGCTGTTCCTGGAGGTGTCGGCCCATCCGGTGGTGTGCCACTCGATCGTCGAGACGCTGCTGCACGGCAAGGCCACCGAGCACGCGGTGGTGCCGGTGCTGCGCCGCGATCAGCCCGAGCGCCGGGCGATCGGCGCGGCAATCGGGGCGTTGTACTGCCACGGGGCGCCGGTCGCCCACGGGCTCACCACAACGGCTGCGTGGGCCGCGGACCTACCCGGCACGCAGTGGCAGCATCGCCGGTTCTGGCGCACTCCGACGCCGCCGCCGGGCGTTCGCGCCCTGCACGATGTCGCGTCGCACACGCTGCTCGGCGGGGTCGTCGAGGTGGCGGGCGCGGTGCCTGCGCAGGTCTGGCAGACGCGGCTGGACATGGCGAACCGGCCCTATCCCGGGGACCACCCGGTACAGGACACCGAGATCGTGCCGGCGGCGGTGCTGCTCAACACATTTCTGACCGCAGCCGGTGGCGATCTGACCGACGTGCGGTTGCGCACGCCGGAGCGCGACATCCAGGTGGTCCTGCAGGACCGCTCGTTGCGTCTGTCGTCACGCCTGACAGCCGACGATTCCGACGACGCCTGGCTCCCCACAGCAGCGCCGTGGTGGCCGCGATGGGATTCGGCTGGCAGGTGCTCGAATTACGGTGCGGCGACCGGGGACTCACCGCGCGGGTGTCGGCTGAACCGGACGGCTCGAAGCCGAGCACCTGGGCCGGACTGCTGGACGCCGCGACGTCGGCGGCGTCGACGTGTTCGACGGACCGCCGCGGCTGCGGATGCCCGCACGGATCGCGCGCGTGCACGTCTGTGGGGAACCGCCGGCGGTGGCGCAGCTGCACGTGCGCCGCAGGGAGGGAACCACCACCGACGTTTCGATCGCCGACGAGTCCGGTGCGGTGCGGGCCGTGATCACCGCGATGACGTTCGAAGAGCTGGAGAACTCGGCGGGCGGGGACCCGTCGCGGATGCTTCACCAGTTGGCATGGCACTCGACGCCGTACCGCCCGGAGGACCGCCCAGCCGGCGTCGTCCTGGTCGGCGGGGTCGACGACGAACTGGGCCCGCTGCAGCACGACCTCGCCGCCGCGGAGATCCCGAGCCGCAGGTACGCCGAGCCCGATCTCCTGCCAGGCGATCAGCCGGCGGGAACGGTCGTGCTGGTGCTACCGCCCGCGGACCGGACCCCCGAAGCAGCCGCGGAGATGGTGCTGCAGACGCTGAAGCATCTGCACCACAACGGTTCCGCGGCGCGGGTCTGGGTGTTGACGCGGCACGTGCACGAGGGCGAGAACCTGGTGCACGCGCCGTTGTGGGGCATGGCCAGGGTTGCCGTGGCCGAGCATCCGCAGCTGTGGGGCGGGGTGCTCGACCTCTCGGACGGCCCGCTGCCCGTCGGTGTGCTGGCCTCACTGCACGGTCACGGGGTCGTGGTGGTGCGCGACGGTGTCGCACTGACTGCGCGGCTCGCCCATGCGCACCCGGGCACCGACACCCCGATAACGTGCAGCCCGGGTGGAACGTATCTGATCACCGGTGGCGCCGGGGCCCTCGGCCTGCGCATCGCACATCGCCTCGCCGACCTCGGCGCTCGTCGCCTCGTGCTGCTGTCCCGCTCGGGCATGCCGCCCCGCGAACAGTGGTCCGGGACCCCGTCCGAACTGGTTCGCACGGTGTCGGCGCTCGAAGAACGCGGGGTGTCGGTGCACGTCGCGGCGATCGACATCGCGGCCGACGGCGCGATCGAGCGGCTGCGTACGGTGTTGCGGGAGCTGCCCGCGGTCCGCGGTGTCGTGCACGCCGCGGGCGTGGAAGCCGGTGCCCTGCTGCTCAATACGACGCCCGAAGACCTCCGGGCCGCGATGAACCCCAAGGTCGCGGGCACCCTGGCCCTGCACGAGTTGTTCCCGCCCGGTCGGCTCGACTGGATGGTGCTGTACTCGTCGTGCGGGTATCTGGCCGGATTCCCGGGTCAGGGAGCGTACGCGTGCGCCAACGCATTCCTCGACGCGGCCGCGCAGCACCGACGCCGTCGTGGCGACCGGACAGTGGCCGTCGCGTGGACGGCCTGGCGCGGCCTGGGGATGGGTTCCACCTCGGGATTCGTGGCGGCCCAATTGGAAGCGCTGGGCAAGGGCACGATCGGAGCCGACGACGCGATGCGGGCCCTGGATTCGGCGATGCGCACCGGAGACCCCAATGTTGTTGTGCTGCCGGTTCTCCCAGGCGCGGCCGCGGTGCCGATCCTTGCCGACGTGGTGCCGAAGGAGCAGCAGGGGGTGGACGCCGGTGGCGTGGTGGTGGGGCCGGGTGACGCCGACGTCGACGAGTGGGTGGCCCAGCAGGTCGTCGAGGCGGTGGCCCATGAGCTCGGTCTGTCGGCGGGCGACGTCGACGCGCGCATCCCGCTGGTCGAGACCGGTGTCGACTCCATCATGACCGTCGCGCTACGCCGCTCCCTGGAGAAGCGCACCGGCCTGGCGCTGCCGCCGACCCTGTTGTGGGAGCACCCCACGGCGGCTGCCGTGACCGCACGCATCGTCGAACTGCTCACCCCGCAAGATGTTTCGCAGGTGTCCTGACCGTCAGGTACTGATCAACGTGGCCGCGTCGGGCCGCCACGAGGTGAGTGTGCGCAGCAGGGGGTTTTTCTTGTAGCGATGTGCTTCCATCCGGGACAGAATGCTGTCCAGTGTGCTGACCGCGTCGGTGATGTATGGACCCTTGTTGAGCATCACGCATTCGGCGCGCACTCCCATCGCGGCGTCCGACACCTCGGCGCGGGTCGGTTGGCCCTTCTTGGCGAGCTTCTCCAGCACTTGTGTCGCCCACAGCACCGGCACATGCGCGGACTCACACAGCCACAGCATCTCCTCTTGAAGCTCGGCCATCCGTTCGTAGCCGACCTCGACGGCGAGGTCGCCTCGAGCGATCATCACTCCAGCGCGTAAGCGTTGCATGAGGGTCATCAAGATCTGCGGCAGTTTCTCGAACGCCGGCTTGGTTTCGATCTTCACCACCACGCCCAGATCGGATGCGTGGCGTCGCTCGAGCTCGTCGAGGAGGCGCTGCACATCCGCGGGGTCGCGGACGAAGGACACTTCGACGACGTCGGCGATGTCGACGACGGTGGACAGGTCATCGAGATCTTTGTCGGTGATCGCCGATATGTGCAGGTCGGTGTCCGGAACGTTGATGCCTTTGCCCGGTTTGAGTTTCGCCTTTTCGTGTGCCGGATGGTCTATGCGGACGTCCAGGCTCTCGGAGTCGACGGACTCCACGACTCCTCCCAACTTCCCGTCATCGAAGTAGATGCGATGACCCGCCTCGGCGTGGTCGAACACCTGCGGCAGGATGCAGCCGATCCGGTGGTCGTCGACAGGTGCCGGTTCGACATCTCGAGTCAGCCTCAGCCGGTCACCGGCACCCAACAGCAGGTGTGCGTCCTCGGGTTCGAGCGGGCCGGTTCGCAACTTCGGGCCCGCGAGATCCATGGCGACCGTGCAGGTTCTGCCGTGTTCTCCGGCGGCGGATCGCACGTGGGCCGCCATCGCGCGCCATTCTTCGGGTCCATCGTGGGCGCAATTGATCCGCGCGACGTCCATGCCGTGCGCCACCAGATCGCTGACCAGTCGGTCGTTCTCCGCCGCTTCGGTCGGAAGGGTGACCATGATCCGGACCGATCGCTTGCCGGGATGGGTGCCCAGCAGGTCCTCGGTGCGCTGCTGCAGTATGTCGTGACCCTCCCTCACCCCGATCGCGTCGTCGGCGTGTGCCGGTTGCTGGCGGCCCTGCAGGGCGCACAGCGCCGCGGCGACGAGGTCGAGGGTGCGTCGTACGTGAGGTTCCGAGCGGCCCAGCGACGACAGTCCCACCTCTGCCAGCCGGGTCTGCAGGTCACGCAGATCGTGCTGACGTATGGCCCAGTAATGGGCCATGTTCACCGCGCTCTGGCGTCGTGGGGGCGCGACTCGGTCGATCCACGGTGACCACTGCTGCTGCGCTGCGTCGAGTTCCCGGCGGAGCTGGTCGATGTCGCGGGTCAACGCGTCCAGCGTGCCGGCTGAGGGAGCCCGGTCTGAAGGCATCTCTTCACCTCGTGAGTAGGTTGTCTGACTGAGGACGGCAGTCGGCGTCTCCACACACGCAGATTGCCGGGCGGCGGGCCGATCAAACGTGCCCGCTGCCTTCGACTTCGGCTCACGTCGTCGTGATCTGCGCCACGACCTTCTTGTCGACCTTGCCGACGGCGGTGGTGGGCAGCGACCTCATCGGTACGAGTACATCCGGCCGCGCGTGAGTCAATGCGCCTCGCTCGTCGAGGAACGCGTTCAGCTCCGCCAACGTGACCGGCTTGCCGCTGAAGATCACTGCGGCACAGATCTTCTCGCCCAGATAATCGTCGGGCAGGGCGACCACGGCCGCCGAGTGGATCGCCGGGTGGGTATGTAGATGGTCTTCGAGGTCGGTTGCCGAGACGGTCTCACCGCCGCGGTGGATCACATCCTTGATCCGGCCCGTCACCTCCACGTAGCCGGCCCGCGGACCGTCGGCGAAGATGCGCACCCGGTCGCCGGTGCGGTAGAAGCCGTCGGGGGAGAAGGAGCGGGCGGTGGTGTCGGCGGCCCGGTAGTAGCCGTTGAGGGTGTAGGGCCCACGTACCAGCAGTTCGCCCTCCTGACCGGCGGGCACCTCGTCACCGTTCTCGTCCACGACGCGCATCTCGTCGTGCGGTGACATCGGCCGGCCCTGGGTGTGCACGACCACGTCGACCGGATCACCCGGCCGGGTGAAGTTCAGCATCCCTTCGGCCATGCCGAAGATCTGGGACATGCCGGGCGTCAGGTTGTCCAGGATGAAGCGGATCATCGACGTGCCTTCGCTGCCCTTTGCCCCCGCAATATCGGACCGTCTGCCAGGTTAACCCAAGGTTAACCCCTGACGGTCTGGCGCGTCGGGCTGCTCCGCGGAATGAACCCGCCGCTGATCACCGTAAACTGAACGTCGACCGGTACGGCCGACGAGAGGTGGGTGAACAATGGGTAGCGCCGACGATCGTCGATTCGAGGTGTTGCGCGCAATCGTTGCCGACTTCGTGTCGACCAAGGAGCCCATCGGTTCGAAGTCTCTGGTCGAGCGACACAACCTCGAGGTGTCGAGCGCGACGGTGCGGAACGACATGGCGGTGCTCGAAGCGGAGGGATACATCGCCCAGCCGCACACCAGCTCCGGCCGGGTGCCCACCGAAAAGGGCTACCGCGAGTTCGTCGACCGGCTCGACAACGTCAAACCGATGTCCAGCGCGGAGCGGCGCGCGATCCTGAAGTTCCTGGAGTCCGGGGTCGATCTGGACGACGTGCTGCGCCGTGCGGTGCGGCTGCTCGCCCAGCTGACCCGCCAGGTCGCGATCGTGCAGTACCCGACGTTGTCGACGTCGTCGGTGCGGCATCTGGAGGTGGTGGCGCTGACGCCGGCGCGACTGCTGCTGGTGGTGATCACCGACTCCGGCCGGGTGGACCAGCGCATCGTCGAGCTCGGCGACGGCATCGACGACGTCGAGCTGTCCCAGCTGCGCGACCTGCTCGGGCAGGCGTTGGAGGGCAAACCGCTGGCCGCCGCCTCCATCGCGGTCTCCGATCTGGCCTCACAGCTCAACGGCCATGGCCGTCTCGCCAACGCGGTCGGCAGGTCGGCCACTGTGCTGGTGGAGTCGCTGGTCGAGCACAGCGAGGAGCGGCTGATGTTGGGCGGCACCGCCAACCTCACCCGCAACACCGCGGATTTCGGGGGTTCGCTGCGCTCGGTGCTCGAAGCGCTCGAGGAGCAGGTGGTGGTGCTGCGCCTGCTCGCCGCGCAGCAGGAGGCGGGTAAGGTCACCGTCCGGATCGGCCATGAAACAGAGGCCGAACAGATGGCCGGCACCTCGGTGGTCAGCACGGCATACGGTAGTTCGGGCAAGGTGTTCGGCGGCATGGGTGTGGTGGGTCCCACTCGGATGGACTATCCGGGAACCATCGCCAATGTCGCCGCGGTTGCTCTCTATATTGGCGAGGTCCTAGGTAGCCGCTGATCGGTGTTCGTCTCGGACGGATCAGCGGGTGGGAAGGTTGAGCGTGGCACGCGACTATTACGGGCTGCTCGGGTTGAGCAGCGGTGCGAGTGACTCGGAGATCAAACGTGCCTATCGCAAGCTGGCGCGCGAGCTGCACCCCGACGTCAACCCCGACGAGGCCGCGCAGGCCCGGTTCAAGGAGATCAGCGTCGCCTACGAGGTGCTCAGCGATCCGGAGAAGCGCCGGATCGTCGACCTCGGTGGCGATCCGATGGAATCCGCAGCCGGTGGCGGCGGCGGATTCTCCGGCTTCGGTGGCCTCGGGGACGTATTCGAGGCGTTCTTCGGCGGCGGTGCCGCCTCGCGCGGACCGACCGGGCGGGTTCGTCCTGGCTCCGATTCCCTGCTGCGGATGCGTCTGGACCTGGAGGAATGCGCGACCGGGGTGACGAAACAGGTGACTGTCGACACCGCGGTGCTGTGCGACCTGTGCCAGGGCAAGGGCACCCACGGAAACTCCACGCCGGTGTCGTGTGACACCTGCGGTGGGCGCGGCGAGATCCAGACCGTGCAGCGCTCCCTGCTGGGACAGGTGATGACCTCCCGCCCCTGTCCGGTCTGCGGTGGCGTCGGCGAAGTCATCCCGGATCCGTGTAATCGGTGCGCCGGGGACGGCCGGGTACGGGCCCGTCGAGACATCAGCGTGAAGATCCCCGCCGGGGTGGGGGACGGCATGCGGGTGCGGCTGGCCGCCCAGGGCGAGGTCGGACCCGGTGGCGGACCCGCAGGAGACCTGTACGTCGAAGTCCACGAGAAGCCGCACGACGTGTTCGTCCGCGACGGTGACGACCTGCACTGCACGATCTCGGTGCCGATGGTCGACGCCGCGCTGGGCACCACGGTCACCGTCGACGCGATCATCGACGGGCCCATCGAGATCACCGTCGGCGCCGGGACCCAACCCGGCTCGGTCACCACGCTGCGCGGCCACGGCATGCCGCACCTGCGCTCCGGTGTCCGCGGCAACCTGCACGCCCACATCGATGTTGTCGTCCCGTCACGGCTCGACCACGAGGACGTCGAACTGCTGCGCGCCTTCAAGGAGCGCACCAAGGGCACCGCCGAGGTGCGCACCGCCCACAGCAACAACTCGTCGCACGGCGGCGGTCTGTTCAACCGGCTGCGCGAAACCTTCACCGGCCGCTAGGCCAGCGGTGCGCAGCCTGTTCTACGTCGAGGCGGTGCCCGGGCCCGGCGAGCTCGCGGTGGTCGACGGCGACGAGGGCTTCCACGCGGCCAACGTGCGCCGAACCCGTCCAGGTGAGCACCTCGACCTGAGCGACGGCGCCGGTGCAGTGGCGCACTGCGTCGTCGAGGACGTCGCAAAAGGTCGGCTGACGGCCCGGGTGCAGGAACGTCATCAGGTACAGCCTCCGGTGCCGGGGATCACAGTGGTGCAGGCGTTGCCCAAAGCCGAGCGTTCCGAACTCGCCGTGGAACTCGCCACGGAGGTCGGAGCGGACGCGTTCGTGGCGTGGCAGGCGTCGCGGTGCGTGGCGCGCTGGGACGGCCCGGCGAAGATCGAGAAGGGCCTGCGGCGCTGGAGGGCGGTGGCGCGCTCGGCTGCCCGCCAGTCCCGGCGGCCCTGCATCCCCGCCGTCGAAGGCGTCGTGTCGACCGGGGAACTCATCGATCGGGTGCGGGCCGCAGACCCGGCGACGGTGCTGGTGCTGCACGAGTCGGCCGCCCGGCCCCTGACCGAGGTGGCGCTGGCGCAGACCGAGGCGCTGACGCTGGTGATCGGGCCCGAGGGCGGCATCACCGACGCCGAACTGGCGGAGCTGGCCGAGGCCGGAGCGATCGCGGTCCGGTTGGGGCCGACCGTGTTACGGACGTCGACCGCAGCCGCGGTGGCGCTGGGTGCGCTCGGCGTGCTGACCCCGCGGTGGCGCTGACCACACCCCCTGGGGGTAGCTCACCCACTCAAAATTAGATAGGTTAGCCTTCCCTTCTGAACGACCCCATAAGATGCACCCGAGGGCGAAGGACTTCTGATTCTCACCCGTTTGGCACGAGCTTGGCTACCGCTCGTTCTGGTCATCGTGCTCGCCGTCGGCGCGTTCAGCGTGTGGCGGATCCGCGGCATCTTCGGCTCACAGCAGCTGCCGACCGATGCGGGGAGCATGTCCGAGGATTCCAACAAGTCCGACCCGAAGGTGGTTCGCTACGAGGTCTGGGGCGAACCGGGCGCGATCGCCGACATCAACTACGTCGACGCCGAGGGTGACCCCAACCAGCTTGTGGGTGCCGCCCTGCCGTGGTCGATCGACATCGAGACCGACTCACCGGCGATGTCGGGAAACATCGTGGCCCAGGGCAACGGCGACTTCATCGGATGCCGGATCACCGCCGCCGGCGAAGTGAAGGACGAACGCACCATCACCAACGTCAGCGCCTACATCTACTGCTTCACCAAGGCGGCGTGATGAACGTCGCCGGCAACCGCAGCGAGGCGCTGCGCCGACCGAGGTTCCTCGCACAATGGATCCGACGGCTCGCGATCCCCATCATCGTGGGTTGGACGCTTCTGCTCGTTGCCCTCAACGTGCTCGTGCCTCAACTGGAGGTCGTCGCTGCCGAGCATTCGGTCTCGATGAGCCCGAGCAATGCGCCGTCGATGCAGGCCATGGCCGACATGGGCCGGCTCTTCGAGGAGGCCGACTCGGTTCGATCGCGTTGATCGTCCTGGAGAGCGAGAACGAACAGCCCATCGGAGACGACGCCCGCGACTACTACGACCAGCTGATCGACCAGCTGGAGGCGGCGCCCGACCATGTCCGCAACATCCAGGACATGTGGGGTGATTCGCTGACCGAGGCAGCCGCACAGAGCTCGGACGGCCGAGCGGCGTACGCGACGCTGAATCTCGCCGGCAACATGGGCGAGGCCGAGTCCAACGAGGCGGTAGCAGCAGTCCGGGACATCGTCGCCAATTCACCGCCGCCACCCGGGGTTCGGGTGCATGTCACCGGGCCGGCGCCATTGACCGCCGACGTCAACATCGCCGGTGAGAGCAGCATGGCCCTCGTGCTGATGGTCACCTTCGTGGTGATCACGGTGCTGCTGCTGCTGCTGTTCTTCTACCGCTCGATCTCGACCGTGCTGCTGCTGCTGGCGGTGGTCCTCGTCCAGTTGGGGCTGGCAGAAGCGTCGTCGCTGCGCTGGCCCACTACGAGTTGATCGGTCTGTCGACGTTCGCGACCAACCTGTTGATCTCGCTGGCGGTGGCGGCGGGCACCGACTACGCGATCTTCCTCGTCGGCCGCTATCAGGAGGCCCGAACCGCCGGCGCCACCCATGAAGAGGCCTACTACGAGATGTTCCACGGCACGGCGCGCGTCGTGCTGGGCTCGGGACTGACCATCGCCGGCTCGATGTTCTGCCTGTCGTTCACACGCATGCCCTATTTCCAGAGCATGGATGTGCCGTGCGGGGTGGGCACTCTGGCCGGGTCGTCCGCTGGCCCGGACCGATACTGGTGGCGTCGCTGGCGTTGTCCTTCATCGGGTTGGCCGCGCTGCCTGGCTGCCAGACCAGCTACGACGACACCCGCTATATCCCCGAGTCCATTCCGGCCAACGCCGGGTTGGAGGCTGCGACGGAACACTTCTCGCTGTCCCGGATGAGCCCGGAGATCCTCCTCGTCGAATCCGACCACGACCTGCGCAACCCGACCGACTTCCTGGTGTTGGACCGGCTCACCAAGCGGGTCTTCGGCGTCGAGGGTGTCGCACGCGTGCAGGCCCCGACCCGTCCGGACGGGGCGCCGATCCAGAACACCTCGATCCCGTTCCTGATCAGCATGCAGGGCGTCGGTCAGCAGCAGAACATGAAGCTGATGCAGGACCGGATGGAGGACATGCGCGTCCAGGCTGATGACCTGGCCCGCACGATCGGAACGATGCGCACCATGTACGGGCTGATGACGCAGTTGTCGAACGTCACCACAGTGATGATCGACGACTTCAACGAGATGCAGCAGACGGTCCATCAGGTCCGCGACATGATCGCCAACTTCGATGACCAGTTCCGTCCGATCCGGAATTACTTCTACTGGGAACCGCACTGCTACAACATCCCGATGTGCTGGACGTTCCGGTCGCTGTTCGACTCGATGGACGGCATCAGCACCATGACCGACTCGTTCGACAAGGCGCTGGTGAACATGGAGACGATGCGGACGCTGTTGCCGCAGATGCTCGCGACGTTCCCGCCGATGATCGAGACCATGGAGAGCATGCGTCACATGATGTTGACGACCTACGCCACCATGGGCGGGTTCTACGATCAGATGGACGAGATGAGCGAGAACTCCACGGCGATGGGGAAGTCGTTCGATGCGGCCAGAAACGACGACTCCTTCTATCTGCCGCCGGAAGTGTTCGAGAACAAGGACTTCCAACAGGCGATGGAGAGTTTCTTCTCGCCCGACGGCAAGACCGTGCGCATGCTGGTCTCCCACCGCGGCGACCCGACAGAACCCGAGGCGCTCGCGCGGGTCGAACCCATCAAGATCGCGGCGATCGAGGCGCTCAAGGGCACCCCGCTGGAAGACGCGACGATCCAGCTCGCGGGTACCGCGGCGACGTTCAAGGACATGTCGGACGGGTCCCGTTACGACATGATGATCGCAGTCCTCGCCGCGCTGAGCCTGGTGCTGATGGTCATGCTGCTGCTGACCCGTAGCCTGGTCGCCTCGCTGGTCATCGTCGGTACCGTGATCCTGTCGTTGGGCGCCTCGTTCGGGGTCTCGGTGTTGATCTGGCAGCACATCGTCGGCATCGAGCTGCACTGGATGGTGCTGGTGATGTCGATCATCGCGCTGATCGCGGTCGGATCGGACTACAACCTGCTGCTGGTGTCCCGGTTCAAGGAGGAGATCGGCGCCGGGATCAAGACCGGCATCATTCGCTCGATCGGTGGTACCGGCAGCGTGGTCACGTTCGCGGGCGTGGTCTTCGCGCTGACCATGGCCTCCATGGTGGTCAGCGACCTTCGGGTGATCGCGCAGGTCGGTACCACCATCGGGCTGGGCCTGCTGTTCGACACCTTCGTCGTGCGCGCGTTCATGATGCCGTCGATCGCCACTCTGCTGGGCCGATGGTTCTGGTGGCCGGTGGTGGTGCGCGAACGTCCGTTGCGGCCCCCCGGCCCGCGGCCGGTGCAGACGACGCAGCCGACGCCGGTAGGGCCGCCGTCGTAACGCGTTGGGACGTGACGGTCGGCGGCGCTAAACTGGGTTTTCGATTCGGGTCGAGACACAGGAAGCAGGCAGAAAACCACACGTGAGCCCCCGCGAGACGAACGCCGCCTCGGACACGCCTGAGCCGTCGGTCCGCAGCAGCATGACTGTTCCGCCCGACCTCATCGTGGGCCTGCTCGGTTCCTCCGATGAGAACCTGCGCGCCCTCGAGACTCTGCTCAACGCCGATATCCACGCCCGCGGGAACGCGATCACCGTCTCCGGTGAACCCGCGGATGTGGCGCTGGCCGAGCGGGCGCTCTCCGAGCTGATCGAGGTCGTCTCCAGTGGCCAGACGCTGACACCGGATGCGGTGCGCCACAGCGTGGACATGCTGACGGGCACGGTCGACGAGTCGCCGGCCGAGGTGCTGACCCTGGACATCCTGTCGCGGCGCGGCAAGACGATCCGGCCCAAGACCCTGAACCAGAAGCGCTACGTCGACGCGATCGACGCGCACACCATCGTGTTCGGCATCGGCCCGGCGGGCACCGGCAAGACGTATCTGGCGATGGCCAAGGCCGTCAACGCGCTGCAGACCAAGCAGGTCAGCCGAATCATTTTGACCCGCCCGGCGGTGGAAGCCGGTGAGCGCCTCGGCTTTCTGCCCGGCACGCTCAGTGAGAAGATCGACCCGTATCTGCGTCCCCTCTACGACGCGCTGCACGACATGATGGATCCCGAGCTGATCCCGAAGCTGATGAGCGCCGGAGTGATCGAGGTGGCACCGCTGGCGTACATGCGTGGTAGAAGTCTGAACGATGCGTTCATCATCCTCGACGAGGCGCAGAACACCACCGCCGAGCAGATGAAGATGTTCCTCACCCGGCTCGGTTTCGGCTCGAAAATCGTTGTGACAGGCGACATCACACAGGTCGATCTGCCCGGTGGCGCGGCGTCCGGGCTGCGCGCGGCGATGCGAATCCTCGACCATGTCGACGACATCCACTTCGCCGAGCTCACCAGCGCCGACGTGGTCCGCCACCGCCTGGTGTCCGAGATCGTGGACGCGTACGCGAGGGTGGAGGAGCCGACCCTGATGAACCGCGCCGCGCGGCGCTCGTCCGGCACCGGCAGATCGAGGCGGTAGCGGAGCACCCCATGAGTATCGAGGTTGCCAACGAATCGGGCATCGACATCTCCGAGCAGGAACTGATCAGCGTCGCCCAGTTCGTCATCCGCAAGATGGACGTCAATCCTGCTGCCGAGCTGTCGATGGTGCTGCTGGACACCGCCGCGATGGCGGACCTGCACATGCGGTGGATGGACCTGCCGGGCCCGACCGATGTGATGAGTTTCCCGATGGACGAACTCGAACCCGGCGGCCGGCCCGATTCACCGGAGCCGGGGCCCTCGATGCTCGGCGACATCGTGCTGTGTCCCGAGTTCGCCGCCAAGCAGGCCGAAGATGCCGGGCACACCCTGGGTCAGGAGCTGGCCCTGCTCACGGTCCACGGTGTGCTGCACCTGCTGGGTTACGACCACGCCGAGCCCGATGAGGAAAAAGAGATGTTCGCGCTGCAACGCCAGCTGCTCGAAGAGTGGGTGGCCGACCAGGTCGAGGCGTACTACCAGGACCGGCAGATCGAGAAGGACCGCCGCCTGGTGGACAGATCCCGACTGTTCGACGAACCGTGAGCCCCGTCGGTCAGTTGATCACCGCCGTCGTGCTGGTCGCGTTCGGTGGGTTGTTCGCCGCGATCGACGCCGCGCTGAGCACCGTGTCGATGGCGCGCGTCGACGAACTCGTCCGCGAGGAACGGCCGGGTGCTGTCCGGTTGGCCAGGGTGATGGTCGAGCGGCCCCGCTTCATCAACCTCATCGTGCTGCTGCGCATCACCTGCGAGGTCAGCGCGACGGTGCTGCTGGCCGCCTACCTCGACGGCGGCTTGGGCGTGACGTGGGGACTGGTCGCCGCCGCCGCGATCATGGTGGTGGTCAGCTTCGTGGCGATAGGCGTCGGGCCCCGCACGGTGGGCAGGCAGAACGCGTACACCATCGCATTGCTGACGGCCCTTCCGCTGCAGGCGATCTCGGTGCTGCTGCTTCCGGTCAGCCGATTGCTGGTGTTGATCGGCAACGCGCTGACCCCGGGCCGGGGTTTCCGCAACGGTCCGTTCGCCTCCGAGATCGAGCTGCGCGAGGTCGTCGACCTGGCCCAGCAGAGTGGTGTGGTGGCCGACGACGAACGTCGGATGATCCAGTCGGTGTTCGAGCTGGGGGACACCCCGGCGCGTGAGGTGATGGTGCCGCGCACCGAGATGGTGTGGATCGAGAGTGATAAAACAGCTGGTCAAGCGACATCTTTGGCGGTGCGAAGCGGGCATTCGCGCATCCCGGTGATCGGCGAGAACGTCGACGACGTCGTCGGCGTCGTGTATCTGAAGGATCTTGTGCAGCGCACCTACAACTCGATCAATGGCGGCCGCGACACCGCAGTGTCGGACGTGATGCGTAAACCGGCGTTCGTGCCCGACTCCAAACCGCTGGACGCCCTGCTGCGTGAGATGCAGCTCGACCGGGTGCACATGGTGTTGTTGGTCGACGAGTACGGCGCGATCGCCGGTCTGGTGACGATCGAGGACGTGCTCGAGGAGATCGTCGGCGAGATCGCCGACGAATACGACACCGACGAGGTCGCGCCGGTGGAGGACCTGGGTGACCGGCAGTACCGGGTCTCGGCCCGGCTGCCGATCGAAGACCTCGGCGAGCTCTACGACGTGGAGTTCGACGAGGACCTCGATGTCGACACCGTCGGTGGCCTGGTCGCGCTCGAACTCGGACGGGTGCCGCTGCCCGGCGCCGAGGTGACGTGGGACGGTATGCGGTTGCGCGCCGAAGGCGGGCCCGACCCGCGGGGGCGGGTCAGGATCGGCACCGTACTGGTCAGCCCGGTCGAACCCGATCCCGACGATGACGACGGAGAAGAACGCCGATGAGCGAGCTGGATCCAGAAGACGCGAAGCTGGTGGTGCTGGCCCGCGGCGCGATGGCCAGGGCCGAGACGCCGACCGGCGCGGCGGTGCGCGACGCCGACGGG